>CACFIL010000005.1 GCA_902566315.1 uncultured Pelagibacteraceae bacterium
GCATCTGGTATTTGGTCATTGACTTTTAGCTTCATAATTTACTTTTAACGAAATTTTTAACTGCTTCTGTATCATTTTTTAATAATTGAAAATTTTCTTCTTTACTATGAACATATTGTAGCTCTTTGGGTAGTTCTTCATGTTTATTTATAGCATTATCTGTGGCAGCTGGAAATTTACATGGATGGGCAGTAGATAAAACTACACAATCATTAAATGATAGCTTGTGTGCAGCGCCTACTCCAACTGCAGTGTGGGGATCTAAAATAATATTATTTTTCTCAAAATATTTCTTTATGATTTCTAAAGTTTCATTTTCATTACAACTTTCTGAAACAAAATCTTTTTGTATAATACCTAAGTTTGATTTATCAATTATGTATTCATTTTGTTTAATTTTTTTCATTATATCTGATGTAATTTCAGAATTAGAGTTATTAACGTAATAAATTAGTCTTTCAAAGTTACTTGCCAATTGGATATCCATACTTGGAGAAAGTGTTTCTTTTACTTTTTTTGAAACATAATCACCATTTGAGATTGCTCTATGCAAAATATCATTTTCGTTAGTTGCAACAATAAGTTTATCTATCGGTAATCCCATTTCTTTCGCAAGATATCCTGCAAAAACATCTCCAAAGTTTCCAGTTGGCACTGAAAAAGAAATAGGTTTATCAAAATAAAGTTTAAAAAAAGTATAAAAATAATAAACAGCTTGGGCAATAATTCTTACCCAATTAATTGAATTAACTCCTGACATATTTATTGATTTAGAAAAATCTAAATCTGAAAACATTTGCTTGACAATATTTTGACAATCATCAAAATTTCCATCGATTGCAATATTGAAAACATTTTCATCCTCAACTGTTGTCATTAACTTTCTTTGTACTGGTGAAATTCTATTATTAGGATGTAAGACAAAAATATTTAGTTTTGATTTGCCTTTAATTGCATCTATAGCGGCAGCACCTGTATCACCTGATGTAGCCACAACAATATTGATTTTTTTATCATTTTTACTTAAATAATATTCATACAAGTTGCCAATAAACTGCATTGCTACATCTTTAAAAGCTAATGTAGGACCATGAAATAACTCTAATAATTTGAGATCTCCAATGTTTGATATTTTAACAACTTCTTTTTCTCGAAAAGTTGAGTAAGATTTTTTAATTAATGATGAAAGATCATCTTTTGAAATAAAGTCTGATGAAAATTGATTTATTATTTCAGTAGATAAATCATTATAATTAAGATTTTTAAGCTCTGACAATTCATCTGAGCTGAATTTTTTCAAAGATGTAGGCACATAAAGTCCTCCATCATCAGCTAAACCTTTAATGAAAACATCTTCAAAACTGTATTCTTTTGAATTATCTCTTGTGCTTACGTATCTCATGAATTTTTTTTACCATTTTCCTATAAAATAAATAGGATTATTTATTTTATGATCTGGTCTACCAAAAATAGGACAAAAAGCAAAAATAAGTAAAAAATTGAGTAAGAAAATACCTTTTTGGCCTTCTTGATTTCAAATTTGTTTTTTTTGAACTTAAGAAGATCATAACAAACATAGTTGTAATAAAAGGTAAGTAATAATGAAACTATTAAGAATGTTTTGCCTGCAAAACCAATATAATAAGGCAAAATAACAACTGGTAACATTATTAAAGAATAAACAAATATATTTCTCTTAGTTTCCTCAATACCATTAGTAATAGGTAACATAGGAATTTTAGCTTTCTGATAATCGTCTGCTTTATAAAGGCTGAGCGCCCAAAAATGAGATGGAGTCCAAAAGAATATTATTAAGAAAAATGTTATTGGTTCTAATGTTAATGAGTTTGTAGCTATAGTCCAACCTATAACTGGTGGCAGTGCGCCTGATGCACCTCCTATCACGATATTTTGTGGAGTTTTTCTTTTTAACCAAATTGTATAGACAAAAACATAAAATGCGATTGTTATTGATAATAGTATTGCTGATGTTAAATTTGAAAAGTAATAAAGTCCAACTACTGATACTATAGATAATGTTGTTCCAAATAATAATGCGTGCTTCCTGTTTACCTTTCCAGTGGGGATTGGTCTAAGACAAGTTCTTGTCATTAATTTATCAAGATCAGCCTCATACCACATATTTAATGCACCTGCAGCACCTGCTCCCATAGTTACAAAGAAGATTGCAATTATTGAATTTATATAAGAAACGGATACAGGGGCTGTAAGTAATCCAACAGCACAAGTAAAGATGACCAAAGACATTACCCTTGGTTTCATCAATAATAATAAGTATTTTGAATAAGAAAAAAAACTTATAGAAACTGATTTTTTTTTAATTGTATTTGCAGTCACTATTACTCAACATTTAGTGAAACAAATATTACAAGTAATATAACGCCTGCTATTAAAATATGATTCCCAAGATCGAATATACCCACTTTACTATTTTTCTTATCAATTAATCTTCTACTTAAAGGTATTTGATCATAAGGATTTATTTTGACTTTATCACCTTGTTCTTTTTGGTTTTCAACTTTTACCGAATAACCAAACCAAACTATATAAATGAAAAAAATAAATAAAATTAAGAAAAAAGCTAAGTAACCGTAAGCGTCCATATTAAGCTCCCCCTACTACAAAATAAAAGAATCTTGAAAACAGCGTATATTTAAATTCTGCAGTCATTAAAAATATAAAACATGCAATTGCAGTCATCGGCCATAACAGAACATTTACTAAAGCGTATCTTTCCCAAAATAAGTGCATGAAAAAGGCCATAATTAGCCCTGCTTTTAGAAACATAAAGAATAATATTAATGACCATCTCAACATTCCTTGAAATTGGTACCAGTCAACCATGTAAGAAAAGAAACTTAGAACAAATAACAGTAACCAAATCCAAAGATAAATTCCTATCTTTTGAGTACTTGTTTGCTCTTCTTTTTTAGTTGTTTCGTTTATTTTGTTAGTCTCTTCCATATTTTATCTTACCACAAATAGAAAAATGCGAAAATGAAAACCCAAACTAGATCTACGAAGTGCCAATAAAGACCTAATATTTCAATTTCAACATAATCCCCTTTCATTTTAGTAAACCAGCCTCTTTTTTTGCTCTCATAATGACCAGCAAAAACTTTATAAGTGTAAATAAATAAGAAAATTACTCCTATTGAGACATGGAAGCCATGGAATCCTGTTATCATAAAAAAGAAAGAACCAAACTGTGATGCGCCAAAAGGATTTCCCCAAGGTCTAACACCTTCGTGAATGAGTTTAGACCACTCAAACACTTGCATTCCTACAAAAGTAAGTCCACCTACAGCAGTAGCTAGAATTAGCCACCCACACATTTTTCGATTTTTTTCATAACCATATTTTACCGCTAAAGCCATTGTTCCACTACTTGTGATCAATACAAAAGTCATTATCGCAATCAGCAAAAGAGGGACGGGTACACCTCCTACATATAAAGAGAATACCTCACTCGTGTTAGGCCAATCAACAATAGTTGATCCTCTACCTTTCATATAAGAAATTAAAAAACAGCTAAATACAAAAGTATCACTCAATAAAAAGATCCACATCATGGCTTTGCCCCAATGCACACCTTTAAACATTGTTTGGTCTGAACCAGTGTCAGACGCCATGCCCTTGAACCCTGGTTTAAGTTCGAAGCCGTCTATTTTTTGGTCAGACATTATTTCTCTTAAGTTTTCTCTACTTCAGTATGTATTACTTCACTAGGAGCAGTTGTTTGCGGAATAAAATCATCTTTAGCTCCTGGAACACTAAAATCATACGGCCATCTATGAACAACTGGAAGTCTCTCACCAAAGTTACCATGTTCAGGTGGAACAGTAGATGTATACCATTCTAGTGAATTTGCTTTCCAAGGATTTTGTTCAGCTTTTTTACCTGTTTTTAATGTTTTAATGATATTGAAAACTAAAATAAACTGTGCTGCACCGACTATAAATGCTGCAATACTTATAAACTCATTCATTCCAACTGCAGATGTCATGTATGGACTGTCATACATCTCAAAATATCTTCTTGGAACTCCAATAAAACCTAAATAGTGCATTGGGAAATAAATTGAATAAGCTCCTAAGAATGTAATCCAGAAGTGCCATTTTCCTAGACCTTCATGTAACATTTTTCCAGCTACTAATGGGAACCAATGATAAACTGCGCCCATAATAACCATTAATGGTGCAATACCCATGACCATATGGAAGTGGGCTATTACAAAATATGTATCAGATAATGGAACATCAACTGAAACATTTCCTAAAAATATCCCCGTAATTCCACCATTTACAAATGTAACAATAAATCCTAGGCACCATAACATTACAGTATTAATTCTAATATTTCCTCTCCACAAAGTAAGTATCCAATTGTAAACTTTCATGGCTGTCGGAACGGCAATAATTAATGTCGTTGTTGCAAAGAAAAATCCGAACCAAGGGTTCATACCGCTAACGTACATGTGGTGAGCCCACACAAAGAAACTTAAACCTCCAATACCGACAATTGCCCAAACCATCATTCTGTAACCAAATATATTTTTTCTTGCATGAACAGATATTAAGTCTGAAACTATTCCAAATGCAGGCAATGCAACAATGTAAACCTCAGGGTGTCCAAAGAACCAAAACAAGTGTTGGAAAAGAATTGGGCTTCCTCCACCATATTCAAGAACCTCTCCTGCCTTTAATATTGTTGGCATAAAGAAACTTGTTTGCAATACTTTATCTAATGTCATCATTATTGCGCTAACTAGTAGTGCTGGAAATGCTAACATTGCTAGTACAGTTGCGGTGAAAATACCCCAAACTGTTAAAGGCATTCTCATTAGAGTCATCCCTCTAGTTCTAGCTTGTAGAATTGTAATCATATAATTTAGTCCACCCATTGTGAAACCAATTACAAATAAAGATAAAGATATAAGCATTAGAAGTATTCCCATACCTGATCCAGGGGTTCCTTCTAAAATAGTTTGTGGAGGATACAAAGTCCATCCGGCCCCTGTTGGTCCGCCTGGAACAAAAAAGCTTGCCATTAAAACTGCAACTGCAACAAAGAACATCCAGAAGCTAAGCATATTGACATATGGGAAAACCATATCTCTTGCTCCCACCATAAGCGGAATTAAATAATTACCAAACCCTCCAAGAAATAGAGCTGTTAAAAAGTAAACTACCATTATCATACCGTGCATAGTTACAAATTGATAATAATGTTCTGCAGTCATAAAACCTGCTAATCCTGGAAAACCTAACTGAAGTCTCATTAACCAAGATAAAATTAAACCTACAATTCCAGTAAATACTGCTGTTAAGAAATATTGTACTCCGATAACTTTTGCATCCTGACAAAAAACCCATTTTTCGATAAAACTATGTCCATGGTATAAATCTTGCTCACCAACTTCAGCCGGTCTTACATAATCTATATCTGGATTTACAGAACCAACTGAACCATCCATTACTTCTGATGACTGGGCTTGGTATGATTTGTTGTTATCGTATTCGTCTGACATATTTTTATCCTCTATATATATATTTTTTTTAATTAATAAATTGTTATTTTTTAGCTAATTTGTTCCCATCTACATTTAATTTTTCATATCTTGCTGAAAGTTGCTCAAAAGTTTCTTGTTCGCTCAGCCAAACTTCATAGTCAGCTTTATCTTGTACTTCAACTCCACCTCTCATTGCGTAGTGACCAACTCCACAATATTCAGCACATAGAACTTCGTATTCACCTACCTTATTAGGCTCAAACCAATAGAAAGTTACTGTGCCAGGGACTGCATCCATTTTTGCTCTAAATTGTGGAACATACCAATTATGAAGCACGTCTACTGATCTTAATAAAATTTTCACAGGTCTATTATTTTCTAAATTAATGACATCACTTTCAACCATTATGTCATCTTTTCCAAACGGATCATCTGGATTTATACCGAATGGATTGTTATCTGCAATATTTCTAACTTGTGTCGTTCCTAATTTTCCGTCTGCACCTGGTAGCCTATACTGCCAGCCCCATTGCCACGCCATCACATCAACTTCAATCGCATTTTTTGGAACGTTTACATATTGGTTCCATATTATAAGACCAGGAGCCAAGAGTGCACATACTCCTAATGTCGTAGCCCAAGTTAAAATTTTTTCTAATTTTTTATCCTCTGGTTTATACTCAGCTCTTCTACCCTCCTTATGTTGATATCTGAAAACGCAGTAAATCATAAAAAGACAAACAGCTACAAAAACTCCTCCACCTACCCAAAATGTAAGTGTGATGGTATCATCCATTCCTTTCCAGTTTGAAGCAATATCTGTCCAATACCATGGTGTAAAAATATGGAATAAGACTGATCCAATTATCACCAATAAAAAAATTATTCCTGCATGCATAGTGTTTATATAGAAGAATAATCCTATAAATACCTATGACAAAATGTCATAAAACATATTAATTATACTAATATAATCAATGTATTCATGCTTGGTAAATTAGGTATTTTAATAACAATTCTCGCTTTGGTATTAGCTTTCTATTTTGTAATTTCTTTGGGTGCAGGGAGATTTTCAAAAGGAGAGACAAAACCTGAAACTAAAAGATATCTTAGATCAGTAAATATTCTTTTAATAATTATTGCAGTGTTTGGGTCTGTAATGGTTTTATTTCTTAAATAAAATTTAAGCTATCAAAGATTTACAAAATTCTATTACAGTATCGTTATAGGCAAACATTATTGTAAAAAATACTAACCAAACAATAAATAAAAATAACCAGTACAGCGAAAGTGCATTAATACTTTTTTCCTCTTTTTTATATCCACTCTCCTCTGATTTAAAAATTCTTGAACTAACTTTACCCCAAAAAAAAAGTCCTCCTAATAAATGTATACCATGCAAAGCTGTAAAGAAGTAGTAAGATGAGAAATATGTATTTGTTGAAACAAAATTTCCAGTTTGCATTAATTGATACCATAAAGCTAACTGAAGAAACAAAAATATATAACTTAGCCCGCCAACGTAAATTAAATTCTTTTTTATTGAACTTGTAATTCCATTTTTTAAATCTTTGCTTATCTTATTAAAAAATATTGTTACTAAAATTAAAACTAACGTATTTATCCAAAGTAAATTTGTTTTAAGAATAAAAGTTGTATCCTGTTCTGGCGGAAGTGAATAAAGATAACCAGTAAAAATTAGACTAAATAAAGTTGTACTTACCCCGAAAATAATTATTACAGCAGACATTTGATTTGATATTTCAAATGTTTTACCTGAGTGACCACTGTCTATTACTGCTTGGTCTTGTTCCCAAGGTTTTTCAGTTAATGTGCCAAATATTTTCTTTAATAGATACATAATGTTTATATAGTTCCTATATATAATTTTACAATAATGAAAATAAAAACCTCAATTGCAGTATTAACTGGATGTTTAACAATATTCTTTTTTTTGATGCTTCCAGTATTTCTTTCAATGAAAGAGCAAAAGGACCAATCAGTCGCAGCATTTAAGGGCTCAGATTTTGAGCTCAAAGATATGAACAATAATGTTATAACTCAAAAATCTTTTGAAGGACCATTAACTGCAATTTTTTTTGGTTTTACAAATTGTCCTGATATTTGCCCAATGACTTTAAATAAAATGGATATCGCATTGAATAGAATAAAGAAAAATAAAAAAAAAGATTTAAAAGTTTTTTTTATTAGCGTTGATCCTAAAAGAGATACTCCAGAAGTTATTAAAGATTATCTAAGAAATTTTGATAACAAGTTTGTTGGAATCACAGGAGATCCGGGTGAAATTTTTTTATTGTCACAATCATGGGGAATAATCAGTCAAAAGATTTTTTTTGAAAATGGTGATTACAATGTTGATCATAGCTCACCCGTGATACTGCTTAAAGATGGAAAATATATTGCTAAAATTTCTCATAGAGACGATATTAAAAAATCAATCAAATTAATTAACAAATATTTATAATTTCAAAATATAATTAAGTATTGATATTGACGATATTACTGCTGTCTCTGATCTGAGAATATTTTCACTTATTTTTAATGATTTTACACCTTTAAAATTTAAAATATTTTTCCTTTCTTGTTCTGAAAAATCGCCCTCAGGTCCAATTATAATACATAATGATTTACTTCTGTCTTTATTTAACTCAATTTTTTTATTTTTAGTATTTAGGTCGGTAAAAATTAAATCTATTTTATTTTCATTTTTTTTTAAGAAACTTTTTAAGTTTTGAGGTTTTTCTAAAGATGGGAGGTTTATTCTATTTGACTGCTCTGTTGCCTCTATAATTATTTTTTTTAATCTGTCAGAATTAATCTTTCTGACAATTGTTCTATCAAAAATAATTGGAATAAATTTAGTTACACCCAATTCAGTAGCCTTCTGTATCATGAAATTTGAATAATTTGATTTTATTGGCGAAAATGCCAGCCAAATATCTACTGGGTTTTCTTCATTTCTTAATTTTTCTTGAATACTAAATTCAACTTTGCCACTAATGATATTATTAATTTTAGCTAACCACTCACCTTTTTTATTAAATAGTGAAAAATTTTCACCAATTTTAACTCTCATTACTTTTGTTAAATAGTGTGATTGTGGTTTTTCAAGCCTATAATTAAAATTAAGAGATAAACTTTCAGGAAAAAATATTCTAATATTACTCATATCAGGAAAGTAATTTATGAAAAATATTAAAGCAATAATTTTCGATGCCTATGGAACTTTATTTGATGTCAATTCTGCAGCAGAAAAATGTAAAGATAAAATTGGCAGCAAATGGGAAAATTTTTCAAATTATTGGCGAACAACTCAACTAGAATACACTTGGCTTAGAAGTCTAATGAAAAGACATAAAGATTTTTGGAAAATTACTGAGGATAGTTTAGATAAATCAATGAAAGTTTTTAACATTAATCCCAATATGAAAAGTGAATTACTTGATCTTTATAAAATTCTATCCCCTTATCCAGAAGTAAAAGAAACTCTACAATTATTAAAAGAAAAAAATTACAAATTATCAATACTTTCAAATGGAACTCCTTCCCTTCTCAATGAATTGGTCCTCAGTAATAATCTTAAGGTTTTTGATGATATTTTTTCAGTAGAGGAAGTAGGTATTTTTAAGCCAGTCTCAAAGGTATACGATATTCCAATTAAAAAATATAAGATTGAAAAACATGAGGTAGTTTTTTTAAGCGCAAATACATGGGATGTTTCTGGGGGTGGTAATTATGGTTTTAATGCTATTTGGGTAAATAGAAATAATAATATTTTTGATAATCTAGATTACTCTCCTGAAAATCAGATAAATAATCTTAAACACTTGCTTGATATTATTTAAACAAATCATTATTTTAAAATTATGACAAACATTTTAGATCTTGTTGCTAGAATTTTAATCTCAGCTTTATTTCTTCTTAATGGTGTTTTTAAAATTAGTAATTACGATGGAACAGTGGGCTGGATGGAGGGTTTTGGAATACCAGGAATTTTAATTATACCAGCGATAATTTTAGAGATAGTTGGACCTATCTTAATTATATTAGGCTATAAAGCAAAAATTGCAGCAGGTTTATTAAGTCTATTTTGTATAGCTACAGCTGTAATTTTTCACAACGATTTTTCGGACCAGGTGCAATTAGGATCTTTTTTGAAAAATATTGCATTAGCAGGTGGGTTTCTATTTATATTTATAAATGGAACTAAAGATTTTAGTTTAGATAAGAAATTTTAATAAATAATATGTCAGATATAGAGGTAAAAAAAATTATTGAGCCTACGCCAGCATCTGACGGGGCTGGAGTTAAATTAAAAAGAAGTATTGGTGTAGAGCCAAATTATTTTGATCCATTTTTAATGTTAGATGAATTTGGATCAGAAAATAGTGAGGATTATATAGCAGGTTTTCCGCCTCATCCTCATCGAGGAATTGAAACGGTAACTTATATGTTGGCTGGGGATTTTGAGCACAAAGATAGTACAGGTGGCGAAGGTAGAATGACTGCAGGAGATGTTCAGTGGATGAAAACAGGAAGTGGAATAATTCACTCTGAAATGCCTGCAATGAAAGAGGGTAAGTTACATGGATTTCAATTATGGATCAATATGCCAGCTAAACTTAAAATGAGTAAACCTAATTATATCTACATAGATGCAGACCAGATGAAATCATATAAAGATGAGGAAAAAATTGTAAAAGTCATTGCAGGAAAATTTGAAAAAACCGAGGGACCTATCAAAAAACATAATGTTGAACCTATTTATTTTGATATAGAATTAAACAAGGACAAAGAGTTCAATTTCGATTTACCACTATCTCACAATTCATTTATTTATTTAATTGAAGGAGAGATAAAAATCGGAAATCAGCAACATCAAAAAATTGAAAATTCAAAACTAATTCTTCTAAAAAAGGGGGACAAACTTAAAGTTTATAGCTCAACTGATACAAAGTTTCTTCTAATTGCTGGAAAGCCTATAGGTGAACCAATTGCTAGAGGTGGTCCATTTGTTATGAACACTAAACAAGAAATCTTGCAAGCAGTCGAAGATTATCATAAAGGTACATTTGTAAAATGAAATCTATTAAAGTAACAAAAACTGGCGGACCAGAAGTTCTTAAACTAGAGAATATAACTTTAGAAAAACCTAAAGCAGATGAAGTTCAAATCGAACATGTTTCAATTGGTTTAAATTATATAGATACATATCATAGGTCGGGTTTATACCCCCTTGAGTTACCAACTGGGATTGGAATGGAAGCAGCAGGTATAATTAAAGAAGTTGGTTCAAATGTTTCAAATTTTTCAGTTGGAGATAAAATTGCTTATGCTGCAGCTCCTTTAGGTGCTTATTCAACTCACAGAAATTACACATCAAAAAATATTGTAAAAGTTCCTGATAATATTGATTTAGAGCAAATCTCAAGTGCAATGACAAAGGGAATGACAACATTTTATTTATTATACAAAACTTATATTCCTAAAGAAGGTGAAACTATCTTATTTCATGCAGCGGCTGGTGGTGTGGGACAATTTTTTTGTCAGTGGGCGAAAAGTTTAGGACTAAAAGTTATTGGAACGGTTGGTAGTGATGAAAAAATTGAGATAGCAAACAAGTACGGATGTGATGACGTTATAAACTATTCTAAGGAGGACTTTGCAAAAAAAGTGTTGGAACTCACAAATGGTAAAGGTGTTTCAGTTGTTTATGATGGTGTGGGTAAAACAACATATGATAAATCCATTGAATGTTTAAAATTAAGAGGAACAATGGTTTCATTTGGAAATGCATCGGGTCCGCTTGATCCAATTATTGTTTCAAAATCTTTGCAGCCAAAAGGTATTTATTTTGTTAGACCCGCAATGAATCAATACTTCACAAATAGTGAAGAAATACAAGAAGCGGCTGATATGTTATTTAAACAAATTTCATCCGGAAATGTAAAAATAGAAATTTTTAAAAAATATAGATTAGAAGATGCTGTTGAGGCTCATAAAGATTTAGAAGGTAGAAAAATTACAGGTCCAGCAGTAATTATTCCTTAAACTGAACATCCATATCAGAGAGATGGAGTTTTAAAGCCTTAGTAGAAATTTGTATTTCTCTAATAAAAAATATAATTGAAATCATCATAGACAAACAACATGTCCCGAAAATTACTCTAGCTACAATTAAACTTTCTAAATAAAGAGCAAATACAGTCAGCATATTAAATAGGAAGCCAAATGCTGCTGACATAATTGCAAACTTTAATACTCCAATTCTGCTGTTTAAGTTTATAAGTTGATCTTTCCACTCTGGAGGCGTGTGTTTTTCAAAAACGTACTCATCATGAATTTTTCTAATTAACCCGCTTAGGGTGTGAAATCGATTGCTATATACACTCATTATAAGCGGTATTGCTGGAAACATTAATGCAGTAACAGTGTAGTCTATATTCATTCGAATCAATTTGATTATGAAACTCTGCTTTGCTATTTACAAGTAAATTATTATGCAAAACATCAAATTGTTCATTGAGCTTACAAGATTAAATAGACCGATCGGCTACATGCTTTTGTTTTGGCCTTGTCTATGGGGTCTAACCATTGCTTATGATTTTAATTCTAAATTAGGAATTTTTTATTTTTATTCTTTGTTATTTTTAATTGGATCAATACTAATGAGATCTGCTGGTTGTATTGTAAACGACATAGTTGATAAAAATTTCGACAAAAAAGTTGAGAGAACAAAAAAATAGACCAATTGCATCAGGGAAAGTTTCTATAAAGCTAGCAATAATTTACTCTTTTATTTTATGTGGATTAGCATTTTTAGTATTGATTAATTTTAATAAATTCACAATTTTGATGGCACTATTATCCATGCCATTGGCATTTACTTATCCTCTAATGAAGAGATTTACTTATTGGCCACAGCTATTTTTAGGAATTACATTTAACTATGGTCTTGTTCTTGCGTGGATATCAGTAAATAATAGTGTAAATTTAGTACCAATTATTTTTTATTTTGGAGCCATATTTTGGACACTCGGTTACGACACTATTTATGGATATCAAGATATTAAAGATGATGAGATTATAGGAGTAAAGTCTACCTCGATAAAATTTAAAGATAATCCAAAAAAATTTATTTCTTTATGTTACATATTTTTTTTTCTTTCATTAATTTTAGTCGGTTTTTTAATGAACTTTAAAGTTTTATATTATATATCTCTAGCAATTACTTTTTTTCATTTAGGCTTTTATCAAATAAAAAATCTTCAAGTATCTAACCCTAATATGTGTCTAACAAAATTTAAAAGTAATAATTTATTAGGACTTGTTGTTTTTATAAATATTTTGATTGGAAAAATAATTTAAATGTCTAACCTTGAAATATTAAAAAGACTTTACAAAGACTATACAAAAAAATATTTAAACAAAATTTTTCTAGCAGTCTTTTTTTCTATATTAGTTGCTGGCAGCACATCAGCAACTGCTTGGTTATTAGACCCTGCTATTGATAAAATTTTTATTAATAAAGATCAAAGTTTGCTTTTAGTAATTCCATTATTAATAATTTTAGCTTTTGCTACCAAGGGGATTTCTCTCTATTTGGCAAGAGTCACAATGATTAAAGTCGCAGAAGAAGTTAAAAAAGAAATACAAGTTAACATGCTTTCATCATTTATTAAGGCTGATACTGAAAATATAGAAAACAAGCACACTGGAAAATATATTTCCAATCTTAACTTTGACGTTAATCAAATTACAGGTATGCTTAGCACTTCTTTTTTGACTTTATTCAAAGATGGATTAACTTTAATTGGACTTCTCACTGTCATGTTTGTCCAAAATTGGAGGCTTTCTCTAGTTGCAATTATTATGATTCCCTTTGCATCTTTTATTGCAAAAAAATTAGGTAAAAGAATGGGTAAAGTAGTAACAGAAGCTCAGGAAAAATCTGGAGACTTAAATAAATATTTAATCGATATTTTTAAAAATCACAAAATTATTAAAATTTTTCAAAGAGAAAAGTTCGAAAATGAAAGATCAGAGAAATTTGTTAATGATTTAAAAGAAAAATCAATAAAAATATCTTCTGTTTTTATTAGAGCCACGCCCGTGATGGAAATTTTAACAGGAATCATGATTGCCATACTAATCTTTTACTCGGGTAAATTGATAATGAGTGGCCAATTGAGCTTGAATAATTTTTTTTCATTTTTGGCTGCGATGATGTTGGCTTATCAGCCAGTAAAGTCTTTAGCAGTTATTAATGTTGGTGTTAGTCAGGGATTGTCTGCCAGTAAAAGAATTATTCCGATAATTGATACAAAAAATTTAATTGACACTAACGAAGATAAAACAATGTTAAATCTAGATAATGGGACAATTAATTGTGAAAATATAAATTTTAATTATTCCACTAATTTAGAGAATAAAGTTTTAAAAAATATAAATATCAAAATAAATGGGGGTAAAATGACAGCTCTAGTTGGGCAAAGTGGTTCTGGTAAGTCAACATTGCTAAGTTTAATTCCAAGAATTTATGATCCAAAAACTGGGATATTAGAAATAGATGGCCAAAATATTAAAGAAGTTAATTTATTTTCCTTAAGGAAAGAAATATCAATAGTTGATCAAAATGTGACTCTGTTCGATGATACGATTTTTAATAATATAAAATACGCAAAACCAGACTCAAATGATGATGAGATATACGAAGCTGCAAATCTCTCAATGTGTTCAGAATTTATAGATAAACTTGAAAATAAATATCAAACCTTAATAGGAGAAAATGGGGTACGATTATCAGGTGGAGAAAAACAAAGGCTTTCTATTGCAAGGGCATTCTTAAAAAATAGTAAAATTATTCTATTAGATGAAGCTACTTCCTCTTTAGACTCTGAAACTGAGGAAAAAATACAAAAAGCATTAGATAAATTGACTTTAAATAAAACAACCGTAGTAATTGCACACAGACTTTCAACTATTTTAAACTCTGATAAAATTTACGTGATGGATAAGGGTATGGTAATAGATTCAGGTAATCATGAGGAACTCTTAATTAAGTCTGATACTTATAAAAACTTTTATAATAAACAAATAAACAGAAGTTAATGTTTGTTATTTATAATTTTTTTTTATTTCTATTATTATTAATTTCACCACTAATTGTATTGATTAGAATATTTTTAGGGAAAGAAGATCAAAATAGATTTAAAGAAAAATATGGATTTTTTTCAAAAAACAATGAGCTAAGTGAAACAATTTGGATACATGGAGCAAGTGTAGGTGAAATATTAAGCATAATTCCTATTGTAAAGAGATTAGAGGAGGATAAAAAAATTAAAAGAATTTTAGTTACTTCATCAACTATTAGTTCCTCACATATTTTGTCTAAATTTAAGTTTAAAAAAACTGTTCATCAGTTTTATCCTTTTGATTTAAATTTTTTAACCAAACATTTCGTTAATCACTGGAAACCAAAATTAGCAATATTTGTAGACTCTGAAATTTGGCCGAATATGTTTAAGAATTTACATAAAAGAAATATTCCAATAATCCTACTTAATGCAAGGATTACAAAAAAATCTTTTAATAGATGGAAATTTTTACCTAATTTTTCCAAAAAAATTTTTGAAAAAATAACTCTTGCTTTACCTCAAAATATGGAGACAAAAAAATATTTAAAATTGTTAGGAACAAAAAATATAAAACTGGTAGGTAATTTAAAATTTTTTGGCGGAACACAAAAAGATAATAAAAAAAATTTAATTCTTAAAAAAAAATTTTTAAAAAGAATTATTTTTTGTGCAGCAAGCACTCATCGAACAGAAGAATTATTCATTGGAAAAGTGCATAAAGAATTAAAGTCAGAAATTAAAAATTTGATAACAATAATAATCCCAAGACATATAAATAGAAAAAAAGAAATACTAAATGAATTAAACAATATTGGTCTGAATTCTCAATTACATACCTCATCTAAAAAATTAAACAAAGATACTGATATATATATAGTTGATACTTACGGAGAAACTGCAAAATTCTATTCACTATCTAAATTAACATTTTTGGGTGGGTCTCTTATACCACATGGAGGACAGAATCCTTTAGAGTCAGCAAGAGAGGGTAATTATATCTTATACGGTCCACATATAGAAAACTTTAAAGAAGTTTATAAAATATTAGAGAAATTGAAAATTACAACAAGAGTAAACTCGATTAAAAATATGAAAACTGTTGTTCGTCAAAAAATTAATTTTTTACAAAGAAATAAAGTAAATAAAAAGTTAAAATACTTAGGGGATAAAATACTAAATAAAAATTTACATGAGATTAAAAAATTTATCTAAATGAAAGTTTTAAAACCATTATATTTAAATGACAAAAATTTTATTTCTTATTTATTAATTCCTCTTACAATTTTTACTATTTTAATAAATTTTGGTAAAAATTTATTAATTAGAAAAAAATATAAAATCAAAACTATATGTGTGGGAAATATTTATATTGGTGGAACTGGAAAAACTTCTCTAAGCATTCAAATAAATAAAATTTTAAGAAACAAGTTTAAAACCGTATTCATTAAAAAAAGATATTTAAATCAGCTTGATGAAAGAAAAATGCTTCAGGCTCATGGAAACCTAATTAGTGATGAAAATAGAGGTATAAGTTTAGATAAAGCTGAGGTAAAAAAATTCGATGTAGCTATTTTAGATGATGGACTACAAGATAAAAAAATAAATTACGACATATCAATTGCTTGCTTTAATTCAACTTATGGTATCGGCAATGGATATTTACTTCCGGCAGGACCTTTAAGGGAAAAACTAGAAATATTAAAAAAATATAGTGCAATTTTTTTGATCGGTGAAAAAAAAAATACTAAACTTTCATCAATATTAAAAAAGTTTAATAATAAAATATTTTATTCCAACTATGTTCCGATCAATATTAAAAACTTCAATAGAAAAAAAAGCTACTTATATTTTTGTGGGATTGGAAATCCAGAGGAGTTTGAAAACACACTTACTAAGTATAAGTTTAAGATATCAAAAAAGTTTATATTTCCCGATCATCATAATTATACAAATGAAGATTTAGAGAAAATTAAAAAAACTGCTTTAAATAATAAATTAGAAATCATTACTACAGAAAAAGATTATAAAAGACTAACAATTAATAATAAAAAAAATATTAAATATTTAAAAGTAGAATTACAAATAGAAAATTATAAAAAGTTTTTAAATTTTTTAAAAGAAAAGATATGAGAAAAATAATATATTTTATTGAATTTCTATTGGTAGAATTTTTATTTTTTATTTGTAAAGTTATAGGATATAAATCAGCATCTAATTTAGGGTTTTTTATTGGAAAAAATTTTGGAAACTTTTTTCGAAAAAAAAAATCTATAATTGAAAATTTGCATAAATCTAAAATTGCAATAAGTATTTCTGACGACCAATTTGTTAATAATATTTTAGGAAACTACGGGCGAATTTTAGCAGAATATCCGTTTTTAAAAGATTTTAGAAACAATAAGTTAGAGCAGTTTATTAGAATAGATGGTATCGAAAATTTGGATAAAATTAAAAATCTCAAGAAGCCTGTTGTTTTTATATCAGGACATTTTAACAACTTTGAACTCATGGCTATGCAAATTGAGAAACATGGAATAAATCTAGCAGCTATATATAGACCACTTAATAATATTTTTTTAAATAAAACAATGGAAAGGATAAGAACTAAATATATTTGTAGAAATCAAATCAGGAAAGGAAGATCGGGTACTAGACAAATTTTAGAAAATTTAAAAAAAGGTAACTCAATAGCCTTAATGATTGATCAAAGAGTTACAGAAGGTATAAAAATTGATTTCTTTGGAAACTTAGCGTCTACCACCACAATACCAGCTCAAATTATTAAAAAATATGAATGTGATTTGGTTCCAATTTATATTGAAAGATTAGAGAAATATAACTTTAAAATGTATGTGTCGCAGCCAATGGCAATCAACTCAAAAAAGTCTCAAGAGGAAATTTCTGATCATTTAAATACGATCTTAGAGAAGATGATACTAAAAAATCCTGATCAATGGATTTGGACACACAATAGGTGGAAAAAATAATAATTACTTAGTATCTTTTTCTTTTTTTATTGAAGCTTCAACATAAGAAAAGTAAGCCTCTTGCTCATCAACATTCCAATAATTCAAATTCTGAAGCGAAATTTTCTTTCCTGAAACTGCACAAATAACATGGTCGCCTTCTTCTATGATATCAAATTTATTTGGTAGATATTTTAATTTTGCTAACTTGTTCATGATTTATAGGATATATATTTGAATATATGAAAATTGCAATTCTTGGAAATGGTGGTAGAGAACATGCAATAGCAAGCAAAATCTCAAAATCCCATAAACTTGAAAAATTATTTTGTATACCAGGTAATGCTGGCACTGACTCAATAGCAGAGAATGTAAAAATTGATTTTTATAATTTTGAAATTTTATTGCAATTCATAAAAGAAAATAAAATTGATTTAGTAATTGTAGGACCTGAAAAACCTCTAGTTGATGGTGTTGTTGATTTTCTTTCAAAAGAAAATATAAAAGTTTTTGGTCCAAACAAAAAAGTTTCACAACTAGAAGGATCAAAAATATTTACAAAGAAGATATGTGAAAAGTATAATATTCCTACTGCACAATTTGGAGTATTTAGAACTGCTACAGAAGCTTATTCACATTTAAAAAATGCAAATATGCCTATAGTCGTTAAAGCAGATGGATTAGCTGCAGGTAAGGGTGTTTATATCTGTGAGGATTTAGAAAGTGCGAATAAAGCGGTTAAAGAAATATTCAATGGAAAATTTGGTTTAGCTGAACAAATCCTTATTGAAGAATTTTTGCAAGGAGATGAAATGAGTTATTTTGTGCTTTCAGATGGAAAAACATATAGAAGATTTAATACTGCTCAAGACCATAAGAGAGTTGGTGAGGGAGATAAAGGAAATAACACTGGAGGCATGGGTGCATATTCACCTTCTGGACTAATAAACAAAGAACTTGATAAAAAAATAATTACAAAAATTGTTAATCCTACTTTTAAGGCTATTAAAGACATGGAAGAGAATTACAAAGGATTTTTATATGTTGGTCTGATGATTAAAGACAATAATCCATATCTTATTGAATATAACGTGAGAATGGGAGATCCAGAATGTCAAACAATTTTGCCGCTTTTATCTTCTGATTTATTAGATCTGATTTTATCTTGCTGTAATGAAACTTTAGAGAGCCAAGATATTCTTTGGAAGAGAAAAAAAAGTATGTGTATAGTACTTTGCTCTAATGGATATCCAGATATTTATAAAAAAAATATCGAAATACCAAGCATTGAAAATATAAAGAATGATAATTCATTTTTTATTTACCATGCAGGCACAGAAAAAAAGGATAACAAAGTATATGCTAATGGAGGGAGGGTACTGAATTTTGTTAGTATCTCTAATAATTTTAAGTCCTCAAGAGACAAAGTAATCAAAGAAATAGAAAATCTAAATTGGGAAAACGGTTTTTATCGTAGAGATATTGGATATAAAATTATAGATATATGAGAGTCATTGGAGGAAGTCTCAAAGGAAAAAAATTATTAATTCCTCTCGATAAATCTACAAGACCATTGAGAGATATTGTGCGAGAATCGATTTTCAATATTTTAGATCATTCAAGTAAAGTATATAAAAACATAAATAACTCTAAAGTGTTGGATTTATTTTCTGGTACTGGCTCATTTGGAATTGAGTGTTTATCTAGAGGAGCTAAAAAGGTAATTTTCTTTGAGAATTACTCAAATTCGATAAAAGTTTTAAAGAATAACATATTTAATTTAAAATTAGAGAGCAAAACTAAAGTATATGAAAGTAATGCATATAATTTAAAAGAATCAAATTTAAACAATGAAATTTTTGATGTAATTTTTCTAGATCCACCTTTTAAAGACAAAGAAATAAATATTTTAATAGATCAAATAAAAATATTAAAGATCGCTGATACAAATACAATAATAATTATACATCGAAATAAAAAATCAGTAGATAATATTTCTAATTTTTTAAATGTTTTAGATGAAAAGAATTATGGTTTATCTAAAATTTTATTCAGTAAATTAGCTTAAATAAGTAATTTTGACGTTTCAGTTTTAATTAACTCAACTGAAGGTTGATCAAAAGGATTGACTTTCATTAGCCTTCCCAACAAAATTGTTTCTAGAACAAAAAAGGTAAATAATTCTCCAACTGTTTCCTCATTTTTTCTCAAAATTTCAAAACTCCTAAAAGGTATTTTTTTTCTTTTAAAAACTGTTTGAGTTGCCTGTCTTTGTGCTTTTATGATTTGATTTAAATTTTTGTTTTTTAAAATTGAAAACTTATCAAATAAATTTTTATTTGATATTCTTTCTGTTTTTTCATTTAAAATTCCAAAAAATGTAAAAAAATTATTTTTTGGTCCATCTAAATAAAGTTGAAGCAAGCTATGATTGTCCTTGGGCATAGATGAAATAATAGGAAAAATACCCTTATTATCTTTTCCTAAACTTTCTGCTGTAAGTTGTTGGTACCATTTGAATAAATTATTAGAACTTTCATCATAGTTAAGAATTACTGAATTTTTTTTCCCTTTTGAAACACAGTTAAATATGAAATTAACGTTATAAATCAATTGATTTAGAAAATATTTACTTTTTATTAGGTAATTGAGCCTTTTAAATTTTCTTTCATTTAGACCTAGCAATTCTACTGGCAACATACCAACTTCAGATAAAACTGAATATCTTCCTCCAATATAATTTTTATGTTCAATAATATCTGCCTTTAATTTGTTTCCCAGTTTTATAAGAAAGCTAGATTTTTTCTCTGTGATTACTATATTTTTATTTTTTTTTTGTGAATTAAGAATTACGTTGAAATTTGATATGGTCTCAAGTGTGCTACCAGATTTTGATACTATTAAATTTAAAGTTTTTTTCTTATTTTTAAAATTTATTTTACTATCAAGGTTATTGTAAAAATTTATTTTTTTTTTTACCTTAAAATTTAAGAAATCATATATCGCCTCTGTTCCTAAAATTGAACCACCCATACCAATTAGATTTATGGCATCAAAGTTTTGATATTTTTTTAAAATTCCTTTTTTATAGCTATATTTGTAATTTTTATTAAATGAATTTAACAACAAATCACTTGTAACTAATTCTTTTTTTAAAATATTGTTTATTTTTTTTTTTGCTTTTGTATTTTTTTTTTGAACAAAATTTTTAAAAATTATTCTTTTTGAAAACATTTCTTTGCTTAATTTTTTTTAATAATAAACTTTCAATTGAACTAGATTCTTCTGATCCTGAATTATCTTCAATAATTTTGTTATTCTTAAGCAGCTCCTCTATATTTGATTTACCACTTTCAATATCTCCAGTTGATTTAACACTTGCTTCTCCAGGTTTTGGTAATTTATCAAAATCTGGAGGCATAGCTAATGGATTTTTTTTATCGATTAAAAATTCGTCACCTTGATCTGATCTTTTTTTTCCTTGCAATGCTTCTCCAACTGAACCACATGAATATAAAAATAATAAGAAGAATAATAACTTAGTAATTTGAAAGATTTTATTCATTTACTTTTTTATAACTTATTAATTCAGACAAAATAAGCAAAATAATACCAATTGTAATAAATATATCAGCCACATTGAAAACAAACCAATGGTATCCATTATAATTCAGGTCAAAAAAGTCTGGGACAGCTCTATAATAAATCCTATCAAATAGATTGCCTAGTGAGCCTCCTAAAATAATAATTAAAAAATAATATTTTAGCCCTTTTTCCTTAAATAATAGATAAATTATAACAAAATTAATTAAGATAATTAAAATGGTGACTACATTATAAAAAAGATCTTGATCTGAAGATAATAAGCCAAAACCTATTCCTTTATTCCAAACTAGATAAAAATTTAAAAATGAGTTTATGTAAATATCTACTTGTCCAGTTTCCTCTAATATATTTAGAATAAGTATTTTTGATATTCTATCTAATAAGAAAATGAATAATAAAATGAAAATACTTATTACTATTTTTTTAATATTTTCACTTTTCATGAAAGATGACAGTTACCATCTCTTTCACAAATATTTTCTCTAATTTTCCAACAAACTGGGCACTTATTTCCAACAGCTTTTGAACTAGTGATCTCAATTTCTTTTTCTAAATTGTTATCATTCAAGATTGAAGCAGAAGATGTAATGCAAATTTCAGAAAAATCATGGTTCTGAGCCAAACTATACATGTCTTTATCTTTAATTTTTATCTCAATATTTGCCTCTAAACTTGAACCAATAATTTTATCTGCCCTTTTACTTTCAATACTAATGTTTGCTTCGTCTCTGATCAATTTAAGTTTATTCCATTTGTCGTTCAATTCTTCATTTTTCCACTTATTTGGAATTTTAACAAATTTTTGTAAATGAATACTTCCTTTATCATTTTCCTTATGAATTAAATGATAAATTTCTTCAGTAGTAAATGATAGGATTGGTGCAAACCATTTTAATAAACATTCTAGAATTACTTTTAAAATTAAGATACAATCTGAGCGTTTTTTTGAGTCTTTTGGGTCACAATAAAGAAGATCTTTTCTAATATCAAAATAAAATGCTGAGAGTTCTACAGTACAAAAATTTAATAATTCTTTATATAAATTATGAAAATTATATGACTTAAAGTATTCATTAAAACTCTCATCTATCACATACAATCTATGCAACATATACTTTTCTAATTCAGGAATATTATTTAAATCAATTTTATCAAAATCTATTTTTGAATATTCGTCTTGTATATTTCCTAAAAGATATCTGAAAGTATTTCTTATTTTTCTATATGACTCAGAGTGCTGGTTTAAAATTGAATAGTCTATTCTTAAATCCTCAGCATAATTTGATGAAGCAACCCAAATTCTAAGTATATCAGCACCATATTTTTTTAAAATATCTTCTGGAGCTATAACATTTCCCGTTGATTTAGACATTTTAAGTCCTTTTCCATCAACAACAAACCCGTGGGATAAAATACTTTCAAATGGTGCTCTACCTCTTGTTCCGCATGACTCTAACAGTGAAGAATGAAACCAACCTCTATGTTGATCTGAACCCTCTAGATACATTGAAGCAGGCCATTTTAAATCTTCCCTCTTTTCTAAAACAAAAGAATGAGTTGATCCACTGTCAAACCATACTTCTACAATATCACTAGTCTTATCAAAATCTTCTGCTTTATATTTGTCACCGAGTAGTCTCTGAAAATTATCTTCAAACCAACAGTCTGAGCCTTCTTTTTCATAAATTTTTGCAATATTCTCAAAAACTTCCTCATCAATAAGAATTTCTCCAGTTTTTTTGGAAATAAATATCGGAAGTGGAACGCCCCAAACTCTCTGCCTAGAGACACACCAATCTGGCCTTGTCTCTATCATTGCTTTAATTCTTTCTTTTCCTTTGCTTGGATAAAAAGTGGTATCATTTATTGCTTTAAGTGCTTTGTCTCTTAGCTTATGACTTTCCATTGAAATGAACCATTGAGGTGTTGCTCTGTGAACTAAAGGAGCCTTTGATCTCCAAGAATGTGGGTAAGAATGTGTTAGTTTTCCATTGTTCAAAAGACCTTTTAGTTCTTTAAGCTTTTCTATAACAATATCATTTGCTTTAAAAATATGAGTTCCTTCAAATATAGGTATGTGTTTCGTGTACCTTCCATCATCATCAACTGTTTCAATTGCTTTTATTCCATTATTGATACACAAATTAAAATCATCAGGTCCATGACTTGGAGCACAATGAACAATTCCTGTTCCTTGTTCAGTTGTTACAAATCTTGCCTCGAGCATTGGAACATCATATTCATAGCCAATTTTATAAAATGGATGATTACAAACAGTTCCATCAAATTCTTTTCCTTTAAATTCTTTTAATATATTAATTTTGTTATCAGTGTCTTTAGCAACAGATGTCAAAAGTTCTTTTGCAATAACTACTTTTTCATTTTGTAAAATATCTTTATTATCTATCTCGCATAAAACATAATTCAAACCTTGGTTATAGGCTAATGCTTTATTAGCTGGTATCGTCCATGGGGTTGTAGTCCAAATAAGAACGTTCGAACCAATTAGTTCTTTGATATTAGATTTTTTTACTGGAAAGGCTACATAGATTGTATCAGATACATGATTTTTATATTCCACTTCTGCATCTGCTAAAGCTGTTTTTTCAACTGTAGACCATAAAACAGGTTTGTAACCTTTGTACAAACTACCCTCTTTTAAAAATTTTCCAAGTTCTCTTACAATTTGAGCTTCTGCATCGAAACTCATAGTTGAATAATAGTTTTCCCAGTCTCCAATTACTCCTAATCTTTTAAATTGATCTTTATGAATATTAATCCATTTACTTGCAAAATCTCTACATTCTTTTCTAAATTCAATAATAGGTACATCATTTTTATTTTTTTTATTTTTTTTGTATTGTTCCTCAATTTTCCATTCAATTGGTAAGCCATGACAATCCCATCCGGGTACATAAACTGAGTCTTTGCCATCCATTTGATGAAATTTAATTATTATATCTTTTAGAATTTTATTTAATGCAGTACCCATATGAATATTTCCATTTGCATATGGAGGTCCATCGTGTAAGACAAATTTTTCTTTGCCTTTACTTTGAGATCTTAGTTTTTCATATAAATTAATCTTATCCCAATATTTCAAATATTCAGGTTCTTTATTTGGTAGATTTGCTTTCATAGAAAAAGCAGTTTTAGGTAAGTTTAAATGTTCCTTGCTCATTATGTTTTTTTAGCTTTTAAAATATCTTTTTTAATTTGATTTTTTAACTCACTGATACCTTTGAATTTTTTTTCTCCTCTTATAAATTTTAAAAATTCTACAGATAATTTTTTATTATAAAGATTTCCTGAAAAATTAAAAATATTTACCTCTAAAAGTATTTTTTTTTGATTAAATGTGGGTCTATAACCTAAATTTGCAATTCCTTTATAGAATTTTCTTCTATCATTAATTCTGGTTTTTACAGCATAAACACCAGGCTTTGCTATAACATAATTTCCAATATCGATATTACAAGTTGGGAAACCAATTTTTTGTCCCATCATTCTGCCTCTTTGAACTTTTCCTTCAATTTCCCAGTTTCTTTTCAAAAAAGTATTTGCTTTTGATAGTTTTCCCTCTTCAAGCAACTTTCTAATTATTGTTGATGAGATTATTTTTTTGTTTTTCATCAAAGGCGTTGGATTTATTAAATTATAACTAAAATCATTCTCAAATTTTTTAAGCACTGCTACATCGCCCTCTCTTTTATGGCCAAATCTAAAGTTATTACTAACAAATATAAACTTTGATCTAAGTTTTTTGGATAAAATATTTTTTATGAATTGATAGTAAGTGATTTTGGAAAAATTTTTATCAAATTTTTTATTAATTACAAAATCAACACCAAATTTTTTTAAATAAATAACTTTTTGATTAAAATTTGATATTCTGTAATTTTTAATTTTTGTATTAAAAAACATTTTAGGTATAGGATCAAAAGTAACAACACCAACTTTAGATTTATATTTTGTTTTATATTTTTTAGCTAACTCAAATAATTTTTGATGCCCTGAATGTAAGCCATCAAAATTACCTATTAAGATAATTGATTTTTTAAATTTACCTGGAATATTAAAATTATTAAAAATCTTTAATTTTTTTACCATTTTAATTCTTTCTGAAAAAAGTCAATTTTTGCTTCATAATTTTTAAGTACATTTTTAATTGATAATTTTGAAATTTCTTCTCTATGTATACCACCTGTAATAAGCAATGAATCAAAATTTTGTAAGTTAGCACCCTTTATATCTGTATTTAAATTATCACCAATACATAATATTTTTTTGTTATTTACATCTGCCGAAATTTCATAAACAGGTGGATACGGTTTACCAAAATAAATCACCTCACCTTCAATTTCTTCAAATGATTTTGCAATAGAGCCTGCGCAATATTCTCTTTTATCGCCTCGATCAACTATTAAATCAGGGTTAGTGCATATCATTTTTTTAGTTATATGTTTTGATAAAAGATTTTTGTAATACCCTAGGTCATCTTCATGTTCTTCAAAAAGACCTGAACATAATAAATAATCCGAGTCGTCTATATTAAGCACTTTATTATCTTCAAAAGTTTTAAATAAATCAAAATCTCTTGGTGGTCCTAAGTGAAAAAATTTTTTATTGTTGAAATTTTCTAAAAGATATCTTTTTGAAGCTTCTCCAGATGTAAAAACTGTATCAGAAAAATCATTTAATCCCATTTTTTTTAGAGTATTAATTACTGTCAGGTTGGGTCTTGGAGCATTTGTCAATAATATGAATTTTTTTTCATTATTAGATAATTCATTTAAAACTTTCACAGCATTTTCATGTAGATTTATTCCGTTGTGTAATACACCCCAGATATCTATGAAAAATAAGTCATATTCACTGAATATTGATTTTAAGCCTGATTCATCTAAATTTTTACTCATATTTCAGATATAGCTTAAAAATCTAATAAATTCTTGAATTTTCTCATTTATAAATTTGAGGCCTGATCTTGAAATAATAGTCACATGCATCTATATGAACAGTAATTTAAAGGAGTAAATATGAAGTTTAAACCGTTACACGATAGAGTTTTAATAGAAGTCTTGGATAGCAGCGAAAAAACTGCTGGTGGAATTATCATCCCTGATTCTGCGCAAGAGAAACCACAAGAAGGAAAAGTAGTTGCTGTAGGTGGTGGATCAAAAACTGAGGATGGAAAAATTATACCGATGGATGTTAAAGTTGGTGACAAAGTTCTTTTTGGAAAATGGTCAGGAACTGAAGTTAAAATTGATGGTAAAGAATACAGCATAATGAAAGAATCAGATATTATGGGTATCTCTACTTCTAAATAAATTAATAAAAGGAGAGTTTAATAATGGCAAAAATAGTAAAATTCGATTCAGATGCTAGATCAGCAATGCTGAAGGGAGTAGATATACTTGCAAACACAGTTAAGGTTACTCTTGGCCCGAAAGGTAGAAATGTTGTTATAGACAAAGCATATGGTGCACCAAGAACGACGAAAGATGGTGTATCAGTTGCTAAAGAAATCGACCTAGACGATAAATTTGAAAATATGGGTGCCCAAATGGTTAAAGAAGTTGCGAGCAAAACAAATGATGAAGCAGGTGACGGTACTACAACTGCAACTATTCTGGCTCAAGCTATTGTAAAAGAAGGTTGTAAGTACGTTACAGCCGGTATGAACCCTATGGACGTTAAAAGAGGAATTGATGCTGCAGTAGAGCATGTGAGAAATGCACTTATATCATCAGCTAAAAAAGTAAAAGATAGTGATGAAATTGCACAAGTTGGAACTATCTCCTCTAATGGAGATAAAGAAATAGGAAACATGATTGCAAAGGCTATGCAGAAAGTTGGTAACGAAGGAGTTATAACTGTTGAGGAAGCAAAAAGTATTGAGACAGAACTTGACGTTGTTGAAGGAATGCAATTTGATAGAGGATATTTATCACCATACTTCGTTACAAATGCTGAAAAGATGACAACAGAACTTGAAAATCCATTAATTCTTTTACATGAAAAGAAATTAACTAATCTTCAACCTATGGTACCGCTACTTGAGGCAGTTGTTCAAGCAGGTAGACCTTTAATGATAATTTCAGAGGATGTAGAAGGTGAAGCATTGGCAACATTAGTTGTCAATAAATTAAGAGGTGGACTTAAAGTTGTAGCAGTTAAAGCCCCTGGTTTTGGAGATAGAAGAAAAGCTATGCTTGAAGACATTGCAATTTTAACTGGAGGACAAGTTATATCTGAAGATCTTGGTATCAAATTAGAAAATGTTAAAATTAATGATCTTGGGTCTGCTAAAAGAGTAAAAGTTGATAAAGAAAATAGTACGATTGTAAGTGGCACTGGTAAAAAATCAGACATTGAAGCAAGATGCGATCAAATTAAACAACAAGTTGAAGAAACTTCATCAGATTATGACAGAGAAAAACTTCAAGAAAGGCTTGCTAAATTAGCAGGTGGTGTTGCAGTAATCAAAGTTGGTGGTGCAACAGAAGTAGAAGTTAAAGAAAAAAAAGATAGAGTTGAAGATGCTCTAAATGCTACAAGAGCAGCTGTTGAAGAGGGAATAGTTGTTGGTGGTGGATGTGCGCTTCTTTATGCTTCTCAAGATCTGGATAAATTAAAAGTCAAAGGTTCAGATCAAAAAGCAGGTGTTGAAATTGTTAAAAGTGCATTAGAAGCACCTATAAGACAAATAACAACAAATGCAGGTGTAGACGGTTCAGTTATAGTAGGCAAACTTTTAGAAGCCAATAAATCTTCTCAAGGGTATGACGCTCAAACAGAACAATACGTTGACATGTTTAAAGAAGGTATTATTGATCCTGTTAAAGTTGTAAGAACAGCTTTACAAGATGCGGCTTCAATTTCTGGATTATTAGTAACAACTGAGGCAATGGTTGCTGATAAACCTGAAGAGAAGGATGCTGCTGCTGGAGGAATGCCTCCAGGAGGAATGGGCGGCATGGGCGGCATGGGCGGCATGGGAATGTAACCCAACAAGTCTAATTAAAAATTTTAAAAGGGCAGATTATTCTGCCCTTTTTTTTTGTTTTCAATTAAAAGTATAAATGTATAAGAACCTCAATCATGAATAATAATATTCGAAACATCACTATCATTGCTCATGTTGATCATGGAAAAACAACACTGATTGATAATTTGATGAAACAAAGTGGTTCTTTTAGAGACAACGAAGTAGTTGATGAAAGATTAATGGATTCTGGAGAGCTGGAAAAAGAAAGAGGAATTACAATTCTTGCTAAGCCTACTTCGATTAATTGGAAAGATACTAGAATAAATATTATTGATACTCCTGGTCACAGAGATTTTGCAGCGGAGGTTGAAAGAGTTTTAAGTTTAGCAGATGGTGCATTATTGTTAGTAGACTCTGCAGAAGGCGTCATGCCTCAAACAAAATTTGTATTAAGCAAAGCATTAAAACAGGGATTAAAACCAATTGTAGTAATAAATAAATTAGACAAAAGCGATCAAAGGGCTGATGAAGTTTTAAATGAGACTTTTGATTTATTTGTTAGTTTGGATGCTAATGAAGAGCAATTAGATTTTCCTGTATTATACGCAAGTGGGAGATCTGGTTGGGCATCTAAAGATATTGATGGACCAAGAGAAAATCTTAATCCACTATTAGATTTAGTTTTGGATCATGTAAAACCCTCTCAATTTGATAGATCAAAACCATTTGCGATGCTATCGACGCTACTTTATGCTGATAACTTTTTGGGCAGAAGCTTAGTAGGAAGAATTTCACAAGGGACGGCAAAAGCAAATCAACAAATTAAAGCAATAAATTTAAAAGGTGAAAAAGTAGATGAAGGTAGACTTACAAAGATCTTTAGATATGAGGGTACAAAAAAAGTGCCCATTGAAGTTGGAGAAGCTGGAGATATCGTAGTTATAGCTGGATTAGAAAAAGCAAATGTAGCGGATACTATTTGTGATTTAGGGGTAAATGAACCAATTGAGGCAACACCGATCGATCCACCAACAATGTCGATAAAAATAACAGTAAATAGCTCACCATTAGCAGGAACTGAGGGTAAAAAATTAACAAGTACCCAGATTAGAGATCGTCTAATTTTAGAGGCTCAAAACAATGTTGGAATTTCTTTCTCAGAAAATGCAAATAAAGATGCATTTGATATAAGTGGAAGAGGAGAATTAATGCTCGAAATATTATTAATACAAATGAGACGTGAGGGTTTTGAGATGACTGTAAGCCCTCCTAAAGTTTTATTTAAAACTGACGAAAATTCAAAAAAGTTAGAACCCATTGAAGAAATTACTATGGATTTAGATGAAGAATATTCATCAAGGATTATTGACTCTATGAATAGAAGAAAGGGTAAATTAATTGAATTAAAAGATACTGGAAAGAATAAAAAAAGACTAATTTTTCATGCGCCAACAAGAGGTTTAATGGGATACACAAGTAGATTTTTAACTTTAACAAAAGGAACAGGTGTTATTAACAGAATTTTTCAATCTTATGGAGATTTTGAGGGAGACATGGAGGGTAGAAGAAATGGTGCTTTAATTTCTATGGACCAGGGTAAAGCTGTTGCATTTTCAATTTTTAATTTACAGGCTAGAGGAGAAATGTTTGTCACTCACAATGATCCGGTTTATACAGGAATGATTGTTGGCTTAGCTCCTAAACCAGGTGATATGATAATTAATGTTATGAAAGGAAAAAAACTTACAAATATGAGAACACAAGGTACTGATGAAAATATTGTTCTAACGCCTGTAAGACAAATGTCGATTGCAGAACAGTTAAGTATACTTAATACTGATGAAGCTTTAGAAATTACACCTAAATCTTGTAGACTCAGAAAAGTAATTCTGGACCCAAACGAAAGAAAAAGAAACGAAAAACAAAATACTGCTACTTAGTTCATTATTCTATCGATAATGAACAAACTAAAAGCAATACAAGGACCAATTCCAAAAGCAAACATCAAAGTTCCAACACCAATTGTTCCACCCAAGTACCACCCAACTGAGGCTACAGAAATTTCTATAAAGCCTCTCACAGCGGCAATCGGTAGATTAGTTTTTTTTTGTAAACCAGTCATTAAGCCATCCCTAGGCCCTGGACCTAAATTAGCTATTAAATAAATACCACTCCCGACTCCAACAATCATAACGCCTAATGCTGCCATTAATAATTTCATTATATAAGTTTCAGGGGTTGGTATTAATGCAATTGTAATGTCTAACATTGCTGCAATGATTACGATATTGAATATGGTACCTAGACCAGGTTTTTGTTTTAAAAAAAACCATGAAGATAAAACGACAACACTTACTAAAAAAGTGACAATACCAATGGATAATCCTGAATTAATTGAAATTCCTTGTGCCATTACAGTCCATGGAGAATTGCCAATAAATGAAATAACGACTAAGGCTTCTCCAAAACCAAATAATATAAGCCCAAAACTAAGGAAGAATAATGTTGATAATTTTGGCTTTAAATTAAAAGTCTCGTGAGAACTCCAAGAGACTTTTGGAATATTTTTAATAGTAAGGAACATATTTTAAGCTATTATTTATACTTTCTTTAACTAAAATCCATGAAAATGAAACATTTTATAATCGTATCCATAATTCTTATGTTTGCCTCTAAAGTGATAGCACATAGCAGTCATTATGAGGGTCTTAAAAAAATTGAGATGGATGTTCTAAGAAATAATGAAGTTATTGGTAGCACCAACTACTTCTTTGAATTTGAGGAGGATTTATTTGTTGTAAAAAATTATACTAATTTCAAAGTAGAGTTATTTGGCGTAACAGTTTTCTCAATATTAAGTGAAACAATAGAAAAATATAAAGATGAAAAATTAGTTTTTTTTAAATCAAATACTTTTCAAAATGATAAAGAGAAATATGTGAATCTAAATTATGATCGGGGTATAAATAAATTTATTATAGATGGATCATCTTATAAAGGTGAAGCTAGTTTAGATTGTACAATTGGGAATTGGTGGAACCACAAGATTTTTAAAGCTGACAAACAAATCAGTCCTTTATCTGGAAGTATAAAAAAGCAGACTGTGGATTTAATAGGAAATGAAAACATTACGATTAATGGTAAAGACTATTTAACTGAACACTTTAATATTAAATCAAATGATGAAAATCTTTCTGATGAAAAAAAATTTGAATTTGATGTTTGGTATAATCCAGAAAATAATTTAATATTAAAAGTTACTTATAATAAAATGGGTAATTGGGAATATAGATTAAGGAGTTTTGAATAATGGCAATATGGGGAAGCATAATTGGTGGAATGCTAGGTTTTTCAATTGGTGGACCTTTTGGTATGCTTTTAGGATCCTTAATTGGTGGAAAAATGTCAAGAGCCAGATCAAGTGGTGGATTTAGATCTTTTGCACAGCCACAACAAATATTTGCACTCTCTTTGATAGTTTTATCAGCAAAGCTAAGTAAAGCAGATGGACAGGTTAGTCGTGAAGAGTTAATTGCTGTTAAAGATAAATTAAAAATACCTGAAAGTGAATTAGATCAGGTTGGTAAAATTTTTAATAAAGCTAAAGAGGAAAGTACCGGGTATGAACCATATGCAAAACAAATTGCAGAGGTTTATAGAGGAAATATGAATGTGTTAGAGGAAGTAATTAACACTCTTTTTTATATTGCTGAAGCTGATGGACACATAAGTGACAATGAATTAATTATGATAGAGGATATAGCAAGAATTTTTGGATTAAATCAGACACAAATTAACGGAATTAAAGAAAGCAGAAAGTCATCGGACAAACTTAATCCATATATTGTTTTAGAGAGCAAACCTGACGACTCACTCGAAGAAATAAGAAAACGTTATATTAAACTTAGCAAAGAGCATCATCCTGATCTTTTATTAAGTAAAGGTGTTCCTCAAGAAGTAATAGATGAGAGCAAAGCTAAAATGAGAGCTGTAAATTCTGCTTGGGATCAAATACAAAAATTAAAGAATTAGTCCTAATAAACTCGCCATAAAATACATAGAAAATACAAAAGCAAGAACTACAATAAAATACATTATTGTAACAATTTTATCTCTTTTCCTTCTTTGTCTTACAAATGGCTTATCATCCAAGTCGCAGATATCTCTTATGCCGACAACTTTATAATCACAAGTATAACGCCATATTGAGTCGGGCATCCTAGGATCAGTTTGATTATAATATTGAATCCATTGAACTGTATATTTAAATAAAAGATAGCTTACTATTAAAAGAAGACCACTAGTAAACATTAATCTAACATCTAAAACTGTTCTGACTCAGTTGAGCCTTCCATTGCAGTAGTTGAGCTTTTGCCTGAGCTTATTGTATTTGAAACTGCATCAAAATAAGATGTACCTACTTCTCTTTGATGTTTAACACTTGTGTATCCATCTTTTTCTCTTGCAAATTCATGTTGTTGAATTTTTGAGTAAGCGGTCATACCCTCTGATTTATATTTTTCTGCTAATTCAAATATTGCGATATTTTGAGTGTGGAAACCTGCTAATGTAATAAATTGAAATTTATATCCCATTTCTCCAATCTTTCTTTGAAATGATCCAATTTCCTCATCAGATAAATGTTTCTTCCAATTAAATGATGGCGAACAGTTATAAGCTAACATTTTACCAGGAAATTTTTCATGTATAGCATCAGCAAATTTCTTTGCTTCTTCTAAATTTGGAGTAGCAGTTTCACACCAAATTAAATCTGCGTATGGTGCATAAGCAAGACCTCTAGAAATTGCCTGCTCTATTCCGTCTTTAACATAAAAGAAACCTTCGGGAGATCTTTCGCCGGTTAAAAATGGTTTGTCATTTTCATCAAAATCATTTGTGATTAACTTTGCAGCATTTGCATCTGTTCTTGCTAAAATTATTAATGGTACATCTGCAATATCAGCGGCAAGTCTTGCAGCCTTTAAATTTCTAACCATTGTTCCAGTTGGAACTAAAACTTTTCCACCCATATGACCACATTTTTTCTCACTAGCTAGTTGGTCTTCAAAATGAACTCCTGCAGCACCTGCTCTAATAAATTTTTTGGTTAATTCAAATACGTTTAGTGGTCCACCAAATCCTGCTTCACCATCAGCTATAATTGGCAACATGTAATCAGTTCTTTTACTTTTATCCATGTCACCATCTATCATTTCCATATGTTGAATTTGATCTGCTCTAACTAGGGAATTATTCATTGTCTCAACTAATTTTGGTGCACTATCATAAGGATATAAAGATTGGTCAGGATACATTTCTCCTGCGCTGTTAGCATCAGCTGCAACTTGCCAACCACTTAAATAAATTGCCTTTAAACCTGCCTTTGCGTGTTGTACTGCATGATTTCCTGAAAGTGACCCTAGAGTGTTTACATAAGCTTCAGTATTAAGCAGTTTCCAAAGCTTTTGGGACTGCATTTTACACATAGAATACTCGATTTTGATAGAACCTCTTAATCTTTCAACTTCTTCAGGAGTATAATCTCTTTTAATACCTGCAAATCTTTGTAAATCGTATGATATATTCTCAGCTGACACTTAAACCCCTCTCTTTTGATTAAATGACTAGAAATGACTAATGACTATTTTGAGCTGTATTCTTCAGTAAATTCATTCATTCCGCTAGAGCCCCAATCGCAATGATCGTCTCTAATGTAAATACCCTTTGACTTGTGCTCAGAATGCTCTTCTTTATTAGTAATTTGGTAGTTATTTTCGATATTGTTTATTTTGTTTTTTTCCATGTAAACTTTATAATTTACAATATTTACAAAATCTACAATTAAATTAATTTTGCTTGTAAAATCGAATAATTTTGTGTAAATTTTAATTTACAAAATTTACAAATAGTAAAATGAGTCAAATTGATACAAAAATTGGTCCAAAAATCAAAGCATTTAGAAGGCAACTAGGAATTCAAGCTAACAAACTAGCAGAAGAAATGTCTATTTCACCAAGCTATTTAAATTTAATAGAGAGTGGAAAAAGAAAAATTGATGGAGACTTACTTTTAAGGGTTTGTGATAAACTAAAAATAGAACTTTCCGATCTTACAAGCAAGACAGACATAAATCTTGAGAATAATATTTCTGAATTGTTGGGTGATGAACTTTTTGAGGATCTTGATATTCTTGGACCAGAAGTAAAGGATTTAGTTAATACAAATCCAAAAATTGCTAAAGCTTTAATTAAACTGGGTGACAACTTTAAACAAAAAGATCATGAAATTTTTAACAAATTAGAAAATATTTCAGGTAAAATTATTGATGGGAGAAAAAACGCATTTCCAGGTGAAGTAATTTCAGATTTTTTACAAGAAAATAAAAATTTTTTTCCAAAATTAGAAGAATTTGCTAATGAAATTTTTGAAAAAGTAAAACAAAACAATAGAACAAGATATATTGCCTTATGTCAGTTTTTAAAAGATGAATATGGTATAACTGTAAAAGATGTAATACCTAAAGAAGGAAAACCATTTTCAAAAATATATAAAGTGAAAGATAAAGAATTATTATTATCTGATTATCTCTCACTTGAAACTAAAAAACTTTTTGCAGCAGCACAAATTTCACAAGAAGGTGCCTCAAAAGAAATTGATGAATACCTTACTACATTTAATTTTCCAACTGAAGAATCTAAAAAATTAACAAGGGTTGCACTTTTGAATTATTGTGGTGCTGCAATATTAATGCCTTACTCTCTTTTTCATAAAGAATGCAAAGAATTAAAATATGATTTGGAACTTTTACAAAATACATTTGCTACTTCTTTCGAACAAGTAGCTCATAGAGTAACATGTTTACAAGATCCAAAACTTCCTGGAATACCTTTTCATTTTTTAAGAGTAGATGTTGCTGGAAATATTTCAAAAAGATTTTCATTATCAGGTATAGAGATACCAAGATACGGTGGAGCATGTCCAAGATGGAATGTTTACTCAGCTTTTTCAAGGCCAGGTGTTATTCAAGCAGCAGTCAGCAAAATGACCAACGGGGAAAGATATGTCTGTATAGCTAAAACAGTTGAAAAGGGTGTAGGAAGATATGGACAAAAAAAAAGTATGCTGTCTATAGGTCTCGGTTGTGAAGCAAAATATGCTAAAGAATTTGTATACACTGAAAATTTAGATCTCAGTGACAAAAAATCTGAATTACCTATTGGAGTATCATGTAGAACGTGTGACAGGCTTGATTGTTCACAGAGAGCTTTCCCTCCTCTTCATAAGAAATTTGATGTAGACATAAATTCTAGAGGAGTCTCTGTTTATGTAAATGAGTAAATTAAAAATTACTGCTGTTTCTGTCTTTTTTTTGAAATTAGCTGAGTTAGAGAATCTACCATTAAGTCTGAGGCTTTAAATATTTCATTTGCTTTAAACTCATGAGACATGTTTTTGTCTTCATTTGTCTTATCTTCTATTATTATTCCTTTATCAGGTGAATTATCCTTTATATATATTAAAATTAACCATTCTTCGTCTGATGACTCGTCCCATTTTATAAATATTTCTCCAGTCTCAAATCTTTTATCTATGCATCTGAATATAGACATATGTCTTGTAATATATCTTTTGTTTAATTGAAAAACTAAACTGTTAGCACTTCTATAAAAACTTTCTAAAGCAAACTCAATTTTTTGTCTTGTTAAGTTATATTCCCTTTCTTTTTGAAGTAGTGCTGATCTATCATCTTCTTCATCAGTTTTTACTCCAAGAGCTTCGACTCTTTCCCTAATTTTTTGATCTCTAATTAATCTATATTTATTTTTTAAATTTTCTATTCTCTGTTGTAATTCTGCATAGTCGCTTCTTTTTTCTTTTAGAGAAATCTTCTCTAGTTTTTCAAGTTCTTTTACTTCTCTTATCCTAAATCTTTCGATCTGCTTTTGTATTCTTAACTCTTGTAAAAACTTCTTTTGTCTTTCTGCTTGCTCTTTTCTTAGTAGTGCTTGTTCTTTTCTTAAAAATAATTTTAAATCTTTAGCTCTTAATTTTTCTATTCTCTCTTCATCTTTTAATTCTCGTTGCTTAAGTTTAAACTGCTTTTGTTCTTGCAATATTTTCTTTTTTTTAATTTTTTCTTTTTCTATATTTCTTTTCTCAATTTCTATTAATTTTAGTCTTCTTTTTTCATCCTTTCTCTGAATTTTGAATTCATTTATTTTCCCATCTATATATTGAAAAAACTTCGATATACCTCGGTCAATTGCAAAAATGTCAAATTTGACTTTAACCTTTAATTTTGATTTTAACTTTTCTTCTACTCTGACTGATTTTGTAATTAAATTATTCTTTATTTTTTTTTTAAGAATGAACTTTTTTTTTTGAACTTTCTTTTTTTTTGAATTAATGATCTTTTTCTTCTTTTTTATTTTTTTTCTAGCTTTTAAAGAAATTTTTCTTTTTTTTTTGATATTTTTTAATTTTTTTTTTTTATTTTTTTTCATTATTACTGTTTAATTATTTATCAGTAATATTTTAATAAATATAGTCCCGAGTGTTAGGAACAGAAATATTATCTTTAGATAATTGCAACTGAAAAACAACCTGATCTCCCCATTTAAATGCCATTTCACAACTGGCTAAGTAAAATTCCCACATTCTAAAAAATTTTTCATCAAACATCCCTAAAACTATATCTTTTTTAGATAAAAATCTCTCCTTCCAGTTTCTGAGGGTATGTGCATAGTGCATTCTAAGAACTTCAATATCAGACACTATAAGACCAGACTGTTCTATGGGTTTTGCTACTTCACTCAAGCTTGGTGTGTAACCACCAGGAAAAATATATTTTTGTATCCATGGTTGTGGATCTCTTGGAGGCATTGAAGAACCGATTGTATGAATTAATGCTATTCCTTTTTCATTCAAAAGCTTAAAAACTGTATTAAAATATGTTTTGTAAAAATTTCTTCCAACATGTTCAAACATTCCAACACTTACAACTCTGTCAAACTTCTCATTTAACTGCCTATAATCAATAAGTTTGAAGTCTACCTGATTAGACAAATTCATTTTTTTTGCTTTATTATTGCTATATTCAAATTGATTTTCTGACAATGTTATACCTGTAACAGTAGCATTCGTTTTCTTCGCTATTGCTAATGCCAAAGTTCCCCATCCTGAACCAATATCTAAAACTTTTTGATTGGGCTGAATATTTAATTTTTTTATAATATGATCGATCTTGTTACTTTGGGCTTGTTCAAGCGTATCATTATCATTCTTAAAATAAGCACAAGAATATTGTCTGTTTTCATCTAGAAATAGATCATAAAGTTTCTCTGAAATATCATAATGATGTGCAACATTTTCTTTTGATTTTATGATTTTGTTTAAATTTGTAAGATACCCAAAAGTACCTCTTATTTTTTTTATTATTGCTCCATATGAATTGATATTTCCTCGACCTATATTTTTAAAAGCTAGTTCTAAAAATTCTGTTAGTGTTCCATTCTTTATAACAAGAGATCCATTCATATAAGCTTCGCCAAAATATAGATCTGGATTTATAAGAAGCTTTTGCATTAACTTTTGATCAAGCAACTTAATTACTATTGGTTTTTCTTTTATTGGATTACCAATTACATACTTTTTTGAGTTTGAATCTATAAGTTCAAAACCATCGTCTTTAAACAGATTATTTAAAAAACTTACTAAACTCATTTTATGCTGCTTTTAATATCTCTATATCAAAATTAAGTTTTTTTAAATTTGACAACAGATCATTTTTTTCTGTTTCGTCTAATAATTTTAAAGGAGGTAAAAGATTCTTATAAATTGAATTTTTTTCAGCCATTAAAGTATGAAGACTTGAAATTAAGTTATATTTGTCAAAAGACATCCTTACATCACACAAATTTTGATTTAGGGAAAGAGATTGATTATTATAGAAATTATCATAGATTCTCCTAGCTAAATGACCAGTAACATTAGTTGTTGCAGTAATTATGCCATCGCAGCCTAGTTCTAATCCTTTTAAAAGTTTTGTCTCAGATCCTGGAAAAATTGAAAAATTTTTTATTTTCAAATTTTCAAATAAATTGTAACTACTATCTTTTACACCTACAATTTGATTTGGAAAAATTTTAACTAAATGCTGAATACATTCAGGACTGAATTTATATCCTGAAAGTTTCTCGAAATTATACAAAATAATCTTACAATCATTAACTTGTTCAATAATTTTTGAATAAAAATTTATGACATCTTTATCTTTATATTTATAGTACGCAGGAGGCATAATTAAAAATGTATTAAAATTCATACTTCTAGAAATTTTTATTAAATTTATATTATCTGCTAGAGAATTAAGACCCGTGCCAATTATAAATTTATCCTTGTATCTACTTTTGGGTAACTGATTGATTAATTGAATTTTTTCGCTTAGAGAAATTAATTGTGACTGGCCGGTACTTCCAAAAAAAACTGCTCCATGACAACCTGTATCTATAACATTTTCTGCGTGCTTGATTGTATTATCAATATCTAGAGAAAGGTCACTCTTAAGTATTGATAGAGAAGCAGCAAAAATACCCTTTAATTCCATGATTCAATAAAATTAATATAAAATAAAATTTAGTAAAGTATTAATATTTTAAAGATTTATATACTCTTAATTACAATTTCTTTAGCCTCATTCACAATTGATGCTAATCTATTTAATTCAGGACTAACATCAGGATGAATCTTTTTCATAATTTTTTTATATGAGTTTAAAATTTCACTTTTTGAATATTTTTTTTTGGGATCTAAATTTAAAATTTTATATGCCTCCTCTAAATTCATACTCTGTTGGGTACTTGCTTGGTTAAAATTATTAAAATTAAATCTTCCAGAGTTTCTTAAAACTCTAAACAAACCCCAAAGTCTTAATAATTGGAAAAGCGATATTCCTGCCTTTGTTTTAATTAAAGGTAAAATAGCTAATACAAAAGGTAATGAAAAAATATATCTACCAGCATACACCATTATAAAAGCTAGCAAAATTGAAGATAAAATTATTAATATTCTTATAAATTTTGAAATTTTTTTCGCAGATGTTCTAGCAAACCAATTGAGAAGAACGTAGACTATTATGAAAATAATGACTGTTATAAAAAAAATATTCATATATTAATAATTTTCTATATGAAAATACCACAACTTGAAAAAAAACCTGAGATAAAATCTTGTCACAATACAACTTGGGAGGATAATTACAGTTGGATACATCAATCTAATATACTTGATGTTCTAAAAGACAGTTCAAAATTATTACCAAAAGTCAGAGAGTATCTCGAAAAAGAAAATGAATACTTCGACTTCCAAATGAGTGATACAAAAGTAATAAGAAAAAAAATTTTTGATGAAATTAAAGGAAGAATAAAATTAGATGATGAGTCTTTACCTTACAAAGATAAAAACTATGAATATTGGACCAAAACTACGACGAAAGGTAACTACTCAATAAAATTAAGAAGAAAGATTGGAGAAAAAAAAGTAGAAGAAATATGGAATGGAGATTTTGAAAAAGAGAAATTAAACATTGAATATTTTGGTTTAGGGGACTTGGAAGTAAGCTTTAATGATAAATACCTTGGTTATTCTTTAGACCTGAAAGGTTCTGAATATTATACAATTAATATCAGAGATATAGAGTCAGGTAAATTAGTTACTGAACAAATTGATGAAACAAGCGGCAGCATAGAATTTAGTTTGGATGATAAATATATTTTTTATTCGAAATTAGATCAAAATCATAGACCTAGAACTATTTATAGGCACAAGATTGGTACATCAGTTAAAGAGGATTTATTAGTTTTTGAGGAAAAAAGTGAGGCATTTACTGTAGGAATTGGACTAACTTCAGACGAAAAATATTTTATAATTACAAGTTCTGATCATAACACCTCAGAACAGTATTTTTTTAAAGTTGACGAAAATATTCCAAATCCTAAATTAATTCAAAAAAGACAAAGAGGTATAATTTATTCTATAAATTCCTGGGATAACTATTTTTATAAACACACTAATGAGAATGCAGAAGATTTTAAAATTGATAGATGCAAAGATTTACTTGAACAGAAATGGGATTCATTCATTCATGCAAAAGAAGAGGTATTAATTGGAGGTTTAGTTTTTTTAAATAATTGGATAATAAGATCTGAAACATCAAATGCACTTAGTAAGATAATTTTAAGAGATCCTAAAACCAATAAAGAAGAAGAAATTTATTTTAGCGATGAAAAAGTAATAGTTCCAAGTGTTTCTTTAATTCAAAAAGATAAGAACACAGATAATGTATATTTATCATATTCCTCACCTAAAACACCAGGAAGAACATTTTTATATAATTTAAAATCCAAAGAAAAAAAAATTGTAAAAGAGCAAGAAATACCATCTGGACACAACCCAGATCATTATATTGTTGAACGTCTTGAGTGCCCATCGCATGATGGAAGAATGATTCCTATGACAATAACTAGACATAAAAATACTATTTTGGATGGTTCTTCAAATCTTTTACTTTATGGTTATGGTTCGTATGGAAATTCAATGTCTCCAGGTTTTTCGTCAACGCGTTTAAGTTTAATTGATAGAAGTATTATTTGGGTTACTGCACATATTAGAGGAGGAATGGAAAGAGGAATGAAATGGTGGAAAGAAGGAAAACTTTTAAACAAAAAAAATACGTTTAAGGATTATATTGCTGTTGGAGAATTCTTAATTGAAAAAAATTATACCTCTAAAGGAAAAATTATAGGAATGGGTGGTTCAGCAGGTGGGTTGTTGATGGGGGCAGTTGTAAATGAGGTACCCGAACTATTTTTAGGGGTAATAATGGCTGTGCCTTTTGTTGACTCTTTGACTACTAACCTTGACCATTCTCTACCATTAACAATTGGAGAATTTGATGAATTTGGAAATGCTAAAGATAACAAAGATCATTTTGACTATATTTACTCATATGCTCCATACAACAACATCAAAAAAATGGATTATCCACATATTTTAATAACAACAAGTCTCAGTGATAATAGAGTTCTATTTGATGAACCAGCAAAGTTTACTGCGAAACTAAGAGATTACAAAACAGACAATAATTTACTATTGTTAAAAACTGAAATGAACGCAGGTCACGGTGGAAAATCTGGTAGAGATGGTGCTATTGAGGAAATAGCTCTTGATTATGCTTTTGCTTTAAAAATTGCAGAAAAAATTTAAATAATCTCGTATTGAAATTTTATTATTAGTCACCATATAAACTATGTAGGTCGCCTTATGGGGCTTACATAAATTAACTTGCTTAACAAAAGGAGTAAATATGACGAGTAAGGATCTATCTATCTTTAACTCACTAAGACCTTTTTCTATTGGTTTCGATGATATGTTTGACCAATTTGAAAGTATGCTTGGTAATGGTGGCATGACTATGCAATCAAATTATCCACCATATAACATAAGAAAAACTGGCAAAGACAACTATTCAATCGAAGTTGCGTTAGCTGGTTTTAATAAAAAAGATGTCGAGGTTGAGTTTGAAGATAATATATTAACTGTAAGAACTAAACAGCTTAATAAGTCTGAAGATCAAAATGTAGACGGTGAAATAATTCACAAAGGAATATCACAAAGACAATTTGCAAGATCTTTTACTATTGCAGATGATGTAAAAGTAAATGAAGCTGAACTTAAGGATGGTCTTTTGACAATTGCTTGTGAAAGGATTTTACCAGATCATAAGAAAAAAAGACTTATTGATATTAAGTAATAAATTTTAACCTTGCTTGTGGGGTTCGCCCCACAAGTTTAGAAACATCCACTAGAGCTAAAAGCTATTATAATTCCACTAGCATTAACTTCAAATCTTCTCTCGCAAGGAACACCATATTTTTTTGTTTTGTAAATTAAAACTTCATTACCAGTATCATTAACTATATCTTCGGTAGGAGCTCCTAATTCTAATTTCATTTTATTAACATCTTCACCAACAAATAATCCATATTTTTGATTTTCCTTTTCTACAACTTCATTAGTTTTATTCTGAATAGTTTGGCAGCCTACAGTTAAAAAAAGAATTGATATTATTGTAATAATTAATTTAAATTTCATAATCAAATCATAATACTAAAATGTGACAAAAGATTAACTTAAAAGTTGAAAAAAAAACAAGATTTATATCAAAATTCAAGAAATATATTGTATTTATATTACTTAACCCATTTTTTTTATTACAATTAAACCGATTCTAATGAACACAAAACTGAAAGTATCAGAAATTTCAAAAATTTATCCAGGATGCATTGCGAACGATAAGGTATCATTAGAATTTGGGAGTGGAAAAATATATGCATTGTTGGGAGAAAATGGGGCTGGTAAATCCACATTAGTTAAAATCTTATCTGGAGTAGTTAAACCTGATGAGGGTGAAGTTTTTTTAAATGATGAAAGCATTAAACTTAACTCTCCCCTAGATGCCAAAAAAAATAATATTGGAATGGTTTTTCAACATTTCAATCTTTTCGAGACTTTATCTGTATTTGAAAATTTGAGTATCGATATTGACAAAAAGGATGAAGAACTAAGAGCTTTAGTCAACGATATATTAAAAAAGTACAATTTTAAAATTGATCTAGATATTCCGGTTCTAAATTTATCAGCAGGTCAAAAACAAAAAGTAGAAATTATAAGGTGTTTAATTAGAAATCCAAAAGTGTTGATTATGGATGAACCTACATCAGTTTTAACTGAACAAGAAACTGATGATTTATTTATTTCTTTAAAACAATTTTCTAAAGATGGAATTTTAATTATTTATATTACTCACAAATTAAAAGAAGTTTTGTCACTTTGTGATGAGGTAGCCGTAATGAGAAAAGGCAAAGTAGTTTCAGTTAGTAATACAATTGATGAAAAAATTGAGAGTTTAGCTAATAAAATGGTAGGTGAAAATTTAAATACAATTAAAAAAAAAATTAATAATTTTAAAAAGAGCGAGGAAATTTTAAAAATCTCAAATTTAAATTTTACAAGTGACGACCCATATGAAACAAATTTAAATAATTTAAACCTTTCTTTAAAAAAAGGAGAGTGTTTAGGTATAGCTGGGATTTCAGGAAATGGACAAAATGAATTATTTCAAATACTGAGTGGAGAAATAATTACCGAAGGTACTTCTATAATGTTTAGAAATAAAGAAATTGGTAAGTTGAATCCTAAAGAAAGAAGAGAATACCTTATGGCTTTTTCACCTGAAGATCGAATCTCTCAGGCTGCAGTCCCTGAGTTAAAGATATATGAAAATGTTGCATTAAACAATTTTAAATCATCAAACTTTTTTGAAAAAGGTTTAGTGAATGAAAAAAAAATAAAAGAACACTCCAAAAAGATACTTTCTAATTTTTCTGTTAATACAGACAATGTTGAATTAAAAAGTCAATTTTTATCTGGTGGAAATCTTCAAAAATTAATTATTGGAAGAGAATTAATTACTTCGCCTGAATTGTTGGTATGTTTTAACCCCACATGGGGTCTTGATGTTGGTGCGATCAACTATATTCATGAAACATTAATTCAAATTAATGAACAAGGAAAATCATCAATATTAATTTCTACTGATAACGATGAACTATTAAAATTAAGTGACCGTATTTGTGTAATTTATAAAGGTAAACTATCTAAAATAATGAATGCAGATACTGTTTCGGCTGAAAAATTAGGAATTTTGATGGGAGGAGGTTCAATTGATTAAAGTTGAAAAGCGTAGCGATGTATCTCGATCAATTTACTTTTTAACACCGGTTTTAGCGATTTTTCTCACATTATTTGGTGGTGGGATTATTTTTTTTATTTTGGGGTTTAATCCTATTGAGGCTTTAAAATTTTTTTTTATTACCCCCATTTCAGATTTATACGGATTAAGTGAACTTTTGGTAAAAGCTACACCACTTTGTTTAATAGCGATAGGTCTATCTTTTTGTTTTAAAAGTAATAATTGGAATATTGGTGCAGAGGGTCAGCTTATTTTTGGTGGAATAGTCGGCGGTGGAGTTGCTTTGTTATTTTATAATCATGATGGATTTTATGTTTTGCCAATAATTATTTTGTCTGGAGCAATTGGTGGGATGTTATTTGCAATGATACCAGCGATTTTAAAAACCTATTTTAATACTAATGAAATTTTAGTCAGCTTAATGCTGGTTTATGTTGCAAAATTATTATTAGATTATTTAGTGGTTGGTCCTTGGAGCAATCCTGAAGGTTTTAATTTTCCAGAAACAAGACAATTTAGTGAGTCTGCAAGAATGCCAATTTTATTTGACGGTTTAAGAATTCATGCTGGAATATTTATCACTCTCATCACTGTATTCTTAAGTTGGCTTATTTTGTACAAAACTTATTTAGGTTTTCAAATAAAAGTTTCAGGCTTAAGCTTAAAAACAGCAAAATATGCAGGGTTCAAAGGTAAAACAATGATTATTATTGTTTTTATGATTAGTGGAGCATGTGCTGGTCTTGCAGGTGTAGGAGAGATAACAGGGCCAATAGGACAATTACATAGAAATATTTCTCCTGATTATGGCTTCACGGCAATAATTGTTGCTTTTTTAGGAAGACTAAATCCAATTGGAATTATTTTTGCATCTCTAATTGTTGCTCTAACTTATTTAGGAGCAGAAACAGCTCAGATATTTTTGCAAGTACCAAAATATACAGGTCAAGTTTTTCAAGGAATGATTTTATTTTTTCTTCTTGGGTCTGATTATTTATTATTTTTTAAAATAAAATTTTTAGGTTTAAAAAAAAATGAGCTTTGATTTAAATTTTATAGGTATTTTAATTGGTGCTATAATGGCATCATCAGTTCCTTTGATACTTGCTGCATCTGGGGAATTAATAACTGAAAGATCTGGCGTTTTAAATCTTGGGGTAGAAGGGATGATGATAATTGGAGCAATCTCTGGATTTGCTTTAATGGTAGTGACTGATAATTTATTTTTTGCAGTAGTAGGCTCTATGCTGTCAGGTTTAATTATATCTCTTATTTTTGGATTGCTTACCCAATCACTCCTTACAAATCATGTAGCAACGGGTCTTGCACTAACTATCTTTGGTATTGGAATGTCGGCAATGATAGGTAAGAATTTCGTCGGGATTCCAGGAAAGGAATTTCCGTTATTATTCGTTAATTTAAAAGAAAGTATACCGTTTTTGGGTCCAGTATTCTTTGGTCACTCAATTATATTATATTTTGCATTTGGATTACCTTTTTTTACAAATTATTTTTTAAAGAAGACTAAAACTGGTTTGATTATCAGGGCTGTTGGAGACTCTCCAACTTCCGCCTCTAATCAAGGGATTAATGTTACATTAGTAAGATATAGTTGCATTCTTTATGGAGGTGCCATGTGTGGATTGGCAGGCGCATATCTGTCATTAATATACACTCCTCAATGGATTGAGAATATGACAGGAGGCAGAGGATGGATTGCGCTAGCTTTAGTAGTTTTTGCAACATGGAGTCCAATTAAAGTTCTTATAGGTGCATTAATATTTGGTGGAATTACAATTTTACAATTGCATATGCAGGCAGTGGGCTTAAGAATTCCAGTTCAATTATTAAGTGCATTACCTTACATCATGACAATAATAGTTTTAGTTGTAATTTCTCGTGATAGTAGAAAAATAAAACTTAATACACCAACTTCGCTGGGACAAATCTTCTATAAGGAAAAGTGATGTTAGCTATTCCAAAATAAATATTTTTTTTTATTAGAATATTGACTAGTTTGTAGTATCACAAAATTAAATTTAAAGGGGAAATCAAATGTATAAACTATTTTTAAGAAGTTTAATTTCTGCATTATTTTTGCTTGGCTTTAGCTTAAATGCAAATGCAGAATTTAAAGTTGGTTTTGTTTATGTTGGTCCAACTGGAGACCATGGATGGACATACCAACATGACGAAGGAAGAAAAGCAGTAGAAGCAGCTGGAATAAAAACAACTTATGTAGAAAGCGTACCTGAAGGTGCGGATGCTGAAAGAGTGATAAGACAACTGGCTCAATCTGGTCATGATCTCATATTCACTACTAGCTTTGGATATATGGATCCAACAAACAAGGTTGCTAAGGATTTTCCAAATGTAAAATTTGAACATGCAACTGGGTACAAAAGAGAGCATTCAAATGTTGCTACATATTCTGCAAGGTTTTATGAAGGTAGAACTTTATTAGGACATATGGCTGGAAAGATGACAAAGACAAATATAATCGGATACATTGCTTCTTTTCCAATTCCTGAGGTTATAAGAGGAATTAATGCAATGACATTAGCCGCTCAAAAGGTTAATCCAGACATCAAAACAAAAATTGTTTGGGTTTTTACTTGGTATGATCCAGGAAAAGAATCTGAAGCAGCTCAAGCTTTGATTGATCAAGGTGCAGATATAATTATGCAACATACTGACAGTACTGCTCCGGTACAAGTTGCAGAAAAAGCAGGAGTTTGGTCTTTTGGTCAAGCAAGTGACATGCAAAGATTTGCTCCAAAATCTATATTAACGTCAATTATTGATGATTGGGCGCCTTACTATGTGGAAAGATCAATTGCAGCAAGAGATGGTACTTGGAAACAACAAGATACTTGGCATGGGTTAAAAGAAGGAATGGTAGCAATGGCTCCATACAATTCTGTAATGGGCGATGATTTAGTAAAAGAAGTAGAGCAACTTCAAAAAGACTTAGCTTCAGGAAAAGCTCACTCATTTACCGGTCCAATTTATGATCAAAAAGGAAATATTCTTGTAGCCGAAGGTGCAGTAGCAGACGATGGAATGCTAGCCGGAATGAATGTTTACGTTAAAGGAGTAGAAGGAGACATTCCACAGTAAGAAATTTTATCAAAAGATTTAAATTAAAGGCCAGCTTAGTCTGGCCTTTTTTTATTTAGAATACTTTTTTTTCAAACCATCTATATCAATTTCATCATAATACTCTGATGGTTGAACAATCCATGGATCATTATCTAATAAAATCGGACAGAAATCAGGCGTAAAAGTGGAAGATTTTTTTTTCCAAAGACACGCTGTTTTAATTTCACTTATGTGGTCCTTAACAGGCTCATATTCTTTAAGCCACTCTATACTTTTATTTAAGGTAAGTCCGGTGTCTGATAGATCATCTACTAAAAGTACTTTTTTAAAATCTTCGTTAGTTGCAATTGCACTTATATCTCTTGCAAATATTATCTCCCCTTGTTTATCTTGAACTGTATCACCGGAGTAACTTTGAATTACAACATAAGCGGTAGGTAATTTAAAAATTCTAGATAAAATATCTATAATTGGAGCTGCACCTCTCATGATACCCACTAATACTGTTGGCTTATATTTTTGTTCAATTTCTAAAGCAAGTTTTTCGACAACCTTTTTATATTCTTCATAAGAAATTATTAATTTATCAGCCATAAAAATTTGGTATCATAAATAAAAATATTAAAAAAGGATAAATATGAAAACTTATTGGATAAGTTTATACTTAGAAATCTCAAGCCAGGACAACTTAAAAAAATATGGAGAAAAGGCTGTTCCTATTATAAAAAGTTACGGGGGAAAACCAGTAGTTAGAGGTGGAAAATTAAAGTCATTTAGCGGACCAAACGTTGTACGTACTGTAATATGGGAGTTTCCAACTTACAATGATGCTATTTCATGCCATGATTCAACTGAATATAAATCTGCTTGGACTCATGCAGAGGATACAACTAAAAGAATAATGTTTATTGTTGAGGGAGTAGAACAAGAACAAATTTGATAAAGTAAAATTTGATTATATAATGATAAGTAAAGGAAAATTATGAAAGGTTACATAGTTTGTGTGTGGGAAAAAATTAATAGTGAGGAAAAGCTAAAGGAATATGCTCTAAAAGCCAAGATAGCTGCAGATAAATACTCAGGGATATTTATAATTAGAGGCGGGAAAAGTAGAACAAATGAGGGAATAAACTCGCCTAGAACAACTGTAGTTGAATTTCGAGATTACAACACAGCAATAGAATTTTATGATTCCCCAGAATATCAGGAAGCACTAGACGTTATTAAAGGCCATGCTTTAAGACATCATCAAATAGTTGAAGGCACTTAATATTGTATAGGCTCGTCGTCTATGGAACGCCATAAATACCAAGTAGCTACGGAACAATACGGAGAAAACCTTTTTTTCAATCGATTTACATAGCTCATGGGTGGTAAATAGCTTTTACTATAATTGTTTGAAATAGCTCTAAGTAAACCAATATCTTGAACGGGCCATATGTTAGATCTATTGTAAGTAAATAGTAATATCATCTCTGCAGACCATCTGCCTATTTGTCTTAACTCAGATAAATAAAGAATTGCCTCCTCGTCTCCCATTTTTTTTATAACTCTTGGATTAAATGTTTTATTTACAAATTTTTTTGCCAACTCTTTAATTCCTCTAACTTTTTGTCTACTTAAACCACATTTTTTCAACCGACTAGGGGTAATGGCATTTACTACTTTTGGATTTATTTTTCCTTTACATTCTTTTTTAAACTTTAAAAATACAGAATTTGCCGCTGCAACACTTATTTGTTGTCCTATTATACTTTTACATAGTGATAAAAAAATATCTTTTCTTGTTGTTAAGGTTTTATCTTTGTATTTAGAAATAAGTTTATTCATTATCTTATCTTTAGAAAGATACTTTACTGCCTTTGACCAATAAATCGGAGGTTTACTCATTTTTAAAAATTAAGTTTGGTTTTTTCAAATAGATTTCTCTTCTAAATATAATTAATGAGGATAACACTACAAGCAATGATCCCAATAAAGTTTTATAAGATGGTATTTCATTCCAAATAAGATAACCAAATACAATTGCAAATACTAGGCTTAAATACTTGAGCGGAGTAACTAAAGAAACTTCTGAAAGTTTATAAGATTGTCCAAGTAGTAAATTAGCAATGCCTCCAAGCAAACCAATCATACACAAAAGAATAAAATCTATTAATGAAGGCATTACCCATCCAAATGGAATTGTAAATAAACCTAAAATAGATATCGCTACTGAAAAATAAAAAGAAATAAGCCAAACTGGTTCAGATGTAGATAACTGCCTGATAGCAATTGCTACATATGACATTCCTAAACAAAAAATTATTGGATAAATATAATAAAAATTTAAATTAGAAATACCTGGTTGTGTAATAATAATTACTCCAAGAAAACCAATTAAAACTGCTAACCAACGATACTTACCGATTTTTTCTGACAAAAAATAAATAGATAAAATTGTTGCAAAAATCGGTGCTGCAAAAGAAATACCTACTACAGTTGCAAGTGGTAAATTTCTTAGTGCAATAAATACTGATACTATTGCCATTAATCCCGCAGCACATCTAAAGAAATGTAATTTAGGTCGATCTGTTTTATAAAAATTTGAGTAATTTTTTTTTGGTATTAAAAAAAATATAGGTATTAGTCCACAAATTCCTCTAAAAAAAAGAACTTCACCAACAGGATAATTATCAGACCACTTAACAAGTACATCCATCATTGAAAATGCACACACAGACAAAAACATGTACAAAAAGCCTAATTGATTTCTAGATAACATGGATTAGATTATATTATTATTGTAACATTAATCTATGGAAATAGCAGTTTTAGCTTTGGGATGTTTCTGGGGTCCAGAAAAAAAATATGGACAATTAGATGGTATCTACAGAACTGAGGTTGGATATTGTGGAGGAAACAGTCCAAATACAAATTATAGAGAAGTTTGTACAGGAACAACTAATCATGCAGAAGCTGTAAAATTAGAATTTGATCCTAAAATTATTACATACGAGCAAATAATTAAGAAATTTTTTGAATTTCATGATCCAACTACACTAAATTCTCAAGGTCCTGATTTTGGAACACAATACAGAAGTGAGATATTCTACCTAAATGATGAACAAAAAAATATTGCTCAAAAAGCGATTGATGATGTAAATAAAAAATTATCTGGAAAGGTTGTAACTAAGCTATCTGAGTTGAAAAATTACTGTACTGCTGAAGAGTATCATCAAAAGTATTTAGAAAAAAGATAGAATGTCGCTTGTATCATCAGATTGGTTGGAAAAGAATCTAAGAGCAGTAAAAATAATTGACTGTTCGTGGCATATGCCAGGAATTGACAGAAATCCTAGAGAGGAATACATGAAAAATCATATTGCAGAAGCAATTTTTTTCGATTTAGATAAAAACTCAGATCAAAGCACAGATTTACCCCACATGCTACCTACAAAAGAAAAATGGGAAGAGATAGTATCTTCAATGGGCATATCAAATACCGATAGAATTGTAATTTATGATAACTCTGATGTTCTAAGTTCATGTAGAGGTTGGTATAACTTTATTTATTTTGGTCATGATAAACACTTAGTGAGTGTTTTAGATGGTGGTTTAAAAAAATGGTTAATTGAAAATAGGAAAACAACAAGTGAAAAGACAATTTTAAATAATTCAACCTACAGAGCAACAGAAAATAAAAATATGGTAAAAAGTATTTTTGAAATAAATGAAAATATTGAAAAAAAAAATTTTACAGTAATCGACGCTAGAAGTAAGGAAAGATTTAATGGAAGTGTTCCAGATCCCAGGAAGAATGTGAGAAGTGGATCTATTCCAAACTCTGTATGTCTTCCATTTAAAGAAATTATAAATAGCTCAGACAACACTTTTAAAGGGGTAAGTGAGATCTCAAAAAAGTTCAGCGAAATTATTGATTTAAATGATGATAAAAGAGTTTTTTCATGTGGATCTGGTATAACAGCATGTGTTTTAGGTCTTGCATATTCCCTAGTAAATAATACATATTCTCCTACAGTTTATGATGGTTCATGGGCTGAATATGGAAGAATATAAAAATGAAAAGATCTACTAAAATAACATCAATAATAGTAATTTTTTTTCTAATTATTGCAGGTGTAATTATTGCACGAACAATGATTGGAAACCACTTTAAAAAAAAATTTAGCAAAAGACCACCACCGGGTATTATAGTTAAAACAGTTGAGCAAAGAAAGTTTCAAAATATTATTGAAACCTTTGGAACAGCGGTTCCAATTAAAACACAGTCATACAATATTGAAAAATACGAAATTCTAGAAGAAATCAAATATAATACCAAAGTTAAGTCTGGTGATGTTATCGCAAAATTAAAAAATAGAACTATAATAGCACCATTCGATGGAGTAATTGGTAAAAGAAACTTTTCTGATGATATTAATGTTTCAGAAAGTTCTGTTGTAATTGATATAGAGGATGCATCTTTTTTATTTATTGATGTTGATGTTCCAGAAGTATTTGCACCATTTGTAGAAAAAGGACTAGGTGTTGATATAAAATTTTCTGGAAATAAGGATAAAATATATAAAGGTATAGTAGATTCTTTGGCCAGCAAAATTGATGTTAGTAATAGATCTTTAAGACTTAGAGTTAAAATGCAAAATACGAATTCTGAGATTTTGCCTGGTGCTTTAATGGAGGTAACAATTAAATATAATGAAAGAATTTCGTTAGGTATACCAGATACAAGTGTAATCCTGGAAGGTAATAAAGTTTATATTTATAAAGTAGATAAAGAGAATATAACTAACAGAGTTGAAGTTAAAGTTGGCAACAGAAACAAAGGATATCTAGAAGTGGAATCTGGTTTAAAAGAGGGTGACATAGTTGTTGCTGAAGGATTAAAAAAAGTAAGACCAAATGGAAAAATTAAACCCATTAAAGATGGTGAAAAAAAAAATGAGTCTAGCTGGGGTAAAAAAGAGAATAAAAGTAAATAATTAAATGTATTTAACTGATGTTAGTATTAGAAGACCAGCACTTTCATGGGTATTATCATTAATACTTGTTGTATTTGGAACTTTTGTTTTTTCAAAATTACCAGTAAGAGAACTTCCATCAGGTCTACAACCACCTGTGGTTCAGGTTCAGGTAAAATATGCTTCAGCCTCAGCTCCGATTGTTGATGAAGAGGTAACACAAGTAATTGAAGAAGTCATAGGTGGAGCAGAGGGAATAAAAAATATAGATGCTAAATCAGAAAATGGGAAAAGCACAATAAATATTGAATTTGACACTGCTATTGACCTTGACAATGCAGCTAATGATGTAAGGGAAAGAATTGCTCGAGTTGTTGGAAGACTTCCCGCAGAATCTGAGGCACCAAGAATACTTAAGCAATCAGCGGGTTTTACAACTACTATGTGGCTAGCTTTGTCCTCAGAAACTTGGAGTGATCTTGAGTTGGGAGATTATGCAGAAAGATATTTAGTTGATCAGTTTTCCAGTATTAAAAATGTTGGCCGAATAAGAACAGGTGGCCTTAGGGAACAGAGTATAAGAGTGTGGATAGATCCAATCAAATTAGCTGCAAATAATTTAACTATACAAGAAGTAGAGAGATCATTAAGAAATGAAAATGTTAGATTACCAGCAGGTACACTTGAAGCTGAAAATATAGATTTAACGATCAACATTGATAAATCATACAATGACTTAGAAAAACTAAAGGAGCTACCAATTAAGAAGGCTAAAGACAATATAGTAAGACTATCGGATATTGCAAATTTAGAATTAGGCCCTGTCACAGAGAAAGTTTTATTTAGAGCTCAGAGCAAAGGAGCACTAAATTTAAAAACTATGGGAATAGGTATTTATGCAAGAAGTGGAGCCTCAACTGTTGAATTATCAAAAGAAGTTGAAAAAAAAATTATAGAAATAAAAAAAACTTTACCAGCTGATTTAAATTTAGAAATAGCTTTTAATAGAGCCACTTATATTGGTGAAGCAATAAATGAAGTTTATAAAACTTTAGTCATAGCTTTTATACTTGTAGTGATAATAATTTATTTATTTTTAGGAAACTTAAAAGCAGTTATTGTTCCTGCAATAGCTTTACCAGTAAGTCTGATTGCAACTTTCTTAGGTTTATATATATTTGATTTATCAATTAATATATTTGTCTTATTAAGTTTTATATTAGCAATTGGAATTATTACTGATGACTCGGTCATTATGACTGATGCGATATATAGAAGAATTGAAAATGGTGAGACACCGCTTGTAGCAGCTTATAAAGGCTCTAAACAAATTACATTTGCAATTATTGCAACAACTCTTATTTTAGTTGCAGTATTTTTACCTTTAATTTTTATTGAAGGTATTGCTGGAACATTATTTAAAGAAACTGCAATAGCGCTATCATTTGCAATTGTAGTCTCATCATTTGTTGCTCTAACACTTTCGCCAATGCTAGGTAGTAAATTTCTTGATAAAAAGAAAAAGTCTAATTTCTTGACAAGAGGATTTGATAAATTTTTTCAAGGTTTTTCAAAATTTTACACTGAGACATTGGGATTTTGGATGAATAAGAAGAAAACAATAATAACATTTATAATTTTTATCGTAGTTGCATCTGGAGCTTTGTACAATTATACAAAAAAAGAGTTATTGCCATTAGAAGATCGTGGTGTTTACTTAGTTATAGGATTTACTGATGAGGGAAGCTCATTCCAATATACTCAAAAAAGGGCAGAAGACGTTGAAAAAAGACTTATTCCACTGCTAGATGGAGACAATAGTCCTTACAACAGATTTTTAATGATAGTTCCAGGTTTTGGATCTGAAAATAGCTTCTTAATAATTTCACTTTTAGATAATTGGAAAAATAGAAAACAGAATTCTCAAACAATAATGAGACAAGCAATTGGAAAAATAGTTACAGTTCCCCAAACACTAGCTTTTCCTATTTCTCCACAGTCCATAAGAGTTTCTAGTTACAATAAGCCTGTTCAAATGGTTATTTATGGAAATACATATGAAGAGCTAGAGCAAATACAATCTCAAGTTATTAGAATGTTAAGAAAGAACAGAAATTTATCAAGACTTGAATCTGACTACACAAGAAATAAACCTGAAGTAAATATAAAAATTAACAAAAATAAAGCAAAAGACTTAGGAATATCAACTGAAGCAATTGGTCAAACACTAGAAACTTTGTATGGGGGTAAGACAGTTACAAAATTTAATAAACTTGGAAAAGAATACCCTATTATTTTACAACAATATTTAGAAGATAGAAAAAATAAAGAAAGTTTAAGTAAAATATTTGTTCGATCAGAAAAAACAGGTAATTTAGTCTCTCTATCTAATCTTGTTGAATTTAATGAGAAGGGAACAGCAAGTAAGTTGTCAAGATATAACAGACAACGTGCTGTAACAATATCAGCTAACATAAGTGAAGGTTATACTTTAGCTGAGGCGATAAAGTATTTAGAGGAAACGATGACTAATGTTGCTCCAGATAAACAAATTACCTGGAAAGGAAAATCTGAAGAATTAAAAGAAACAAGTAATGAACTTTATATTATATTTGCTCTAGCATTGTTAACAGCTTATCTTGTTATGTCAGCTACTTTTAATTCATTTATACACCCATTTATAATTATTTTGACTGTTCCACTCGCGGTATTTGGAGGATTAATATTTATTCTATTTTTAAATTCATCAATAAATATATTTTCACAAATCGCTTTAGTAATACTAATTGGTATTTCAACAAAAAATAGTATTCTTATAGTTGATTATGCAAATCAATTGAGAACTAAAGGTAAAGAAATTGAAAAAGCTGTAAAAGAAGCCTGCAGTTTAAGATTTAGACCAATTATAATGACATCTCTGAGCACAATGATTGCGATGTTGCCTTTAGTAATTGGAAATATTGGTCCAGGTGCTGGGGAAGGTTCAAGACTTGCTGTAGGTGCAACTATACTTGGTGGAATGATAATTTCTACCTTTTTCACATTATATGTAACTCCAACAATGTATTTAACTCTAGCAAAAAATACTAAGAGAATTGATGCAGTTGATATAGAGCTTAAAAAACAATTAAACTAAAATATAATATATTTTTTAGTAGTAAGTGACTTTCGACAATTATTAAGCTGTTCCTTGTATTTCTTAGATTGATTTTCAACTTTTTTTGCTAAAAGAATAATTTTTTGGTTCTTTTTATAATTTTTGTAATTTCCCCAACCTTCATGATAAGCAACATACTGCTTAAATGCGTCATTTTTTGGGATTTTTAGGATCTTTTCTGTTTTGTTTGTGTACCACCCAATAAAATCTACACTATCTTTAAATCTTGTCCTAGTAGCATACTTATTCCCTGTTTCGTCTTTGTATTGTTTCCAGGTTCCTCTTATTGCTTGAGAATAACCAAAAGAACTTGATGGTCTTTTATAAGGAATAACCTTAAATAATTTTTGTCTAGGTGGTTTTGCCAACCAATCAAAATCTGACTCAATTTTAATTATAGCAAGTTGCAGATAAATAGGTGTGCCCCATTTTTGTTCAGTTTTTTTTGCATGTTTGTACCAAAGATATCTTTCAGAAAATATTGAACAGCCATCTGCAGTATTTTTAGGAATTGAGGAGCAGCTAGAAAATAAAATAAAAATTAAAAATAAATATATATTTTTATTTCGAATCATTTTCATTATTATCTATTTTTTTTTCTCCATATCCAAGGATATTCAAATTGCATTTGCCATAAGCCCAAAGAAAATTTTTTTGCAAAAACTTGATATTTTTTAAATTTACCGTTTGAGTATTTAGGATAATCAAATGCATAACCATTCTTTACCATGAAAACTGATAGGCTTTCATTTTTTAAAAAACATTCACCTATTAATCTGCTATATTGATCTTTATTTTTTTCTATTTTACAATTAACAATCTGATTTCCAATTTTTTCAATGAGCTTATCTTTAGATAACTTCCCACATAGAATTTCAACATTATTCAAAACACATGATTGTTTTTTTCCAAAAAAAAAATTTTCAGGAGCATCAATTCCACCAAAGCGAATTTTTTTATTATTTATCTTAATTGTGTCACCATCTGTAATTTTGGGTTTACCTGAAATTAATAAATAATTTTGTTCTGAAGATAATAAGGGATTAATATTAAAAAAGAGGAAAAAAAAACTAATTAAAATCAGTTTTTGCTTTTTCATTTAATTCGTCCATTTTTTTTCGTAGATCTTCATCTGACACATTTTTTTCTCTCAAATCCTCTTTAATTTTTCGAAAAACGTCTTGATCTCCTGCTTCAGCAAAATCTGCTTTTATTACTGATTGAATATAATCTTTTTCTTGATCTGGATTATAACTTAATATTTGAGATACCCATTCACCTAAATATTTATTTCTTCTAGCACTAACTTTGAATTGAAGCTCTTGATCGTGGGCAAATTTCTTTTCAAAACTTTTTTTTCTATCTTCAAATGAACTCATTTTAATAAAATAAAAAGATTTAGCTTTATGTCAATCTAATTTAATTTATATTTGTGTTAAATTTATGAATAATTTAATACTTGTTAGACACGGACAAAGCGAATGGAACCTAGAAAACCGTTTTACTGGCTGGGTAGATGTAGGTTTAGCTGCTAAGGGCAAGCTCGAAGCTTGTAAGGCAGGAGAATTAATTAAGGAATTAAACCTTGAATTATCTTATTTTTATACATCCTTACAGACTAGATCGATCGAAACACTTAATTTAATCCTCAATACTATGAGAATTAAAGATCAAAATATTGTTAATGCCTGGGAACTAAATGAGAGACACTACGGAGCCTTAACAGGTTTAAATAAAGATGAAATGAAAAAACTTTATGGAGAAGAAAAAATTCATACTTTTAGAAGATCTTGGGATAACCCACCTGAGCCACTAAAAAAAACTAGCCCATATCATCCTTTGAATATTGATATATATAAAAATGTTCCAAAAGATAAAATTCCAGATACAGAATCATTAAAAAATACATATGAAAGAGTAATACCTTTTTATAAAAAAAATATTGAACCTAAACTAGATAAAAATATTATTGTATCGGCTCATGGAAATTCAATTAGGTCATTATGTAAATATATATTTAATTTAGATAATGAAAATATTTCGAGTTTGGAAATACCAACTGGCAATCCTCTATTGATTGTATCTGAAAAAGGAAAGATTAAGAATGCAAAGTATTTAGATAAGGATAGAGCAAAAGATCTTTTGGTTTTCTAAATAAATAATTTTTCGTATATTTCAAAATCAGTTAAATGCTTAAATTCACCTTTATACTCATAACCATAAAGTTTACTTTCTCTTAAAAGTTCATCCCATATTTCAGATATAGGAAAATAATTTAATTGTTTGTGTGATATTAATTCCTTATTAAATATTTGACATCCGGTATATTTAAAATTATTTATTTTTTCTTTCAGAAGGATATTATTTTTTACCTCGAAATCTCCATTAAATCTTTTATCGAAACATGTCAAGTTATTTACAATTAATAAGATATTTTTTATTTTTTTTTCAAAGTAAATTTTCTCCATTTCGAAAATTGATTTGACGTAATTGTCATCCCAAATTGTATCTGGATTGATTATTAGAACATCATCCTCATTAGATTTTTTAATTAGACTTAAAGTACCACCCCCTGTTCCTAAAATTGTTTCACCATCATCTACAATTTCGATGTTTATTGGAAAATTTTTACTATTAATAAAATCAATAATCTTTTCTTTTAAATAAAAAACATTAATTTTAATTTTTTTAATTTTTATTTTTATAAGAAAATTAATTGTATTTTCTAATAAAGTTTCATCTTTATAAACTATTAATGGCTTGGGCAAACTATCTGTTATTGGTTGTACTCTCTTACCAAATCCAGCGCAAAGTATAAGGGCAGTTTTAATTTTCATATAATTTTCTAATTTTTCTATCAAAGTTTTTAGTTAAAATGTAATTTAAGTCTTTGAATATTGGGTTATTCAAAGTTCTGTATTCTATCAACTCCCATGCGTGAGGTATAAGTTTAAGGTATTTATTTTTTTTATCTCTCACAGATAATCTAGTAAATATGCCAATTATTTTTAAATTCCTTAATACAGACAGAATTTCAAAGTCATTTTTAAACTTCTCAGGGTCTAAGTGTTTATTCTTTTTTATAAACTCATTAAAAATAAAATTTTTAATCTTTTTATCTGTTTTAAACCTAACATCGTCGATAAGAGAAGCTAAATCATATGCAATATTACCATAGACAGCATCTTGACTGTCTATCAGTCCTAAACCTTTTTTAGTTATCATTATATTAGATATATGAAAATCTCGATGTACAAAAACTTTATTTTTATAATAAATATTATTTAGTAATTTTTTAAATATCTTATTAAATTTGACATTTAAAATTTTATTTTTTTCTCTTTTAATATATTTTGGCAAATACCAATCTAGGAATAAATTACACTCATCTAATAATTTTTTTAATGAATAGTCTGGAACTTTATAATTAGTTTTTAAAAACGTTTTTTGATACTTAGCTTTTATGTTTTTAATTTTGATCAATAAATCTAAAATTTTTTTATAGTAAATTTTTTTATTTATTGATTTTTTTTGAAATTTTTTAAAAACCGTTAAATCCCCAAAATCTTCAATCTCAATATAGTTATTTTTGTAATTCTGAGATATTAATTTAGGAGCTATAATATTTTTTTTTATTAATATTTTATTAATAGCATCATATTCTAACAAATTACTTTTTTTATTTTTTTTACAATGAACAATAATATTTTTTTTTCCTCTATAAAAATTTCTAAATGATGCATCTCCAGTTAGTTTTTTCAATTTATTTAAATTCATTAATTATTTTTTTGTTTTTTGAAATTATTGTAAGATAACGCTCAGTATAGCTCTTATTATATTTAAATATTAAGCTAATACTATTTTTAATTTTTAGTTTTTTTATAATTTCTGGCCATTCAATTAGGGTTATTTGTTTTTTTAAATCTTCTTGGATACCTAAGTTATTAAGCTCTTTTTGATTTTTAATTCTGTATAAATCATAGTGTTTTATTGAAATTTTTTTTATCTGATATTCGTTTGTAATATTAAAAGTAGGACTAGGAACCTCTGATATTTTCTGTCTATTTATTCTTTGAAATGAATTTATAATGTATTTAATGAACGTAGTTTTTCCTACACCTAAATTGCCAGTTAAAAGTATGAAATCTCCTACATTGATAAGTTTACAAAGTTTTTCAGCTACAAGTTTTGTATCTTTTTCTTTAGAAATATTTATTTTGCCGCTTCTAGTAGCGATAAGCATGAGGCTTGTATGGTCCCTCTGGTGTTACGCTTATATAGTCAGCTTGCTCTTTTGATAATGGTGTTAATTTTGCACCAACCTTATCTAAGTGAAGTCTTGCCACTTTTTCGTCTAAGTGTTTAGGAAGTACATAAACTTTATTTTCATAGTTATCTGAATTGTTCCAAAGCTCAATTTGTGCAATAACCTGATTGGTAAATGATGCACTCATTACAAAGCTTGGGTGACCTGTTCCACAACCTAAATTTACAAGTCTTCCTTCAGCTAACAATATTAATCTTTTGTCATCTGGGAATGTTATTTCATGTACTTGTGGTTTTACTTCATCCCATTTATAATTTTTCAAAGCTTCAACTTGAATTTCGTTATCAAAGTGTCCAATATTGCATAAAATAGATCTGTCTTTCATAGCTCTCATATGGTCTGCCGTTACTACGTCTTTATTTCCAGTTGCAGTTACAACAATATCTGCTTGACCAATCATTTCATCCATTAAAACTACTTCGTAACCTTCCATAGCAGCTTGTAATGCACAGATAGGATCAGTTTCAGTAACTAAAACTCTCGCTCCACTTTGTCTTAAAGATGCTGCGCTACCTTTCCCAACATCACCAAAGCCTGCAACAATTGCAACTTTTCCTGACATCATTACATCTGTAGCTCTTTTAATTCCATCAACTAAACTTTCCCTACATCCGTATAAATTATCAAATTTTGATTTTGTAACTGAGTCGTTTACATTAATTGCTGGTACTAACAATTGACCTTGTTCTTCCATTTTTTTAAGTGCTAAAACACCTGTTGTTGTTTCTTCACTCAAACCTTTTACACCTTTTAATAAATCTTTGTAATCTTTATGCATAAGAGCAGTAAGATCTCCACCATCATCTAATATCATGTTAGGGATCCAGTCTTTTTTACCCTCTATAGTCTGTTTTACACACCACCAATATTCTTCCTCTGTCTCACCCTTCCATGCAAATACTGGGATACCAGCTTTTGCGATTGCTGCTGCTGCATGATCTTGTGTTGAAAATATATTGCATGAAGACCATCTACATTCTGCACCTAAATCAACAAGAGTTTCAATCAAAACTGCTGTTTGAATTGTCATGTGAAGACAACCTAAAATTTTTGCACCTTTAAGTGGATTTTTGCCTTTATACTCGGCTCTTACTGCCATTAGTCCTGGCATTTCGGTCTCTGCTAAAGAGATTTCTTTTCTTCCAAATTCAGCTTCGTTGATATCTTTTACTTTATAATCTGTCATAAGGTAGGGCTTTTAGCAACTTTATTTATATTAATCAACTTTTCATTGGGTCGCCGGGAAAATAATTTCAACTTTTGCACCTCTCTCTTTATTATTTTCAGCTTTAATTTGTCCTTTATGCAATTCAACTAAGTTTTTCACTATATTTAGACCTAAGCCTGAGTGTTCTCCAAAATTTTTAGGTCTATTACTGTAAAATCTATTGAAAATTTTAGTGGTATCCTTCTCACTAAAACCTGTCCCCTCGTCAATTACTACAATTCTAGGCTTACCTTCTTTGTCTTTACTGACCTCTACTATAATTTCCTGATTCTCATCGCTAAAAGAAATTGAGTTTTCAAGTAAATTTGCAATTATTTGCTCTATCCTATTGTTTATACCAAGTATAAAATAATTCTCAGATCCATTGGACTTTAATCTTATTTGTATTTTTCTCTTTGAATTATAAATATTGTTAAAATCGTCAACCACAGATTTTGCAATATCCTTAATATCAATCTTTTGCATTGTTTCTGTGGAAATCACTGCTTCATCTTTCAGCATTTGAGAATAATCAGTAATTAATCTTTCTATTCTCTCAACATCATGGGAGACGATATTAATTAGTTTTTTTCTTTTAATTTTATCTTCTGTTTCTGAAATTATCTCAGATGCACTTTTCAATGAAGCAAGGGGATTTCTAATTTCATGAAGTAGGTCTGTTGAATAATTTTCAGCTGTTGCAATTCTTTTATTCAATTCACTAGTCATTTCATCAAGTGATTTTGATAATATACCTAATTCATCATTTCTTGTCTTAACACTTTCTATATCTGTTTTTTCGTTACTTTTATCTTTTATGATTTTTGTATAAGTAACTAAATTTTTAATAGGTTTTAAAAAATATCTATTTAACACATATGAAAAAATAATGATGACCAAAAGTACTACAAGAGCTGTTCTAATGATAAAGTTCTCTCTTTCCTCAATCTGTGCTATTATATTATCAGCATTTTCAGATATAAGAATATAACCCTTGTTATTTAAATTATTAATACTTTTAATACTAAAAACAAAAAACTGTCCTTGGATTTGTTTAAAATTAGTCAATAATTTTTCAGATCCTGATAAATGGTATTTATTAAGATCTTCATCAAAGATTGTTTCATTTTTATTTTTTTTATTATTAAAATTTTTCTCATCTGACTCTTCAGTTAATTCTTCAATTAATAATGTTGATGATGGAATTGATCTAGTATCACCAATCCAATTTGATTTATCATCAAAAAATATTACTCTATCTAGTTTTTCAAAGTATGGAAATCGAGATTTTTTAGAAAATAAAAATTCGCTAATTCCATACTGATTTAATTTTATATTTGATTTTTCAAGATTAAATATTGTTTGAGTTATTATATTTGTATGATTTTTTTGTTTCTCATTAATCAAATTTTTTTTAATAGCACTTAAGTAAAAAAACGTGATTATTATTATAAATATGAAGACTACTAGATTAATAAATAAGAATTTTTGTAATATAGAGAGATTTTTTAGTATTTTTCCCATAATTATTATTTAACATTCCATCTATATCCACTTCCATATCTTGTTTCAATTGCTGAAAATTCAGTATCTACCTTTTTAAATTTTTTTCTTATTCTTTTAACATGACTATCAATAGTCCTATCTTCTATATCTGTGTCTTCTCGATAAGCTACATCCATAAGTAAGGCCCTCTCTTTAATTATTCCTGGTCTTTTTGCTAGTTCCTCAACAATTTTAAACTCTGTTGTAGTCAGTTTATCGGGTAATTGTTTACCATCCCACTCACATTCGAGTTGGGAAGGATCTAATTTTAACTTACCATGAGATATTACATTTTTATTTTCTTCAATGTTGGTATCTTTATCCTTTTTTCTTAACTGAACCTTGATTCTTTCAACTAAAACTTTAGTTGAGAACCCTCCAGTTTTACCGACAAAGTCATCTGCGCCGAGTTTTAAACCGCTAACCTCGTCAGTTACTTCATCTTTAGAGGTTAAAAAAATAACTGGCATAGAGGTTTTCTTTCTAAGTTTTCTTAGAAGTTCTTCACCATCCATTCTTGGCATTTTAATATCAATCACAGCAAGATCTGGTGGTGTTCTTGACAATCCAACAAGAGCATTTTCACCATCAATATAAGTTTGAACTTTGAAACCTTCCTTTTCTAAGGCCATCTGTACAGATGTTAATAAATTTCGATCATCATCTACTAACGCAATTGTTTGTGACATAAATTAGAATAAAAATACTAAATTGTTCAGATTAGGGCAATTGTTTGTTTTCAATGAAGATCGCCCCAATTCTCCCCAATATTTACATCGACTAAAAGAGGTATTGAAAATGAGTGAAGTTCACTGTCTTTCACACTCAACATCAAATCCTTAATTAATTTAGTACTTTTTTTTGTTTCTTTTGATCTTTCTTCAAAAATAAGTTCATCGTGTATTTGTAACAACATTTTAAGACTATTATTTTTATTATTAGAGATTTCTTTATTTATCCTGATCATTGCTAGTCTCATTATCTCTGATGCTGACCCTTGAATTGGAGCATTTATCGCTGCCCTTTCCTGAAAATTTCTTACATTAAAATTTTTATCATTAATTCCTGTTAGATGGGTTTTTCTTCCAAATATGTTGCTTACATAACCACTTTTTCTACAAAAATTCACAGTAGCTTTCATATAATCTTTTATTTCTGGGAATTTTTTAAAGTAAGAATTTAAAAATTCTTCTGCTTCATTATTTGAAACATTGATTTGTTTGGCTAAACCATATTGTGATATGCCATAAATAATCCCAAAGTTGATTGCTTTCGCTTTTCTTCTTGTTTCAGAGTCAATTTTATTAATTTCTTTTCCAAAAACCTGACTAGCTGTCAAAGTATGAATATCCTCATTATTTAAAAACGCCTTTTTCAACTGTTTTACATCTGCTAGATCTGCCAAAATTCTCATTTCAACTTGGTTGTAGTCTGCTGAAATCAATTTATTATTTTTTTCAGAAATAAAGGCTTTTCTTATATCTTTACCATCATCTGATTTTATTGGAATATTTTGTAAATTTGGATCACTAGATGCAAGTCTACCTGTTGAAGTAGCTGCTAACAAAAAAGATGTATGAACTCTTTTAGTATTTTGATTTATATGTTCTGGCAATGCATCTGAGTAAGTATTTTTAAGTTTACTAATTTGCCTCCATTCCAAGATGAGTTTTGGAAATTCATAACCTTTAAAAGCTAGGTCCTCTAAAACTGAAGCACTAGTAGCAAAACTTCCTTTCTTTGTTTTTTTTAAAGCTGCTATTTTCAAATCGTTGTACATTATTTCACCAAGTTGCTTAGTTGATCCAATGTTAAATGTTTTCTTTGAAATCTTAAAAATAGATTTTTCTAATTTTTCGATTTTATTTGAAAATTTTGAAGAAAGTTTGTTGAGTGAAGATTTATCAAGTTTAATACCTTTTATCTCCATCTCTGCTAGTATTTTAATTAATGGTTTTTCAAATAACTCATAAATATTCAATAATTTCTCTGCTTTTAGTGATTTTAAAAAAATTTTGTACAATCTAAATGTAATATCTGCATCTTCAGCCGCATAATCTTTAGCTTCAGATATGTCCACTTCAGAAAAATTAAGTTGTTTTTTTCCCGTACCCACTAAATCTTTAAATTTAATAGTTTTATGACCTAGATGGATCTCTGAAAGAGTATCCATATTATGCCTATTTTTACCAGCATCTAGTGTGTAAGACATAAGCATAGTATCTTCCATGGAATTCAAAGTGACTCCACGGTGATAAAAGACAATAAAATCAAACTTAATATTTTGTCCTACTTTTTTAATGCTCTCATCCTCTAAATAATTCTTTAAAATACTTAAGACTTTTTTTTCGTCAAGATTGTTTCCACTAACGTGATTTAATGGAATGTAACATGCATTTCCAATTCTGTTAGAGATTGAAATACCTACTAACTTTGCTGTATGAGGGTCTAATGAGGTTGTTTCAGTATCTATTGCAAATTCACCTATTTCCTCAGATTGTTTCATCCAATCTTCAATTTCCTTCTCATTTTTAATTAATTGATAATTTTTTTTCTTAATTTCTGTTGTTTTTTCTGAATTTTTGTCAATATCTTTAGTTAAAGGATTATTTGTACCACCATACTTTGAGATAGCAGAACTTAATAGCCTATTAAATTCCATTTCTCTTAGAAAAGAATAAAGCTTATCTTGATCAACACTTTTAAGTATGAATTCTTCAATTTTATTTTTTACAGGTACATTTTTTTTTAAAGTAACTAATTTTTTGCTAATAATTGCATCGTCCTTGTTATTTATTAAAGATTCTCTTCTTTTATTTTGTTTTATTTTTGATGCATTTTTTAATAAATTTTCTAAAGTTCCATATTGATTTATCAATTCAGCAGCAGTTTTAACTCCTATACCAGGTACACCAGGCACGTTATCTGTGCTATCACCAGCTAAAGATTGTACATCTATTACTTTTTCTGGAGTAACTCCAAATTTATTATGGACATCGTCTTGATTTATAAATTTATTCTTCATTGGGTCATAAATTCTCACCCCTTTTTTATAAAGCTGCATTAAATCTTTGTCTGAAGAAACAATTGTTACCTTTGCACCTAAGTCTATAATTTTTTCTACGTATGTTGCAATTAAATCGTCTGCCTCATAATTGATTAACTCAATTGAAGGTAAATTAAAGGCTTTTACAGATTTCCTGATGTATTCAAATTGAGGAATTAGATCGTCAGGTGCATCAGATCTATTTCCTTTATACTCTGAATATATTTCATTTCTAAAATTTTTTCTTGCTGAATCAAATATTACTGCAAAGTGTGTTGGTTTATCTAAGTTATCATCTGATTTAGAGTCCTCTAATAATTTAAAAAGCATATTACAAAATCCACTTACTGCTCCAACTGGCAATCCATCACTTTTTCTAGTTAAAGGAGGAAGGGCATAATATGCTCTAAAAATGTATCCCGAACCATCTATTAAGTAAAAATGGTCACTTTTTTTAATTTTCACCATAATGTAATGATATCTTAATTTTTATAAATGTAATAAATGTATGCCCTCATATGAATAAAAAAAACGTTTTAACTGTTAAAAACTTGAATAAAGTTTATTCAAAAAATGGTTCTAAACAAACTCATGCGCTTAATAATTTAAACTTAGAGGTGAAAGAAGGTGAAATTTTTGGTCTATTAGGACCAAATGGAGCTGGAAAGAGTACATTTATAAACATATTAGGTGGATCAGTTGTAAAAACTGGTGGTGAAGTAAATGTTTGGGGGTTTAACTTAGATAAAAACCCTAGACAAGTTAGAGCCTCTATTGGGATTGTTCCACAAGAGGTAAACTTTGATCCATTTTTTAGTCCCAGAAAACTTTTAGAGCTTCAAGCAGGTCTATACGGAATTAGAGAAAAAGATAGAATTACAGATACTATATTGAAGTTGGTGTCATTAGAGGAACAAGCTGACAGTTATGCTAGAGCCTTATCTGGTGGTATGAAGAGGAGATTACTTGTAGCAAAAGCAATGGTGCATCAACCTCCAATTATAGTTTTAGACGAGCCTACCGCAGGAGTTGATGTGGAACTTAGAAATACATTATGGGAAAATGTGAAATCTTTGAACAAACAAGGAGTAACAACAATACTAACAACTCATTACCTTGAGGAAGCAGAAAAAATGTGTGATAGGATTGGCATTTTAAGTGGAGGAAAGTTAGTAGCATTGGACACCACTAAAAATCTCTTAGAAAGAATTCAAACAAAAATTGTATATGTTACCACAGATAAAAAAACTAATATTATCGACAACGCTTTTGAGTCATTAAAAGTTATATCGAATGTCGAAAACAAGTTGGTTTTATCATATGAGAAGAGTAAATTAAGCATAGACTCAATAATTTCAGAAATTAAAAAACAAGATATAAAAATACAAGATATTTCAACCGATGACGGAGATCTCGAAGATGTGTTTTTAAGACTTACAAAAAACTAAATTATCTAGGAGATCTTTTAGACAGAATTCTTTGAAGAGTTCTTCTATGCATTTTTAGTCTTCTTGCGGTTTCAGAGACATTTCTGTTACATAACTCAAAAACTCTATGTATGTGCTCCCATTTTACTCTATCCGCTGACATTGGGTTTTCTGGAGGAGCTGGTTTTTGATTTGGATCAGCCAAAAGTGCTTTTTCAACATCATCTGCATCTGCAGGCTTCGCAATATAATCAATTGCTCCCTCTTTAATTGCAGCAACTGCTGTTGGGATATTGCCATATCCCGTTAACATAATAATTCTACTTTTAATGTTAACTTTTTGAATTTCTTTTACTACCTCTAGTCCATTACCATCATTTAATCTAAGATCTACAACAGCAAATGCTGGACTTTGTGATTTAACGGTCTCAATACCAATTTTTACACTTTCAGCTTGTGTAACTGTAAAACCTTTTTTTTCCATAGCTCTAGCCAATCTTTGTCTAAATGGATTGTCATCGTCTACGATCAAAAGCGATTTATCCTGGAAATCACTTAATTTTTGAAGTGTTGGTTGGTTAATCATAGCCCTTATATGGAAGTAAATTTTAATATTTCAATAGCATTATTTACTTTACATTATTAATTTTTTCCCCATAAATGCTGCAATTATGAAACTTGCATACGTGATATGCAGGTTTTTTTTGTAAATTTTTTTTAGAGGTGCAGATATGCAAAAATTTAAGTCAGTTGAGGAATTAGTTAATCAACTGAGACCGACAGGACCTGTTTATTGTATTAGAAAAGAGTCAATAATATTGGCTTCTAAATACTTTCAAAAAAATTTCCCTGGAAAAATACTTTACGCGTTAAAAACCAACCCACATCCATTAGTTCTTAAAACTATTGTTGAGAGTGGCATTAACCATTTTGACGTAGCATCTATCAGAGAAATAGAGGCTATAAGAAAAATAAGTCCAGATGCGAATTGTTCTTATATGCATACGGTCAAAAGTAGAGAGAGTATTAAAGAGGCATATTTTAAGTATAATGTTAAGACCTTTTCTTTGGATACTAAAGATGAATTAATAAAAATTTTAGAAAGTACAAATTACGCTAAAGACTTAGAATTATTTGTTAGAGTTTCAGTGTCTAATGAGCATGCAGAAATTGATTTATCAAAAAAATTTGGAGCAATTAATAATGAAGCGGCTGGACTTATCAGGTTAACAAAACAATATTCTAAAAAAATTGGACTTAGTTTTCATGTCGGATCACAATGTATGCACCCAATATCTTATTCAAAAGGAATATTTGAAATCAGTAATATAATTAAAAAAACTAAAATTATACCCGATGTAATAAATGTTGGTGGAGGATTTCCTACTATTTACCCTGATCTTATTCCTCAATCTTTAGATGCTTACTTTAATGAAATAAAAAAAGGTTTAGGTAATTTAAAATTGGATAAACTTCCAGAAATTATTTGTGAACCTGGAAGAGCAATTGTTGCTGAAAGTGGCTCAACAATTGTAAGAGTTGATTTAAGAAAAAAACAGAAACTTTATATAAATGATGGAACCTATGGAACTTTGTTTGACGCAGGTGTTCCCAATATTGTTTACCCATCAAAAATGATAACTGGTGGAAGAGTAATCTCTAAGAAATTGACATCTTTTGATTTCTATGGTCCAACTTGTGATAGCATGGATTATATGAAAGGTCCTTTTATTTTACCTAATAACATCAAAGAAAACGACTATATAGAATTAGGACAGCTTGGAGCGTATGGATTAACTTTTAGAACTAATTTTAATGGATTTTACTCAGATGATATTTACGAAGTTGAGGATAATCCAATCATGACGATGTATGACAAAGAAACAAATAAAGAGTTTCTTGTTGCTTAATGTCAGTCAATAAAAACCAATCAAGTAATAGAAAAAGTGATTTACTTAGTAAAGAAGTAGAACATATTGATATAACTTCTTTTGATGCAAGAAAAATCGTCACTTCAATGGAAAAAATGTCTTTCGTTTCAAGAGAGACTGCAAATGCAGCAAATATTTATAATGAAATGATAAAAGATAAAGATTGTACAATATTTTTAACACTTGCAGGATCAACGTCTGCTGCAGGATGTATGCATATTTATAGAGATTTAGTTAAGTATAACATGGTAGATGCAATAGTAGCTACTGGAGCTTCAATTATTGATATGGATTTCTTTGAAGCACTTGGTTTCAAACATTATCAGGGATCACAATATCAAGACGATACAGAGCTAAGAAATAACTACGTTGATAGAATATATGATACTTATATTGATGAAGAAGAGCTTCAGATGTGTGATAGAACTATCGGGGAAATTGCAGATCAATTAGAGCCTAAAAGTTATACATCAAGAGAATTTATAAAAGAGATTGGCAAATATCTTAAAACTAACGCAAAGAAGAAAGATTCATTAATAGAGGTTGCCTATGACAACAACGTTCCAATTTTCTGTCCAGCATTTACTGACTCAAGCGCAGGTTTTGGGCTTGTAATGCATCAAGAAAGAAATCCAAAAAATCATATCACAATTGACTCAATACGAGAGTTTAGAGAACTAACTGAAATTAAAATTAAATCTAAAGGATCAGGTCTTTTTATGATTGGAGGGGGAGTACCTAAAAATTTTATTCAAGACACTGTCATATGTGCTGAACTTTTAGGTAAAGATGTAGAGATGCATAAATATGCTATTCAAATAACTGTTGCTGATTCTAGAGATGGAGCATGCAGTAGCTCAACATTAAAAGAAGCAAGCTCATGGGGCAAAGTAGATATTACCAAAGAGCAAATGGTTTTTGCAGAAGCAACAAGTGTATTACCCTTAATAGCAAGTGATGCCTATCATAAAGGTGAATGGAAAAATAGAGAGAGAAAAAATTTTTCCAAGATATTTTGATTAATGATCAAAAAAATCAAAATCGGTTTAATACAAAGTAAATCTTTAGGTACTATTCAATCTAATATTGATTTAGCTATAAAAAATATTAAAAAAGCTGCAAAAAAAAAAGCAAAGATAATTTGTCTTCCTGAGCTGTTTTTGACTAATTATTTTTGCCAAACAGAAAGCCATTCAAACTTTAAATTAGCAGAAAAAATTCCAGGAATAACCTCTAGAATATTTTGCGATCTAGCGAAAAAGCTTGGTGTTATATTAAATATTACGATGTTTGAAAAAAAGACATCTGGGTTTTATCATAACACTAGTATCATTATTAATGAAAATGGAAATATTTTGTCTAAATATCGTAAGATGCACATACCTGATGACCCAGGATATTATGAAAAATTTTATTTCAGTCCTGGAGACCTTGGATTTAAAAGTGTTAAGACAAAATTTGGAAAGATAGGTCCTCTTATATGTTGGGATCAATGGTTCCCCGAAGCCGCTAGACTAACAGCTTTAAAAGGAGCTCAAATTATTTTTTATCCTACTGCTATTGGATGGCATCCAAAAGAAAAAAGAAAGTTTGGAAAATCTCAATTAGAATCTTGGATTACAATGCAAAAATCTCATGCTATTGCTAATGGAACTTATGTGGCTGCTATAAATAGAGTTGGGGTAGAAAAAAAAGGGAAAAAAAAAATTGAATTTTGGGGTAATTCAATGGTTATAGACCCTAGTGGTAAAATAATTGCAAAAGCAGGAAATAAGAAAGAAGATATTTTAGTTTGTGAAGTTGATTATAAAAAAATAGACACTGCTAGACAACACTGGCCTTTTTTAAGAGATAGAAGAACTGAATTTTATAAAGATATTCTCAAAAATCCTGTAGATGAGTAAAAAAATTGATGAATTCAGAATGCCAGCAGAATGGGAGCCTCAAAAATCAGTTTGGATTGCGTGGCCACATAATAAAAATGATTGGCCTGGATTATTTGAAAAAATTCCAAATATAGTTGGAAAAATAATAAAATATTTAACAAAAGACCAAAGAATAGATTTATTGGTCAATAATAACAAAAGTATTGATACCACAAGAATATATTTAAAAAAAATAGGTTGTAATCTTTCTAAAATTAAATTTCATAAACTTAAGACAGACAGACTTTGGCTAAGAGATTCTGGACCAATATTTTTAGTCAACAAAAAAAATCGAAAAAAGACCATGCTTGATTTTAAATTTAATGCCTGGTCAAAATATAAAAATTTTGGAAATGATAACAAAATCAATAAATATATTAGTAAGTACTTAAAAGTTGAAAGTATTCTGCCTAAAAAAGTAAATTCAAAAAAGTTTGTAAGAGTAGTGATGGAAGGAGGTGCATTTGACAACAATGGATCAGGCTCCATCTTACTTACAAAGGAGTGCTTATTAAGTAGAAAACAAGAGAGAAATAAAGGTTTCAAAAAAATTGATTATGAAAATCTATTTTCAAAATATTTAAATGCAAAAAATTTTATTTGGCTTAATAAAGGAATTGTTGGAGATGACACACACGGTCATATTGATGATATTGCAAGATTTGTCTCAAAAAGTACAATTATGATAGCTGTAGAAAATAATAGATCAGATAAAAATTATAAAGCTCTTAAAGAAAATTTAAAAATATTAAGTAAAAGTTACGATGAAAATGGGAAAAAATTTACAATTATAAAGATTCCTATGCCAAGCCCAGTTGTCATAGACAAAACTCGTGTTCCAGCGAGTTATTTGAATTTTTTCATAAGCAATAAAAAAGTCTTGGTTCCAGTATTTAATGTGAAAGAAGACAAAAAGGTTATAAAAATTTTTAGAAAATTTTTTACAAATAGAGAAGTTATTGCTATTGATTGTAGTGATTTAATTTGGGGTTTTGGAGCTATTCATTGCATGACGCAACAAGAGCCAAAAATTTGAATTAAGCAGCTTTTAAAGTACCTAATAATAATCTAAAAGGTATCAACATTACTAAAGCTACAAAAATCTTTACTGCTAAATCTCCTAAAGAAAGTGTAACCCAAGGTATTCCTGTTCCATAAAATGAAATCGAAAAGAATAAAAATGTATCTACGGTAGAACCAATTAATGAAGAGGCAAGTGGCGCAATAAACCATTTTTTTTGTCTTAATTGATCAAATATTTGTACATCCAGTAATTGAGCAATAATAAATGCTGTTCCTGAACCAATTGCTATTCTTACTGAGATTAAATCTGCAAAATTTGTTGAGAAAATTAGTGTAAACAAAATACCTATTATAAATCCTATATAAACAATTTTTCGCGCAACTAATTTACCAAAAGATCTATTTGCTAGATCAGTGATTAAAAAAGCTACTGGATAACTGAATGCTCCGTATGTAAGAATTTCTTGAAGACCATAATATTGAATTGGAAATTGAACTAAATAATTAGATGCTAAGACAACCAATCCCATTAAAAATGAGAGTGTTAAGAATATTCTATTCATTATGCTGATTTACTAACTAAGGATTTTTTTAATTTTTTTAGTCTTAATGATAAATCTCTAGACTTAGCCGAAATAAGAAATTGGTCAAAACTACCTTTTTTATCTACTGATCTAACGCCAGCATTTGAGACGGTTAATCTTAAACTTCTCTTAAGTAGCTCACTTTTAAACTTAACTTTTTTTAGATTTGGAAGAAATCTTCTTTTAGTCTTATTATTAGCATGACTAACGTTATGACCCTTAAGTGGGATTTTTCCTGTAAGTTCGCATTTTTTAGACATAAATTATCAGCTTGTATAGGATCTGAATCTTATCGCGTCAAGATTAATTTTTAGTTCCAATAGCCTCTGAAACATTTTTAAACCCTTTATTTTTTAATAAATCAATTAATTCTTTACTTATTTTTGAAGCTATACGAGGACCCCTATAAACCATTCCGGTATATAATTGAACGAGTGATGCACCAGAAGTTATTTTTTCAAAAGCATCTTGTCCATTACTAACACCACCCACTCCTATTATCTTTGTTTTATCTTTTAGAATTTTGTAAAATTTAGAAATTGCCTCGTTTGAAATCTTTTCAATCGGTTTACCTGAGAGACCACCCTTTTCTAATTTATTTATATTTTTTAAATTTTCTCTATTCTTATCTGTGGTATTGGAAACAATAATGATTCCTATTTCTTGTTCCATAATGATCTTGGAAACTTCATTAATTTGATCATCATTAAGATCAGGTGAGACTTTTATTGCTAGTGGAATGTTTGAATTTAACTCTTTTTTTTCATTTTTTAGTTTGTCAATCAATGAATTTAGTTCATCCTGGTTATGAAAGTCTCTTAAATTTTCTGTATTTGGTGAGGAGATATTTATAGTTATATAATCAGCTAAATTGTAAAATTTACGAAAACAAATTAAATAATCATCGACTCTATTCGTTGAGTCTTTATTTGGTCCAATATTTATTCCTAAAAAACCTTTTTTATTATTTTCCTTAATTCTCTTACTAATTTGTTCTGAACCAGAATTATTAAAACCTAATCTATTTATAAGAGCTTCATCTTCTTCAAGTCTAAAAACTCTTGGTTTAGGGTTACCAAATTGAGGCTTTGGGGTGATTGTCCCTACTTCAACAAAACCAAATCCAAGATTAAAGAGAGGATTATATACTTCAGCATTTTTATCAAACCCAGCAGCAACACCAATTGGTGAAGATAATTTTTTTTCACAAAAAGTTGTTTCTAAAATATGATTATCTTTGGGTTTTGAGTAAGGAATATTATTTAACTTTAGTGCTTTTATTGCTAGAGAATGAGCTACTTCAGGGCTAAATTTAAAAATTAGTGGTCTTAAAATATTAAACATTTCCTAATTTACTTTTTATTAATTCTTTAGTTTCTTGAACCCCAAAAAAGCTTATAAAAAAACCAAATCGTGGTCCATTTTCTACCCCAAAAACTACCTCATATATTAACTTAAACCAATCACGCAAATTTTCTTTATAGCCATTCTCTTTGCCAACTGTATAAATTGTAGTCTGAATATCCTCTGGTTTCATTGTGTCATCACAGTTTTCTAATGAGTTTACTAAAGCTACTAAAGCAATCTTTTCACTTTCATTTGGTTTTTTATAAATCTTTTTAGATTTTATAGCATCATTAAAATATTTAATTGCATAAGAAACTAAGTTATCAAAAATTGGTTGCTCAGTCTCATTTATGTCCTTCTTATATTTTTTTACAAATTTCCAAAGTAATTCTTTTGAATCTGCATTACTTGTTTCAACTAAGTTTAACAACATTGAAAAAGACATTATTGAATTTTCGTCTGGAATTTTTGCATTGTGAACATGCCAAACAGGGTTCATGAGTTTTTGAAGTTCATTTTGAGTTTTACTTTTTTCAATAAAATCAAGATATTCATCTACAGCCTTTGGCACTACTTCTCTATAAAGTTTTTTTGCTCTCTTTGGATTCTGGTACATATACAATGAAAGACTTTCAGGTGATGCATATTCTAACCATTGATCGATGGTAATACCATTTCCTTTTGACTTAGAAATTTTTTCACCTTTTTCATCTAAAAATAACTCATATGCAAATCCAGATGGATTTGACTTTCCTAACAACTTTATGATTTTTGTTGATAAAATCGCGCTCTCAATCAAATCCTTGCCATACATTTCAAAATCAACATCTAGAGCATACCATCTCATAGCCCAATCTACTTTCCATTGTAATTTGCAATTACCATCTAAAATACTTTGTTCTAATTTATTTCCATTATTATCAAAAATTATTTTTGAACTTTTAGTATCTAATTCTGAAACTGGTATCTCTAATACAATGCCTGTTTCTGGACATATTGGTAAAAATGGAGAATATGTTTTTTGTCTTTCTTCACCAAGAGTAGGTAGAATAATATTCATTATTCCTTCATAATTTTCTAAAATTAATTTTAATGTGTCATTAAAAAAACCAGATTTATATAAAATTGTTGAACTTTTAAAACTATATTTAAAATTAAATTTATTTAAAAAGTTTTTTAACATTTCATTGTTGTGCTCTCCAAAACTATTAAATTTCCGAAAAGGGTCTGGAACTTGAGTTAAAGGTTTGTGAAGATTTTGTTCTAGTTTTTCAGAATTAGGTATATTTTCTGGTACTTTTCTTAGTCCATCCATATCGTCGGAAAATGTGATTATTTCTTTAGGGAGATCTGTTAAATGATTTAGAGCATTAACAATCATCGAAGTTCTTGCCACTTCACCAAAAGTACCAATATGGGGTAAACCACTAGGGCCATATCCTGTTTGTAGAATAATTTTTCCTTTATTTTCAATATTATTTTTTCTTTCTCTTAGAAGCTTTTTAGCCTCAACAAAGGGCCAAGCGTTTGTTTTATCTATGTTGTTTTTATCGATCACTTTTAATCAAATAGCTTATAAAATAACGTTATAAATAATTCTTATAGAGTTGAAATTTATTTACCATAAAATAATGTCCATTCAAAATGTCCAATTATAAAACAGTTTTCTTCACTCTTGGAGTTTTGCAAATTATTTTGGGTTTATCGATGATTGCGCCAATTTTGACGCAATTTTTTTATGATGAACTCGACTCTGGTTTCATAAGTTCTGGAATCGTAACGATTATTTTTGGAATTCTTTTTTTACTCAGTAATTTAGATCATGATAAAAAAATTAGTTTACCTCAAGCTTTTCTCTTAACGGCTTTATCATGGCTGAGTATCGCTGTGTTTGGCTCACTTCCTTTCATATTTTCTGAGATAGAATTGAGCGTAACTGATGCTTTTTTTGAGAGTATGTCAGGTATTACTACAACCGGATCAACTATAATCACAAATTTAAATGAAATTCCTAAAAGTATATTGCTATGGAGGGGAATGCTTCAGTGGTTGGGTGGAATTGGTATCATCGTTATGGCAATTACTTTAATGCCACTTATGAACATTGGTGGAATGCAATTG
>CACFIL010000006.1 GCA_902566315.1 uncultured Pelagibacteraceae bacterium
TGATGAACGATTTCATGTCCTTTGGAATTCATAGGCTTTGGAAAAAAAACCTTATGAATTGGATGAGTCCAACAAAAAACAAAAAGTACTTAGATGTTGCTTGTGGAACTGGTGATTTAGGAAAATTATTTTTAGATAATACAGATAAAAATGGAGAAATTTTCTCTTCAGATTCGAACATCAAAATGATTGAAAAAGGAAAAAAAAGACTTAGCAAGTATAAAAATATAAAATGGGTTGTTGCAGAGGCAGAAAAGTTGCCATTCAAAAATGATACTTTTGATTTTTATACAATAAGTTTTGGTTTGCGAAATACAAAAAATTTAAATAAATCTTTATCAGAAGCTCACAGAGTTCTTAAACCTGGAGGAAGATATATGTGTTTAGAATTTTCAAAAATTCAAAATTCTAATTTAGATTTTTTATATAAAAATTATTCGAAATTAATTCCGCATATAGGAAAGGCAGTTGTTGGGGATAAAGACCCTTACGAATATTTGACAAAAAGTATAGAAGAATTTGTTAATCAGGAGGAATTGATCGATTTAATGAAACAAAATAATTTTAAAAATTGTTCATATAGAAATCTATCTGGTGGAATAGTAGCTATTCATTCTGGTTGGAAAATATAATGTTCAAAAGATTAATTACTTTATTTAAACTTGGTAGAAAACTCGCTAAGTCAGATGTTTTAAGTATTGTATCAAAATTTAACAAACCACCTTTACTAATAAGTGTAATATTTAAATTACTTTCCTTTTCGTTTACAAAAAAAGATGAGTCACATGATAATTTAAACGAAGGAGAAAAATTATCTAATTCTCTGGCATCTATGGGAACAACATTTATTAAACTTGGCCAATTTTTAGCGACAAGGCCTGATATAATAGGAGATAAATTATCAAAAGAGCTAGAAAATTTACAAGACAAACTTCCGCCTTTTCCACAATCAAAAGCTAAAGAAATGATTAAAAAAGACTTAGGTGATGAACTATATAATTCAATTATTAATATTAGTGAACCAGTTGCAGCTGCCTCTATTGCTCAAGTACATAAAGCTCAAATAAACGATAGTGGAGTTATTAAAAATGTAGCAATAAAAATACTAAGACCAAATATTAAAAAGATCTTTAATGAAGAAGTAGATGCTTTGATGCTTTTTGCCTATATAATTGAGTCATTAATCAAGAAAACTAAACGATTAAAGCTTGTTGAAGTAGTTTTTTTATTGAAAGAAATTACCAGTCTTGAGATGGATTTAAGATTTGAAGCCGCTGCAGCTAACGAATATGCAGAAAACACCAAAAATGACGTGGGTTTTGAAGTTCCTAAGATCTATTGGGACTATACAAGCGAAAATATAATGACCCTTGATTGGATTGACGGTGTATCTATTAGAGAGACAGAAGAGCTAGAGAAAAGATCAATTGATACAAAAAAAATTGCTACTGATATAATTCAACATTTCTTAAGACATGCTGTAAGAGATGGTTTTTTTCACGCGGATATGCATCAAGGAAATATTTTTGTAAATGAAAGTGGTCAAATTGTTCCTATAGATTTTGGTATCATGGGAAGGCTAGACAATATTAGCAAAAGATTTTTAGCTGAAATTTTATTTGGTTTTATACAAAGAGATTATAAAAAAGTTGCAGAAGTTCATCTTGCAGCAGGACTAGTCCCAAATAATGTACCTGTCAATGATCTTGCTCAAGCATTAAGATCAATTGGTGAACCGATTTTTGGTCACTCTATAAAAAATATTTCAGGTGGTAAGCTACTAAAACAACTTTTTGATGTTACCGAAAAATTTAATATGCAGACTCAACCTCAGTTGCTTATGTTGCAAAAAACAATGGTAGTAGTTGAAGGAGTTGCAAGAAGATTAAATCCTGAAACAAACATTTGGGAAACATCTAAACCTGTTCTAGAAAAATGGCTAAAAGAAACTAAAGATCCTATAAATTCAATTAATGAAACGTTAAAAGACTCTGTGGAAGTATTAAAACGTCTTCCAAATTTACCTGAGGTAATGGATAAAGCAAACCAAGCCCTCAATTACCTTGCAAGTGGTCAAATACCCCAAAATTCAAACTCGTATAATGAATTAAACACTAAAAAAGAAGAAATGAAGTCATTTAGAAACCAGTCTATTATTGGCTTATTATCTCTTGTAATTTTAACCCTATTGGTATTTTAATTCTCCTCATGAAAAATAAAAAAATACTTCTAATCATATGTGGAGGAATATCTGCTTACAAAAGCTTAGAAGTGATAAGAGGTTTAAAAAAAAGAGATGTAAGTATTAAAACAATACTTACAAAGAGTGGTAAAAACTTTGTAACACCTCTGTCTATTTCATCACTTTCGCAGGAAAAAGTATATGAAGACATATTCAGTGCAGAAAATGAAGCTGAAATGGATCATATTTCACTTTCTAGATGGGCAGATTTAATTTTAATTGTGCCTGCAACAGCAAATACAATCTCAAAATTAAGTTATGGTTTAACCGACGACCTAGCTAGTACTGTCATTTTAGCATCTGATAAACAGGTTTTTTTGGTCCCAGCTATGAATGTAAGAATGTGGGAACACAAATCAACTAAAGATAATTTATCAAAACTAAAAAGTTACGGTTATAAGATTATTGGCCCTGAAATTGGGGATATGGCTTGTGGAGAGTATGGAAAAGGCAAAATGTCAGAACCATCATATATATTAGAGACTATAGAAAATTATTTTAAGAATATTGAAAAAAATAAAAAATATAAGGCATTAGTTACAGCTGGACCTACTAAAGAGTTTATAGATCCAGTAAGATTTATAACTAATAAATCAAGTGGAAAACAAGGATATGAAATTGCTAAATCATTTAGAGATAATGGTTTTGAAACAACACTTATTTCTGGAGAAACAAATTTAGACCCGGTTGAAGGAGTTAAATTTATTTCAGTTAAAACTGCAGAAGAAATGTTTAGGGAAACTCTCAGAAATCTACCAACTGATGTTGCTATTTTTAATGCAGCAGTAGCAGATTTTAAAGTTAAACAGATCAATAGTGAAAAAATTAAAAAAAGTGAACATTTGGATCTTAAGTTAGAAAAAAATATTGATATTTTATCAAACATATCAAATCATAATTCTCTTAGACCAAAAATTACAATTGGATTTGCAGCAGAATCACAAAATCTTGAGATAAATTCAAAGAGAAAATTAGACCAAAAAAAATTGTGATTGGATTATTGCAAATGATATTTCTAATAAAACAATAGGTTTTGACTCAGATGATAATGAAGTTTCTATATTTTATAAAAATAAAAAAAGTGAAAAGTTATTAAAGAAAAGTAAATCTTTAATAGCATCTGAGATAGTGGATAGAGTTATCTCTGAGCTTAATTAAGTAATGGTGAAGGTTTTATTTAAGAGACTTAACCAAAAAGCAAAACTTCCAAGTTATAAAACTAGTGGATCTTCGGGTATGGATCTGATGGCATGTGTAGATAAACCTATAACAATCAAGCCAAATGAGTCTAAGTTGATACCAACAGGTATTGCAATTGCAATTCCTGAAGATACAGAAGTTCAAATTAGACCAAGATCAGGTCTTGCCGCAAAATCAAGTATTAGCGTACTAAATACACCAGGTACAATTGATAGTGATTACAGAGGAGAGCTAAAAATTATTTTATTTAACCATGGTAAAGATGAATTTACTGTCAATGATGAAGATAGAGTTGCTCAAATGGTTTTAATGCCTATTTTAAAAGTAGAAATTGAAGAAACAAATGAATTACCTGAGACAGTTAGAGGGTCTGGAGGATTTGGATCTACTGGTAAATAGTAAATGTTTAGTAAAAAAGACTTAGAGCGATATTCAAGACAGATTATTTTAAAAAAGGTTGGAGTTTTAGGTCAAAAGAAAATTCAAAATGCTAAAGTTTTAGTTGTTGGGTGTGGTGGCTTAGGGGCACCAGTTATTGATTTACTTTGTCGAGCAGGTATTGGTGAAATTGGTTTGATAGACCATGATAAAGTGAGTATATCAAATTTACATCGACAAGTTATGTTCACTGCTGAAGATGTTGGAAAATATAAAGTTAATATTTTAAAAAAAAAAATTAATCAAATTAATAAAAAGGTAAAAGTAAAAACATATAGAGTTAAAGCAGAGGATAAAAATTTAGGAAAAATTCTTAAACAGTATGATGTTATTGTTGATGGTACAGATAATTTTAAAGCAAAATTTCTTTTAAATAAATTTTCGTTAAAATATAAAAAAAAACTTATTATTGGAGCTATAAGTAAATTTGAAGGACATATTTTTACATTTGATTTTAGTTTAAAAAAAAGTCCCTGTTTAAAATGTTTTTACCAAGGTGAACCAGCAGATGGAGTTTTGGATTGTGAAACAGATGGTATATTGGGATCAACGGCAGTTATTACAGGTAGCCTACAGGCCAATGAGGTTTTGAAGGCAATTTTAAATGTTGGTAAAAATTTAAATTCCCATATTTTAATAATAGATTTATTAAATCTTAAATTTAGAAAAGTATTATTTAGAAAAAGAAAAGGATGTATATGCGAAAATTTTTAATACTTTCATTTTTTTTTCTTTTACCATTTTCATCGTTCGCTCAAGAAAATAATTATTTTCTGATGTTAAAAAATAAAAAAGTAAATGTTAGATACGGTCCAAGCTTTGATTATCCAATTAAATATGTTTATAGAAAGATAGAATTACCTCTAAAAGTAATCGATAAAAAAGAAAATTTCAGAAGAGTTATTGATCATAAAAAAAATAGTGGTTGGATCCATATTTCACAATTGAGGAATTCACGTTCTATAATCACCAAATCTGAAAAAATTCTATTTAGAAAACCTACGAAATATTCAAAACCATTGGCAAAGTTGGATAAGGGTCGTCTTTTAAAAGTTATTAAATGCGAAGAAAAATGGTGTAATATAAGTACGGGCGATTACTCAGGTTGGATTTTGAAAGATGACAAAATTTGGGGTATCGTTAATTAAAGTCTGCAGAAAGAGCTTTAATATTATCTTCCGAAAATTTAGTTGTGTGTGAATATTCTTTATGATCAATACCTACTTCAATTGAATTATTTTGGTCTTTGAACTTATTTATTTGATCATCTGAAAATTTAAAATGTATAAATTGAACTGAAGATGCTTTTCCATCCTCTGAAGTTCTATCAACATCCATTTCTGGAACCGCATAAATTTTTTCGTTCCCAACTTTAATAAATATATTATTTTCTACTCCACCTAACTTTCCAAGAAACTCTGCTCTTATAATTGGATTATCTATCTCAAACATTAAAGTGGCAACTAATTCTTTTCCATTAGGGATTAAAGGATTATATGCTGCAAGTTCGTCTGCAACTTGTTCATCTCCGCCCTTTTCAATGTAAAGCATTTCTTGAACTTGGGCTATCATAGTTTCATAACATTCAAAATAAAATGTTGCATAAGGCCCTAAAAGAACTCTTCTATTTTTTTTAAACTGAACTAATTCTTTTCTCATTTGTCTTCTAACCTTAGTGTATGCATCTAAAGGAAGGAGATCGTCTTTTGTAATAATTTTTTGCTCTTTTGACATTCTATAATCGATAACTTTTTGAAACTATCTCAATTGGGTGCACAGCTTCATCATTAACAATATTTGTATCATCAGCTAACTGTTTAATATGTTTGCCAGCTAATGGACAGTCAGAAGCCATATACTTATTATTTTTTCTTTTGCCCACTTTATTTGCTATGTCATGGGTTTCTTTCATAATACCGAAGGTTCCACCATGACCAGCACATCTTTCAACTACATCTAATTTTATATTTGGAATTAATTTAAGCATATCTCTTGCCTTGTTACCCATATTCTGTGCTCTAGCATGACAAGCATTATGAACAGTTACTCCTCCATCAATTTCTTTTAAGCCATCTACCAGTCCTTCTTTATTAGCAATATCCATTACATATTCGTCAATATCGAGTGTATTTTGAGAGAGTTTCTTAATTATTCCATCATTTGGCATCAATAAAGGCCATTCGAACTTTAACATTAATCCACAACTTGCAGTCAATGTTACTACTTTATAACCCTTTTCGACATATTTAATTAATTCTCTAGAAACTAACTCTGCTTGCTTTGTAACTTGATCTAAATCTGCTTGTTCCAGATAAGGCATACCACAACAGCCCGCATAAGAGTGTTCTACTTCTACATTATTATGATGAAGTACTTTTAAAGCTGCTTCTCCAGTTTTTTTTTTATTAAAGTTAACAAAACAAGTGGAATAAATTACAACTTTTCTTTCTTTATGTTTTGGTAATATATTTTTTTTAAATTTTTGAAAATAATTTGCAAAAGTTTCTTTATTATATTTTGGTAAAATAGCTCTTTTATCTATTCCAGTAAAAAATTCTAAAACTTTTCTAGCAAATTTATTTTTAACATTTGTAATCCAATTAATAAAAAAGCTAAAAAATATTCCTATTTTTGAATTTCTATCAATTTGAGTTAATTGGTTGGCAGTTTTTGAAATATCACCATTTTTTCTTTGAGCCGTTCTATATCTCAACATCAAATGTGGAAAATCTAAATCAAATTCATGTGGTGGTACATAAGGACATTTAGTCATAAAACACATATCACATAAAGTGCAAGCATCTACAACAGGTTTAAACTTATCACTTGAAAGATCTGATACCTCGCCTCCTTCAGTTTCATCGATAAAGTCAAATAATTTTGGAAAACTGTCACACAAATTAAAGCATCTTCTACATCCATGACATATATCAAATACTCTTCTCATTTCCTGATCAATTTTCTCAGGATTTATAAAATCTGGATCCCTAAATTTTAATGGGTATCTTATGGGTGCTTGTGTGCCGCCTTCTTTACTCATAGATTTTTATAAATGTGATTTTTGTGGACGAGAGGGGTTCGTCCACAAATTTTATTTAAGCAATGCTTTCTAAAGTCTTTTGAAATTTACCTGCGTGTGATTTTTCAGCTTTTGCTAAAGTCTCAAACCAGTCAGCTATTTCGTCAAAACCTTCATCTCTAGCTGTCTTAGCCATTCCAGGGTACATATCTGTGTACTCATGTGTTTCACCTTGGATTGCAGACTCAAGATTTGCTTTAGTTTCACCAATTGGTTTACCAGTTGCTGGATCACCTACTTCTTCTAAATATTCTAAGTGTCCATGCGCATGTCCAGTTTCTCCTTCAGCAGTTGATCTAAATACCGCTGCTACATCGTTAAAACCTTCAACATCCGCTTTTTGAGCAAAATAAAGATATCTTCTATTTGCTTGACTTTCTCCAGCAAATGCTTCTTTCAAATTTTCCTCTGTTTTACTACCTTTTAATGACATATTTACTCCTACTATTAATAATGATTCTAGAGTGATTTATATATAGAGGAATTATTATATGTCAACAGTTTAGAATAAATATAAAGTATTATTTAAACTATTGATATTATTAAACTATTTTTGAGATTGATTATCACTCACAATTTTAGCGATAACTTCTACAGATCTTATTTTTTTTCCCGGGATTGTTCTTTTTATATTAACTTCATCAACGTCATCTTGATGAATATCAATCAATCTATTTTCTTCCTCGTCATAGAAATGGTGATGATGAGTTACATTTGTATCATAATAACTTTGTGAAGCATTTAGTGGAATCTCTTTTAAGTAACCCTTTTTAATAAATGCATGAACAGTATTGTAAACGGTTGCTAATGAAACCTTAATATTTGCTTGATTTTCAATGATTTTAACCAATTCTTTGATGGTAAAGTGAAAGGTCTTTTCCGCATCAAACAACACCTCACAAATTTTAATTCTTTGTTTTGTGGGTCTTAAACCTGATTTTCTCAACTTTTCTATATATTGATCAGCGTAAACCATTACTAATTATAATTATTCTAAAGAATATCTATATTATAATGTTTGTAAATCAAGTAATAAGATTAAAAAATTATGAAAAAAAGTTCCTTTAATTATGATGAATTAATAAGTTGTGCAAATGGAGAACTTTTTGGTCCTGGAAATGCTAAATTACCTTCTCCACCAATGCTGATGTTTGATAGAATTACTGAAATTAGTGAAAAAAATGGAGCTTTTGACAAAGGATTAATGAAGGCAGAACTTGATATAAAAGACGATTTGTGGTTTTTTGATTGTCACTTTAGAGAAGATCCAGTCATGCCAGGATGTTTAGGTTTGGATGCAATGTGGCAACTCGTGGGATTTTACTTAGGTTGGCTTGGAAATCCAGGAAGAGGTAGAGCTTTAGGAGTAAGTACAGTAAAGTTCACAGGGGAAGTGTTAAAGAATGTCAAAATGGCGACATATATTATTGACATGAAGAGAATATTAATCAAAGGTGAAACAACAGTTGGACTTGCAAATGGTATTCTTCTTGCTGATGGCAAAAAAATATACTCTGCAGACAGTCTAAAAGTAGGATTATTTAAATAATGCGAAGAGTAGTAATTACAGGTTTGGGAATTGTTTCATGTCTTGGGAATAATCAAGAGGAAGTTCACCAATCTTTACTAAATACTAAATCAGGAATTTCTTTTTCGGAAGAATATAAAGAACACAATCTTAAAAGTCATATTCATGGAAAGCCTAATATCAAACTTGAGGATCATATAGATAGAAAAACAATTAGATTTATGGGTTCGGGATCTGCTTATAATTATATTGCAATGAAAGAAGCTATTGAGGACGCTGGTTTGGAAGAAAGTGAAGTAAGTAATTTCAAAACAGGAATTGTTATGGGTTCAGGTGGACCTTCAATTGAAAATGTTATTTTAGCAGCAGATAAAACTAGAGCTAAAACTCCAAAATTGATGGGACCTTTTATTGTGCCAAGAACCATGGCAAGTACAGCATCAGCAACACTTGCTGTTCCATTTAAAATAAAAGGTACAAACTATACAATGAGTTCAGCCTGCGCAACAAGCGGACACTGTATTGGAAATTCTATGGAACTTATTCAAATGGGCAAACAAGATATTGTTTTTGCTGGCGGTAGTGAAGAGATACACTGGGCAATGACTGCAATGTTCGATGCAATGACTGCATTGTCTTCTAAATATAATGATACTCCTGAAAAAGCTTCAAGGGCTTATGACAAAACTAGAGATGGTTTTGTAATTGCTGGGGGTGCAGGAGTTTTAGTTCTTGAGGAATATGAGCACGCTAAAGCTCGAGGAGCTAAAATATACGCAGAATTAACTGGTTATGGAGCAACTTCAGATGGATATGATATGGTGGCACCATCAGGTGAAGGTGCAGTAAGATGTATGCAAATGGCTATGGCAACTTCAAAGAATAAAGTAGATTATATAAATACTCATGGAACTTCTACTCCAGTTGGAGATATTACTGAATTGAATGCTGTTAAAGAAGCTTTTGGAAATGAAATTCCAAAGATTAGCTCAACTAAATCTTTATCAGGTCATCCTCTAGGAGCTGCATCAGTGCACGAAGCAATATATTGTTTAATTATGATGAAAAATAATTTCATTACAGGCTCTGCTAACATAAGTGAGATGGATGAAGAGGCTAAAAAATTTCCAATAGTTGCTAAAACAGAAACAGAGGCAACATTAAATACTGTCATGTCTAATAGTTTTGGTTTTGGTGGAACAAATGCAACTCTAGTATTTGAGAAAGTCTAACACATGTCTTTAATGAAAGGTAAAAAAGGACTAATAATGGGTGTTGCTAATGAAAGATCTATTGCATGGGGTATTTCTCAAAAACTTTCAGAGGCAGGTGCTGAATTAGCTTTTACATATCTAGGTGATGCTCTAAAAAAAAGAGTAGTTCCTCTTGCAGAAAAACTGAATTCTAATGTCACTTTTAGCTGTGATGTAGAAAAAAAAGAAGATGTAATAAAATTATTTGAAGATGTTAAATCACAATGGGGTGAGATAGACTTTGTAGTTCACGCAATCGCTTTTTCTGATAAATCTGAGCTCTCAGGAGAATATCTAAATACTACTAGAGAAAATTTTTTAAGAAGTATGCTAATTTCGTGCTTTTCATTTACTGAAGTTGCAAAAGAAGCCTCAAAAGTGATGAAAAATGGTGGTAGCATGATTACACTTAGCTATGAGGCTAATAAAGCAATCCCTAATTACAATGTAATGGGTGTTTGTAAGGCAGCATTAGAGTCTAGTGTTAAATACTTAGCTAGAGATTTAGGGGCTAAAGGAATAAGGGTGAACGCAATAAGTGCGGGACCAATAAAAACATTGGCTGCATCAGCTATTGGAGATGCAAAATTTTTATATAAATGGAATGCGGATCACTCTTTTTTGAAAAGAAATGTAGATAACATCGATGTTGGAAACTCAGCATTATATCTTCTAAGTGATATGGCAGGTGGTGTTACAGGTGAAATTCACTATGTTGATGCTGGTTATAATAAAGTAGGTATGCCAGATCCAAAAAATATATCTTAAAAGTTTATTATTATGTTAATTTTAGTTTGGTTTGTTGTTTGTATTATATTTTTTATAGTACAATTAATTCTTGATGGTTCTGGTCATGCACTAGAAGTTTTTGCCCTATTGACTGCAATAGCTTTATTCTTGATAAATAAGCTTGGTAAAAAAAAGTAAATAATTAAATATTGTGAAAAGAAATTTTTTAAAAATTGCTGGAGCTTCTATATTGGGAATAATATTTTATCCAATAACATCATTAGCGAGCAATTTAGTAGGATTTAAAAAAAAATTAAAAAAAGATGAGAGTGAATACAATATAATAAATCCAGATCTTACAAATGAGCAAAAGATAATAATGTTTGAAGAGGGTACCGAACGTGCTGGTACTAGCGAATTAAATTATGAGAAAAGAAAAGGGACTTATCATTGTGCAAATTGTGGTGTAAAACTATTTGAGTCCACTGCAAAATTTGATAGTGGAACTGGTTGGCCTTCATTCACCGAAGCAATACCAGGCGTATTTGTAACAAAAACTGATTATTCTTTTGGTATGAAGAGGACTGAATATAGCTGTGCAAATTGTGGTGCTCATCACGGCCATGTATTTAATGATGGTCCAGATGGTGGTAAAAGATATTGTAGCAATGGTCTTTGCTTGCTATTTGTCCCGGAGAGTTAGTAATTATATTTTTCTAATATAACCAACATTAGTAGTTTTAAAATGCTTGAAAGGTATATTTGTATCCTTAATTGCCTTGATAGTCTCTTCTGTAATATTTCCATAGACCTCTATTTCGAATCTGTCGGCAATTTTGTTGTGCTTTTCAACATAAGCTTGGACTGGGGCATTATTTAGATGATGCAGCATAGCTTCACTATTTCGATAAACTTCACTCCAAGTAAACTCTAAAGAATCAGTTGGATCTTGATCAAAAGTATGAATAAGCATGTCTGGCTCTGATGCATTAACAGCATCATCAGCTTCTTTTGCTATCTTGAGATACTCTTCAACCTTTCCCTCTTTAACACGTATTCTAGCAATTAAAATAAATGGGTTGGACATTTATCTATATTATATTGCAGCCTGCTTCATAGATAACTTAACTTTTCCTCTGTCAAATCCAATAACTTTTACTTTTACTTCATCACCTTCTTTGACAACATCTGTTACTTTGGCAACTCTTTTATCCGCAAGCTCAGAAATATGCACAAGTCCATCTTGTTTTCCAAGGAAATTAACAAATGCTCCAAATTCCATAATTTTCATAACTTTTCCATTATAAATTTTATTTAATTCAGCCTTAGCAGTTATGTCTTTGATCATTTGCATTGCTATATTTCTAGAATCTTCATCTGGAGCAGCGACTGTTACTTCACCTTCATCATTTACATCGACTTTTGCACCTGATTTTTCAACAATTTCTCTTATTGTTGCACCGCCTTTGCCAATCACAGCTGCTATATCTTTTTTATCAACCGTTATTTTTTCCATTTTAGGAGTATGTTTTCCAACATCATCTCTGGACTTGTCTAATACTTTATTCATTTCTCCTAAAATATGAATTCTTCCGTCTTTGGCTTGGTTTAAGGCTTGCTCCATTATTTCAAATGTAATCCCAGTAATTTTAATATCCATTTGTAAGGATGTAATCCCATCTTTAGTACCTGCAACTTTAAAATCCATATCTCCTAAATGATCTTCATCTCCCAAAATATCTGATAGTACTGAAAAATCGTTTCCCTCTTTAATCAAGCCCATTGCAATTCCTGCAACTGGTTCTTTAATTGGAACACCTGCATCCATAAGAGAAAGTGAAGTTCCACAAACGGTTGCCATTGAAGATGAACCATTTGATTCAGTTATTTCTGATACAATCCTAAATGTATAAGGAAAACTCTCCTTAGATGGAAGTGAAGAGTTAATTGCTCTCCATGCTAACTTTCCATGACCTATCTCTCTTCTACCTGTCCCTATTCTACCTGTTTCACCAACAGAGAATGGAGGAAAGTTATAATGCAACATAAATCTCTCTTTTTGAAGACCATCTAAACTCTCAATTCTTTGTTCGTCATCTGAAGTACCTAATGTAGTTGTCACAATAGCTTGTGTTTCTCCTCTTGTAAACAATGCTGAACCATGGACTCTTGGTAATATACCTACTTCACACATTATTGGTCTTACATCTGAAAGACCTCTTCCATCGATACGTTTTTTATTTTTTAAAATATCAGTTCTTACAATAGATTTTTCTAAATTTTTCAGTTGAGAGTTTACATCTAAGTCTGAGTAATCTTCGTTTTCTTCATAAAGTTTTTTGGCTTTCTCAGTTATTTCAGAAATTTGATTTGATCTATCTTGCTTGTCTCTTGTAGAGAAAGCTTTTTTCAAATCTTCAGTAAACTCATCTTCTAATTTCTTTTTTATCTCAGAAAGATCTTTTTTCTCAATTGTCCACTCTGGTTTGCTACATTCTTTAGCAAGATCTTCAATCATTTCTATTATTGGAACAAAACCTTCGTGTCCAAATTTAACAGCATTCAACATTTCTTCCTCTGATAAACCATTTGCTTCAGACTCAACCATTAGAACAGCATCCTTAGTTCCTGCTACGACTAAGTCTAATTTAGATTTCTCTAATTGTGTCTTTGATGGATTGAGGACATATTTTCCATCAATAAAGCCAACTCTAGAAGCTCCAACGGGACCCATAAAAGGCATTCCTGAAATTGCTAAAGCCGCTGAAGATGCAATAATTGATAAAATATCTGCTTCATTCTCTTTATCATAAGATATAACTGTTGGTAATAGTTGCACTTCATTTTTAAATTCATCAGGAAATAATGGTCTGATAGGTCTGTCAATTAATCTTGAAATTAGTGTTTCACTTTCTGTTGGCCTCGCTTCTCTTTTAAAGTATCCACCTGGGATTTTACCAGCTGCATAATATTTTTCTTGATAATTCACTGATAAAGGAAAATAATCCATGTCGGGATTTACCTTCTTTGCGCCAACAACTGTTGCTAAAACAACTGTCTCTCCACATTGAGCTATAATCGCTCCATCTGCCTGCCTTGCAATCTTTCCTGTTTCTAAACTAATTTTTTTTCCACTTAATTCTATTTCTTTTTTTACTAATTTGAACATTTACTTCCTTAGATTTAATTTTGTTAATACTTCTTTATAAGACTCGATATTATTTTTCTTTAAATAGTCTAGTAATTTTTTTCTTCTATTCACTGCTCTTAAAAGACCAACAGAAGAATGTTTATCCTTCTTTGATTGTTTTATATGTTTCGACAAACTCTCAATTTTTCCAGTTAATTGGGCGATCTGGACTTGTGAGGATCCAGTATCTTTTTCATGGATTTGAAGTTCTTTTACTTTTTCTTTCATTTTTTTCCCTTATTTATTTGTTTGTTTAATTAAACTTTCTATTTTTTCTGCATAATCAAAAGAATTATCTTTTACAAAAAAAAGCTTCGGTAAATATTTCATAATAATTTTTTTAGATAAAACTTTTCTAATTACAAAAGATGATATTTTCAACTTTTCAATAATTTCCTCTGAATTTTTTCCTCCTAATGGCATTACAAATATTTTTGCTGCTTTTAAGTCTGGTGACATTCTAACTTCTGTTACTGTAATTTCTTTTGTAGATAAGTTTAATAGTTTTGCTTCATCTCTTATAAAAAGTGTGCCCAAAGCTTGTTTTATCATTTCACCTACTCTTAATTGCCTTTGCGAAATGGGTTTACCTAAGTGTTTCATCTAAATAGATCTCTCTGTAACTGTTGAATTATAAACCTCTATGATATCTTTTTTTTGAAAATCAGCGAAATTTTTTAATGTAATTCCACATTCTAAACCAGCAGAAACCTGTTTGGTTTGGTCTTTTTCTCTAAATATTGAGCCAATTTTTCCATCAAATATTATAGCCCCATCCCTGATAACCCTTGCACTAGAATTCTGTGTTATTTCCCCTTCAACTACTTTTGACCCTGCAACTTTACCAACTTTTGAGACTTTAAATATTTCAAGTATTTCAGCACTACCAATTATCGTTTCTTCCACATCTGGAGACAATAATCCAGCCATTTTACCTTTAATAAAATCTAAAACTTCATAAATAATATTGAAGGAAGAAATTGAAATTTTTTCTTGCTCTGCTCTCTTTTTCGCCTCTTTACTAGGTTTTACATTAAATGCTATTATTACAGCTTGTGAAGCCTTTGCCAGAGTTACATCTGTTTCTGTTACCATGCCTATATCTGAAAGTAGTATCTTTGGTTTTACCTCATCATGTTTAATTTGATATATTGCATTTTTAATTGCCTCTGATGAACCATGAACGTCTGATTTTATAATGATATTTAATTCCTCTGAAATTGAATTTTGAAAAGCAGAGTCTTGAGTTACAAAGTTAAGAGGTATTTTATCATCTTTAGACTCTTGCACTCTAGCTTCACATAACGATTTAGCTTCTTTTTCACTAGGTAAAACTAGAAAGTCATCTCCAGATTTCGCTGCACCGTTAATACCGATTATTTCAACCGGGGTAGCTGGCTCAGCAATTTCAATGCTTTTGCCATGGTCGTTAATTATTGCTCTTATTTTACCCCATTTTAAACCACTAACGAAGTAGTCTCCTTTTTTCAGAGTACCTGCAGTAACTATAATATTAGCCACAGACCCTCTTCCAATATCAATTTTCGACTCTAAAACTATTCCTTTAGCATTTGTTTCAAAGTCTGTTTTTAAATCAAGTAATTCTGCTTGCAAAACAATGGATTCTACGAGTTTGTTTAAATTTTTTTTTGTTTTAGTTGAAATTTCTACCATCAAAGTATCGCCTGAAAGTTCCTCAGCAATTAATTCATACTCTAATAATTGATTTTTTATTTTTTGTGGATCTGCCTCTGGTAAATCACATTTGTTGATTGCAACAACTATTGGTACTTTTGCAGCTTTTGCATGTTTGATTGACTCAATTGTTTGGGGTTTAACACCATCATCTGCTGCAACAACCAACACAACTATATCTGTTAACTTTGAACCTCTAGCTCGCATCTCTGTGAAGGCCGCATGACCCGGTGTGTCTATAAATGTAATCTTATTTTTTTGGTAATTAATTTGATAAGCTCCAATATGTTGAGTAATACCCCCAAATTCTCCTGAAACTACATTCGCTTCTCTTAAAACATCTAAAACTGAAGTTTTTCCGTGATCAACATGACCCATAACCGTAACAATTGGTGCTCTATTTTTCAGATTATCTGATTTTACCTCTTTTATTTTTTCAATTATTTCTTCTGCTTTTTTTTCTCGTATTGGATTGTGACCAAATTCTTTAACTAAATATTCAGCTGTATCTGCATCTATAGTATGATTTATAGTCACTGTTACACCCATCCCAAGAAGATGTTTAATGATACTACTTGACTGTTCAGCCATCCTATTTGCGAGCTCTCTGATTGTTATCAGTTCTGGAAGATTTACTTCCCTTCTAATTTGCTTAAAATTATCTTCCTCATCGTTTTGATTTAAACTCCTGTTTTCTTTTTGTTTAGCTCTTTTTAAAGAAGCTAAACTTCTTGATTTTATTCCAGAATCTTCATCACTTAAGGCTCTTGAAATAGTTAATTTTAATTCTCTTCTTTTCCCACCAATTTTACTAGATTTGTTTTCTTTCTGTAATGACTCACCTTTTAGTCTTCTTGTAGCTCTTTGCTCAGCTAATTTTCTTTTTTCAAAATCTGAAGAAGGTTGTGTAGAAGGTCGAGTTAAATTAATTGGTCTTGATGAAATATTATTACTTGGTCTAAAATTGCCGTTAATTTGTCTTGAAAATTGAGTTTTTCCTGAAAACTTTGAGGTTTTTTTTTCAATAACAACGGTATTTTTGGATTTTGATTTAGCTTGTTCTATACTGCTAAATGTTTTTTTTGAATTTCCTGATACTGATAACTTTAATTTTTTTTTCTCCATTGTCCATCTCTCAATCTTTATAAACTTTTTCTCTAGCTTTCATGACTAAGTTATCAGCCTCTGATTTTGTTAATGCAAAATCTTCCAAATAACCTTTAATTTTTACTCTTTCACCTTTAACAACATCATACGTTCCTGTTAATTCATCTGACGCTAAGTCTGCGAGATCAGTTAAAGTGAGTATTTTTTGCTCCCCTAAAGTAACAAGCATACCTGGTGTTAGTCCCTCATGATTTATCAAATCAGTTTCTAGCCCAAGATTTTTAATTCTATTTGATATTTCGACCTGATCTTTTTCATAAAACTCTTTTGCTCTTTCAACTAATTCCTTTGCAGTATCTTCATCAATGCCTTCAATTTTTATAAGGTCCTCTAACGCACTGTCTTTTATGTCATCAATTGACGAAAAACCTTCGGCTACTAAAAGTTGTCCTAAAGTTTCATCAAGTTCCAAATTTTTTACAATATTATCTGTTTTTTCTTTAAACTCTAATTGTCTTCTTTCAGAGTCCTCTTGTTCAGTCATTATATTAATTTCATAATTCAACAATTTTGTAGCAAGTCTTACATTTTGCCCTCTTCTTCCTATTGCTTTGCTTAAATTTTCTTCAGTTAATATTACATCTAATCTTTTAGAGTCTTTGTCAACGTTGACTCTCTGCACCTCAGCAGGTGATAATGCATTTGCAACAACAATTGCTGGATCCTCAGACCAATTTACTATATCTATTTTTTCTCCTTGAAGTTCATTCACTACAGCTTGAACTCTGCTACCTCTCATACCAACACATGCGCCTACAGGATCCAATGATGTGTCTATAGCTTTAACACATATTTTTGCTCTACTGCCAGGATCTCTTGATGAAGACTTAATTTCAATTAAACCATCATAAATTTCAGGAACTTCTTGAACAAATAGCTTATCCATAAACTTTGGGTGAGCCCGTGATAAAAAAATCTGCTGGCCTCTCGGCTCTCTTCTTACATCTAAACAATATGCTTTTATTCTATCCCCTGCTTTAATATTTTCTCTGGGTATCATCTCGTTTTTTTGGATTATTGCCTCTGTTCTTCCTAGATCAACAATAACATTACCAAATTCTAGTCTTTTTACAATTCCACTTAAAATTGAATCTTTCTTATCAATAAAATCATTAAACTGCCTCTCTCTTTCGGCTTCTCTCACATTGAAACTTATAACTTGCTTTGCTGTTTGGGCAGCAATTCTTCCAAAGTCAAAGGAGGGCAAAGGTTGAAAAACTTCATCCCCAATTTTTTTATCTTTATTTATTTCATTAAGCTTAATCGCATCATCTAAGGTAATTTCTATATTTGCATTCTCAGGATTTTCTACAATTAATAATTTTCTAAATATTCCTATGTCGCCATTATCTCTATTAATTTCTACCTTAATTTCATTATCTGATCCAAACTTTGACTTAGCTGCTTTAGCAATTCCGGTCTCCATTGAACCAATAATAAGTTCTTTATCTATAGATTTTTCTAATGCAACGGCTTCTGCAATCCTTAATAACTCCAGTTTATCTGCTCTTCTATTTAACATAATATTTACAGCCAAAAAAAAATGGGCCTAAGCCCATTTTTGAAATTTCAATAATGTGATTGAAATATAGTTATTTTTAGTTGGTTTTCAACAATATTTACTTGCTAAAAACGTCTGATTTGTCTGTTTTTTCCCATGAAAACGAACCATCAGTCCCTGGAATTCTTCCAAAGTGACCATAGGCTGCCGTTTTTTCATATATAGGTTTGTTTAAACCTAGCATTTCTCTAATTCCTCTAGGACTTAAATCAAAATTTTCATTAATAAGTTTTTCAACATGAGTATTTTTTTCCTCATCATTATCAAACAAGTCCACATAGATTGACAGAGGTTTTGATACACCTATAGCATAAGCTAATTGGATCAAACATTTGTCAGCAATTTTTGATGCAACAACATTTTTTGCTAAATATCTTGATGCATATGCTGCTGATCTATCAACTTTTGTTGGATCTTTTCCAGAGAATGCTCCACCACCATGAGGGGCGGCTCCTCCATATGTATCAACTATAATTTTTCTACCAGTTAAACCACTATCTCCATCTGGACCACCAATTACAAAATTTCCTGTAGGATTAATATAAATCTCTTTTTCATTAAGACTTCCTAATAAATTTTTAGGTATAGATCTTTCTATGTAAGGCATACAAAGTTCTTTAACTTGGGTCAAATTAACGTCTTTGGAATGTTGTGTGGATATTACTACTGAGGTTACGGCAGCAGGCATGCCATCTTTATACTCGATGGTAATTTGACTTTTTGAATCTGGCTCTATTCCGTTTAACTTTCCTGATTTTCTATCTTGAGCCATTAATCTTAAAATTTTATGCGAATAATGAATAGGAGCAGGCATTAAAACATCAGTTTCATTGCAAGCATAACCAAACATAATTCCTTGGTCTCCAGCACCTTCATCTTTATTTCCTGATGAATCTACTCCCATTGCAATATCAGCTGATTGAGAGTGTAAATGCGTTTCAATTTTAGTTTGTTCCTTCCATGAAAAACCATCTTGGTCATAACCAATATCTTTGATACAGTCCCTAACTTTTAATATTAATTCTTCTTCCTTAAGCTCTGGTCCTCTAACTTCTCCAGCTAATACAACTTTATTTGTTGTTGTTAATGTTTCACAAGCTACTCTTGCTTCGGGTTCGGAAGTTAAAAAACTATCCACAACCATATCAGAAATTCTGTCACAAACTTTATCTGGGTGCCCCTCTGACACTGACTCACTAGTAAATAAAAAATTTTTCTTCATTAATTCCCCCGTATTTTAAAAAAAAAAATTAAACTAATATAAATAGATACAAAATAAAAGAAGATCTTGTTACCATGGGAACTAAAGATTGTTTTATTGGACTTTTTAAAAGACTTAACTTGAATAAATCCCTTTTCAGTCGTCAAAATCTTACTGATTACCTGCCCTTTTGGATTTATAAAGGCTGATATACCATTGTTTGTTGATCGAATAACAGCCTTACCTTCTTCAATTGATCTAAAAATGGAGTGAGAGTAATGTTGATGTGGGCCAATAGAATTTCCAAACCACCCATCCTCAGATATATTTAAAATAAAATCGTAGTTATTTTTACCTTTATTTATTTTACCTGAGTAAATAATTTCATAACAAATAAGTGGTATAAAATTTAAATTGTTTAAGGTAATAATATTTCTACGATTACCATTAGAAAAAGACTGGTAACCTTGAGTAATTTTTTTAAATCCCAAATTACTTAAAATTTTTTCAAATGGTAAATATTCTCCAAATGGCACCAATTTATTTTTATAATATTTATCCAAAACATTTAACTCATTATTGAGCACTAAAAGGGAATTATAAATTTTTTCATTTTCATATATGTTCATGCCTAAAATAATCTTATGTTTTTTTGAAAAATTATTTAAAAAAAGATTTTTTATTTTTTTTAGATCTTCAAAATAAATACTAGAAAGAATACCCTCGGGATAAATAAATAGTGTTTTATTTGATGGATTTGGTTCAGAAATATCAATTAATTCAGATATAAATTCACTAGGATTTTCATTTTGAAAATATCTATTAATCTCTACTTTTGGAGAAATTATTTTAATTGTAAATCCTAAATCTTTTTTTTCGTTCAATTCATATTGTCTCAAGTTTGACTTACCCCAAAAATAATTCATACAAATTAGAAAGAAAGAGAAAGTCAGTATACTTAATTTTATTTTTGTTTTATAATCAAAAAATAAGATTATTGGTAAAAGAAATAATAAAATTGCTAGTGAGTTAAAAGCATAGGTTCCTATGATAGAAAGTATTTGAATAAATTCTGTATAATTAGCAAAACTAAAAGCAATTAAGTTCCATGGAAAACCACCTAATATGAAACTTCTAGTAAATTCTAGTAAAGATAGAGAAGTAGACAATATTAGAATCGATAAAAAATTTTTTTTTGGATTTAATAATGAGAAAGCTAAAGTTGATATGCCATAAAATAATCCTAAAAATAATGGTATTAGAATTAGAGCAAATGGAATTAAAGGTTTAAAGATATCTTCAAAAGTAAGTGAATTTATGATCCAGTATAAATTAGAAATAAAATAACCAAAGCCAAATATCCAGCCAAGATTAAAAGAAATTATTTTATCTTTTGAATATAACAATAACATCCACAAGAGTGCTGGATATGATAAAAAATTTATATAAAATAAATTGTAGGGGGGCAAACTAAAAGAGGATAATAAACCAGATAAAAATACTAATGAATATAGCAAAATCTTATTTTTATATAATAAAGTCAATTTATCTAATAAAAAGATTTCAATATTAATTTTTCTTTTTTGTGCATTTTTCTAAAATCATTATATCTCTTATGATCATAGCCTATTAAATGTAAATATCCGTGAATCCACATTTTATCAAACTCTAAAAAAAAATTAGTTTTTTTTGATCTTTCTTTAACAATTTCAAAACTTATTGCTATGTCACCTACATAGAGTTTTTTTTTATTTTTAATTTTGATTGGAAATGACAAAACATCTGTAATTTTATTTTTTTTTCTGAATTTATTATTCAATTTTTTCATTTCTCTGTTGCTTGTTAAAAGTATAGAGAATTCATGATTTTTTCTCTTAAATGAAGGTGCTTTAGATAATTTATTAAGCCTTTTTTTTAAATAGTTATTTGGTTGTACCAAAAATTTTTTCCAATTTGAATGACCAGATATTACGTTAGCCTTTATCATCCGTCAGAGCTTTGATCAGAATATGCTTTAACAATTTTAGATACAAGTGGATGTCTAACCACATCTTTATGATCAAAATCAACGACCGAGATTTCTTTCAAATGCCCCAGCAACTTTTTTGATTTATGCAAGCCTGAAAGGGATTTGTTTGGTAGATCAATTTGTGAGGGATCCCCATTAATTACTATCTTGGAGTTTTCTCCAATTCTAGTTAGAAACATTTTAATCTGTGTATCGGTTGCGTTTTGCGCTTCATCAAGAATTGCAAATGAATTTTTTAAAGTCCTTCCTCTCATAAATGCTAGAGGAGCTATTTCTATATCACCAACTTCAATTTTTTTTTGTATCTTTTCAAAGTCTAATAAATCATACAAAGAATCATATAATGGTCTTAGATATGGATCTACTTTCTCTCTCATATCACCAGGTAAAAATCCAAGTCTTTCACCAGCTTCAACAGCTGGCCTTGATAAAATAATTCTTTCTATTTTTTTGTCTAACAACATTGTTAATGCTACAGCAACTGCTAAAAAAGTTTTTCCAGTTCCTGCTGGTCCAGCTGAAATAATTATGTCAGATGCCTTTAAAGCTCTAACATAATCTTTTTGTTTTTCAGACCTTGGTATTACAGATTTTTTTGGAGTTTTAATTATATATTCTATTTTTTTTTCAGAATTATTTTTTTCATCTATCATAAATTCATTAATGGAAGAAATTATATCTTTTTTTTCAATTGTTCCATTATTTAAAAACTGTTCAGTTAAAAATTGTATGGCGTTTTTGATCAAATTATTTTTTTTTGGATCATTTTTTACTTGGATAGAATTCCCTCTTGAATGTAAGCTAGTTTTTGTGATTTTTTCTAATTCCTTTAGATTATTATTAAATTCACCTGCAACACCAAGTAACAAATCGTTATTTTGAAATATTATGCTTAAAGTATTGTTTTCAGAATACACATATTTTAATTCAGAAATAATATTTTTTTTTTTTAAATTACTCAATTTAAGCAGCTTCCATTTTTTTATCTAGCAAACCAAATAAAGTATTCTGGTTACTAGTTTGAACTTTTACTTTTACAACTTTACCAATAAGGCTTGGGTCTCCATCAAAAATTACAGGTGAAATATATTTATTCCTTCCAAATAATTTATTTTGTTTTTTTATTTTATTTTCGACAAGTACATCTATTGTATCATTTTCCAAGGATTTATTAATTTTTATTTGATTATTAAATAATTCTTCTTGAATTAATGTCAGTCTCTCTTTAGCAATATTTTTATCAATCATTTTTAATTTTGCAGCTTTCGTTCCAGGTCTAGGACTAAAAATAAAAGAAAAAGAATTTATAAATTTGATTTTTTTTATCAGTCCAAATGTGTCTTCAAAATCCTTTTGGGTTTCTCCAGGATAACCAATAATAAAATCGCTTGAAAATTCTATCTCTGCGTTGATTTTCTTCAATCTTTCATAAACTTTTAAATAGTCATCAACAGTATGTTTTCTGTTCATTAACTCTAACATCTTATTTGATCCACTTTGAATTGGTAAATGAACAAATGGCATTAATTTATTACTATAAGAATAACAATCAATTAAATCGTCTGTCATATCTCTTGGATGCGAAGTCGTATATCTTATTCTTTCCAATTCTGAAAATTGTTCTAAATGTTTTATTAGATTAGATATTCTGAACTCTTTAAAATTTTCTTTATATGAGTAAGCATTAACATTTTGACCAAGGAATGTAATTTCTTTTGCGCCGTTTTCTATTAATTGTTCCGCTTCTGCTATGATTTTATTAAATGGTCTAGAATACTCAGGTCCTCTTGTATAAGGTACTACACAAAAATGACAAAACTTATCGCATCCCTCTTGAATAGTTAAGAAAGCAGATATTTTGTTATCATTGTTTTTTATTTGATCAAAATATCCAAACTTTGAAATAGTATCAAATTCTGTTTCTTCTTGTTTTAAATTTGCAATATGATTTTTTAACAATTCATTAACCTTGTGATATGATTGAGGACCTAATACAATATCTATATATGGTTCCCTTTTGACCATTTCTTCATTTTCAGCCTGTGCAACACAACCTGCAACTATCATTATTGGTTTTTTTTTATCTCTATATAATTTTTTAACTCTACCAATTTCATGGTAAACCTTTTCTTTTGCTTTATCACGAATGTGACACGTGTTTAAAATATAAAAATCTGCATTAGATTGATTTGAAGTTTTTGTAAGACCCAACTTACTAACAGAATCATAGATTCTATTAGAGTCATACTCATTCATTTGGCAACCAAAAGTTTTTATGAAGATTTTTCCATTCAGCATGTTTTAACTTTTGAAAAATTCTGAAGTCCCTATCATTTACTTTTTTTAATTCCGTAAAGCTCTAATTTATGATCTACTAAGTTATATCCATACTTTTCTGCAACTTTTTTTTGTAGTTTTTCTATTTCTTCATCAACAAACTCAATTATTTCTCCTGATTTAATATCAATAAGATGATCGTGATGACTTTCAACTAAGGTTTCATATCTTGCTTTTCCACCTTTAAAATCGTGCTTAGTCAATATACCAGATTCCTCAAAAAGCTTAACTGTTCTATAAACTGTAGCAATACTTATCTTTGAATCTAGCTTGGAAACTCTTTGATATAATTCATCAACATCAGGATGATCAGACTCACCATAAACTTCTTTTGACTCAGATAAAACTTTAGCAATAATTTTTCTTTGATCAGTAAGCTTGACACCTTTCTTCAGGCAAATTTGTTCTATAGTTTCAGACATAGTTTATTCTAACTTGAATATACAGGTTTTATCAAACTTTTATTTTTATCTAATTTTATTAAATTTTTATAATTTTTATTGATTAAATCATTCGATTTAAATCCAATTAAAAACGCACTATTTACCAAACAAATAGCTTTGGCTACTGATAAGGAAATTTTAAGACTAGTAAATTTACCAGGTCCTAAATTGACGAATATTCTATGAATATCACTTATTTTAATTTTTTTTAAATTCAAAAATTTCAAAAGTAGTTTCATAAAATTATCAAAGTTTTCTCTACTGTTTATATGTTTGCTAGTATATGATTGTCTATCAGCAATGATCACAAAAACAATTTCTTCATTAGCCGCATCAATTATTAAATTTATCATTATTTTCCTTTTTTTTTTAAATGCTTACGCAGATCCTGTAAATAAGAAATTTGAACCAAAAGAAAAGGGAATTTTAGCCTTGATGTATCATAGATTTGAAGAAAATAAATATCCTTCTACCAATATAAAAATTGATGTATTTCGTGAACATTTAAATATTATCAGAGAAAATAATTTCTCTTTTTTAAATCCGAAAAACTTTGAATTAGAGTTTAATAAAGTAAGTGAAGAAAAAAAAATTTTACTTACTATTGACGACGCATTCTCCTCTTTTTATTTAAATGCATGGCCAATTCTAAAAAAAGACAAGATCCCTTTCATTTTATTTGTTTCAACAGAGGCTGTAGGTAATAAAGGTTATATGAGTTGGGACGAAATTATAGAAATATCAAAAGAGGATTTTGTATTTATAGGGAATCACTCACATTCACATGAATACTTAGTAAAATATAATTTTGAAAAATTTGAAAAAGATATTCTTAAATCAATAAAGATATTTGAGAAAAATCTTGGCTATAATTCAAAGTTTTTTTCATACCCATTTGGAGAGTATAGTTTAGAACAAAAGAAATATATTACTGGAAAATTCGACTATGCTTTTGGCCAACATTCAGGAGTTATAGATTTAAATAAAGATAAATATGAGTTACCTAGATTTCCAATAAATGAGAAGTACGGAGACCTTGAAAGATTTAAGTTTTTAATTAATCTTTTGCCAATTCAATATAAAGTCATAACTCCAGAAGAAAAATTTTTATTAGAAGATAATAATCCACCAAAATTAGTAATAGAATTTTTTAATGATCAACCTAAAATTAATAAAATAAATTGCTTTTCAAATGAAGGTGGTGATTGGAAAAACTCTAAACTAAATTATAAAAAAGATAAAATTGAAGTTATCTTTAATGAGAAATTTTTACCAAGAAGAGGGAGGATTAATTGTTCAATGCAAGACAAAGATGGATGGAGATGGTTTGGAACTCAGTTTACTCTAAATTAGATTTTTCATTTTTAAACTTGTTGGTAAAATATCTACATCATCAAAATCAGTTAAAGAATTCTGATTAATTATTTTTTTAAGAACTTCGGTATATTCTTTACCTGTTTCAGCATATTTTACTAAAAAATTAACTAGTTTTAAACTATCTAACTTTTCATCATTATCTCTTTGAATTGCTCGTTCAATTCTAAATTCTTTATAGCTAGGATGTGTATTTAAATTTCTTTGATAAGCTCTTACAGAAGCTTTCAAAATTTTAAACTTTGCGACTTTATGTTTTTTATCTTTTTCAACTTCTAAAGGCTTAATACCTTCACCAGACCAAGTCCACTGGCCAAATAATGCATTACCCTCTTGTGCAAATCTTGAACTTCCCCAACCAGTTTCTTTTGCAGCTTGAGCTATTGCTAATGACACGGGAATTTCATCCATTCTTATCTTAAGTTTTGCTAAATCATTATTTTTAATACCATACTGTTTAAATTTCAGTTCAACCCAGGCTTTATCACGTGAAGATGTATTATTTTTATTTAAAATTTCAAAAAGTTTTTTTCGATCAAATCTAATTTTAAGATTTTCCTCAATAATCAATGGTAGTACAATTTGAATAAATAGTTTTTTTCTTTTTTTGGGACTTTCAATATTTTTTAGTTCTTTAGGCAGCTTTGTTAATTGATTACCTACATTGACTAATTTAGTTTCTTTAACAGTATCAAGATCATATCCATTATCTTTAAATAGTTCTTCAATTGTTGAGGCACTCAATCTTTGAGGATCCTTATCCTCTTCATCTTTGCCAAAAACATCAATGTCTTCAAAAATATTCCATGAAAATCTGTCTTTTATAATATTTTTTATTATTTTATTTTTTTTATTCTGCTTATCTAATATTTCGTCAAAACTTTGTTTTGAGGAATTAAGAACAACTTCATTTGATTTGAAATTATTTTTTATAAAACTAATTGAATTTGGTAAAATTGAGAATATCAAAATTATAGCTAAACTTGTTAACAAAATTTTAAAGAAATTTAGATTACTGTTATCTTGTTTTTTTCTAAAACTTTTTTTTTTCATAACTCGTCTTAATTCTTATAATTGATAGAAGTTATATTATACAGCTAAAACTTCTTTAACTTCTGGGATATAGTGACAAAGAAGGTTTTGGACACCTTGTTTTAAAGTTAAAGTTGAAGACGGGCATCCGGAACAACTACCTTTTAACATAACTGTAACTTTTCCATCTTTAAATTCTTTAAATGTTATGTCTCCACCATCTCTAGCTACAGCTGGCCGAATTTTAGTTTCTAATATTTTAATAATTTTATTTTCAATTTCACCATAATCATTACTATCGTCTAATTCTGATTTTTTATTAATAATAAACTCATTACCTTCGCCATAGAATTCGTTTAAATGTGAAATAACAATATGCTTTATATTTTCCCATTTTTCATCTTGAATTTTATTAATTGATAGAAAATCCTCACTCAAGAATATTCCCGTAACACCATTAATTGATAAAATATTTTTTAATAAAGGAATTTCTGTTTGATTCACATTTAAAATTTCATAAGGCCCATCGTTTGATACCTTTTTACCTGGAAGGAATTTCAGAGAATTTGGGTTTGGGGTTTTCTGAGTTTGAATAAACATATCTCTTATATAGCGATAAATTCTTAAATTTAAAGAATTTAAAAACCTATTATTTTCTTCATTTCTTTTATTTTTTTTCCTGCCATTTCTTCAGCCTTATTTGCTCCTTCTGCAAGAACTTTATCTAAATAATTTTGATCTTTGATCAATTTTTTTATCTCGTCGGAAATTGGAAAAATTTTACTTGATAAAACTTCAGCTAATTGACTTTTTAGATCTGAAAAATTTTTTCCCCCGAATTCTTCTAAAGTTTTATCTAATGTTTGATCTGAAATACTTGAATATATGCCAAGAAGATTTTTAGCTTCTGATCTATCTTTTAGTTTTTGGTATTCATTAGGTATTGGTAAAGAGTCGGTTTTTGCTTTTTTTATTTTATTGATAATTTCATCTTTAGTATCAGTTAAATTAATTCTACTAAGGTCTGATGGATCTGATTTACTCATTTTTTTTAAACCATCTTTTAAACTCATTATTCTTGAAAAATCTTTTTTTATTAGTGGTTCTGGAACCCTCAAAAAATCTTCACAGTCAAAATCTTTATTAAATTTTTGAGCTATGTCTCTTGTTAATTCTAAATGTTGTTTCTGGTCTTCTCCAACAGGTACATGCGTTGTATCATAAAGTAATATATCACTAGCCATTAATATAGGATAGATATATAAACCAACAGAAGCCCTTTCCTTATCCTTTCCAGCTTTTTCTTTAAATTGTGTCATTCTATTTAGCCAACCCATTGGAGCCATACAACTCAAAATCCATGAGCCCTCTGCATGTGCATGAACTTTTGATTGGCTAAAAATAATACTTTTACTTGGATCGATTCCGCTTGCTATAAATGTTGCGGCGGTTTCACGAATATTATTCGTTAATTGATCTTTATCTTGCTTAACAGTTATTGCATGTAAATCTACGACACAAAAAATACAATCATTTTTACTATCATTATTTAAATCAACAAAATTTTTTATGGCACCTAGGTAATTACCTAAATGAAGATTACCAGTAGGTTGAACACCAGAAAATATTTTTTTGAACATTTTTCAATACTTTAAATTAATATCTGAAATTTTAAAGGCTTTTATAATTATTGAAACTCCAATGTATGAAACGAAAGTTAATAAAACTATCAAAACAATTAAAATAAATTTATAATTATTTCCATAATCTAATGAGCTCTCTAAAAAATTTATTAAGAAATAAAATATAAAAATCGTAACTATATTTGAGATAATAATTTTTGACATTTGAGTAATAAAATTTTTAGTAAACTTAAAGTAGTTTTTATTAATCACGAAAACCAATAAAATAATCCCGTTAAACCAAGAAGAAATTGTAGTTGCGATTGGTATTATAATAAAACCAACATTAGAAAAAAACATCAAACTAATTACAATATTTAAGATTACAGAAATTAAAGAATACTGAAATGGTGTTTTAGTATCATTTCTTGCAAACAAAAATGTTGAAAATATTTTAATTAAAGAAAATGCAGGAAGTCCGAAAGAAAAATAAAACAAAGCTTTTGCAGAATTGCTTACACTCAACTTATCAAAAGAGCCATAACCAAATAAAGCAGAGGTCATTTGTTCCGAACCTACCATTAAAGCTAATGATGCGGGTAAACTTAAAAATAAACTAAGCTCTAAAGCTTTATTTTGTAGTTCAATAGTTTTTATAGAGTTATTAGTTTTGATGTGTCTACTTAAGTTTGGAAGTATTACAGTGCCTATTGCAATTCCAGCTATTGCAAGATTGATCTGATAAATTCTATCAGCATAATATAAATATGAAACAGCACTTGCCTGGAAAGATGCGATAATTGTTCCCACTAAGATATTTATTTGAGTTACGCCAGATGAAAATATACTCGGTAAAAGTTTTCTAAAAAAGTTTTTAACTTTATCGTTAATTTTGAAATTAAAATTTATGTTTATAACAAAGTATTTTTTAACAAATATTAATAAGAAAATAAATTGAAGAAATCCAGCGAGAGTGACTGTAAAAGACAAGTAATAAACCAAATTATCATTTAAATTTTCAGCGTATAGCAAGCAAATTATTAACGATATATTAAGAATTATTGGCGCTGCTGCTGCAGCTGCAAATTTATTATGTGAGTTTAAAATTGCCGAAAAAAAAGATGCCAAACTAATAAAAAATAAAAACGGAAAAGTAATTCTGGTTAAATTAATCGCAATATTTAATTTTTCTGGATCATTTATAAATCCTGGTGCGATAATTTTTATAAATACTGGCATGAAAATTTCAATTATTAAGATTGTGAAAAATAATCCTAATAACAATAAATGGTAAATTGTATTTGCAAAGGAGTTAGCATTTTTTTCTCCTTTAATAAGTTCTGATGAATAAGAAGGAACGAAAGCTGCATTAAAGGTTCCTTCTGAAAATAATCTTCTAAAGGTATTTGGGATTCTAAATGCTACAAAGAATGCATCTGCTAAAGGCCCGGATCCTAGGTATATTGCTATAAAAAAATCTCTTACATAACCAAGAATTCTGCTTAATAAAACAAACAGACTAAAGGTGCTTGTTGACTTAATAAGATTCATAAATCATATTAGTCCTAATTTTACCTTAATAGTATATTTAAATTAGAAAATGAAAAAAAATAAAATTGAACATTATTCTGATAAAGAGGCTCTTGAATTTCATAATTCAAACAAATCTGGCAAAATTGAGATTAGTTCATCTAAACCAATGACATCAAAAAGAGACTTGGCTCTAGCCTATTCCCCTGGTGTGGCAGCACCGGTTAAAGAAATTTATAAAAATCCAGAGCGAGCGTATGATTATACAACTAAGGGAAATTTAGTTGCAGTGATAAGTAATGGATCTGCAATTTTAGGGTTAGGAAACTTAGGAGCAATTGCATCAAAGCCTGTGATGGAGGGAAAAGCAATATTGTTTAAAAGATTTGCAGACATAGATGCTATTGATCTAGAAATCGACAGCAAAGATCCTGAAGAAATAGTTAATAGTATAAAAAATTTTGCAGTCAGTTTTGGAGGTATTAATCTTGAAGATATTGCTGCCCCAGACTGTTTTATAATTGAGGAAAATTTAAAAAAAATACTTGATATACCAGTATTTCATGATGACCAACATGGAACAGCAATTATAACTTCGGCAGCACTCATTAATTCAATTCAAATTACAAAAAAAAAAATTTCTAAAATTAAAGTTGTCGTAAATGGGGCTGGAGCATCTGCAATGGCATGCTCAAATTTATTTTTAAAATTAGGTGTAAAAAAACAAAATTTAACAATGATTGATAGTAAAGGTGTAATTAATTTAAACAGAAAAGGGCTAAACAAGTGGAAACTAAAGTTTGCGAGAAAAACGAATAATAAAAATTTAAATGATGCACTAAAAAATGCGGATGTTTTTTTAGGGTTATCGTCTGCTGGTATTTTAAAAAAAGAAATGATTAAAAAAATGGCAAAAAATCCAATAATTTTTGCATGCGCTAATCCTGATCCAGAAATTTTACCTGAGGAAGCATATAAAATTAGGAAGGATGCAATTATTGCAACTGGTAGGTCAGATTATGCAAACCAAGTTAATAATTTAATTGGTTTTCCTTATATTTTTAGAGGTGCACTTGATGTTAGAGCAAAAACAATAAATGAAGAAATGAAACTTTCTGCTGCTTATGCGATTGCAAAGTTAGCTCGAGAGAGAGTTCCAGATGAAGTTGCTGCAGCAATGGGCGGGGATAGACCAAAATATGGTAAAGATTATATAATTCCTTCCACATTTGATCCAAGATTAATAAGTGTAATACCGGTAGCAGTAGCAAAAGCAGCAATTAAAAGTGGAGTAGCTAGAAAAAAAATTGAAAATCTTAATTTATATGCTGAGCAATTAAAGCAAAGATTAGATCCATCTGTAACCATACTTCAAGGAATAAATTCTAAAGTTAAAAAAAATCAAAAGACTGTGGTATTTGCGGATGGTGAAGATGAAAATACACTTAAAGCTGCAATTGCATTTAAAAATGGTGGTTTAGGAACGCCTATAATTATTGCAAAAGAGAATGTTGTCAAGCAAAGGCTTAAAGAAATTGGTTATAGAGATAATTTAAATATAAAAATTATAAATTCTACTGACAAAAAGTTGCGATATAAATATGCAAAATTTCTCTTTAAGAAAATGCACAGGGATCAAGGATTGCTTGAGAGAGATTGTGACAGGATGGTTAGAAATGATAGAGTAATTTGGGCATCTTGTATGGTTGAATGTGGTGACGCAGACGCAATGGTAACAGGCAATACTAGAAGATATTCTCAATCATTAGATAAAATAAAAAAAGTTATACCTGCTAGAGAAGGTGAAATAATGTTTGGTTTAAATATGGTGGTTAGCAAAGGCAAAACAGTATTTATTGGAGATACATCCGTCAATGAATATCCTTCTTCAGAAGAATTAGCTGAAATGGCAATTTCAGCTGCAAGGGTAGTAAGACTGTTTGGCTTAGATCCAAAAGTGGCTTTTTTATCTCATTCAACATTTGGTCAGCCAATAACAAGCAGAACTAAGCATATAAGAGATGCAGTAGAAATATTAAATAAAAGAAAGGTGGATTTTAAATTTGATGGTGACATGCAGCCTGATGTTGCTCTAAGTGATGAGTATTCTGACTTATATCCATTTTCAGACATAGTTGGAAATGCAAATGTTTTAATAATGCCTGGTCAACATAGTGCTGCTATATCATACAAAATTATGAAAACTTTAGGAGGTGCTAAAGTTATCGGACCATTATTAATTGGTCTTGCTCAACCCATAGAAATTGCACCATTGAGATCATCCACCTCTGAAATATTAAATTTAGCATCTGTAGCTGCTTACTCAGCGGGTGTAATAAAATACAAAAAACAGTTTTAGAAATAATTATTTTTTAATAACTCTTAAATCATCAACTAAAAAAATACTTGTAATAACGTCCTCAACATCAAGAATCATTTTAGCTTCTTTAATAACTTCTTCTCTCTCTATTTTGTTTTGAGCAATACCATAAATATAAATAACCTTTTTGTAAGTATCAATATTATAGTTAACTGCTTTAACTTTTTTGCTTCCAATTAAAGCTGCTCTTAATTGTGTGGTTATAAGTAAATCTTTTGCTGATCTTTTGAAATTAAATTTTTCTTTAATTTGTAAGTCATTATTTACTGATCTTGCTCCTTTAATTTCCCATGCTAGTTTCGTGATTAAGAGTTTATCTTCAACAGAATTAACTTTGCCAGTAAGAAATATTCTTCCATCAAGAACCTTTGTTTTTACTGAAATTATATATCCTTTATCTTCTGATAATAATTTTGCCCTTAAATTTTGTTGCATTATAGAATCATCAATCTGGGTACCTAGACTTCTTGGATCTAAGGCTATTGATACACCTGTTCCTAAAACTCCAGTAGAAGAATAACCAACACAACCAGTAATTATTAACAGACAAAATAAAATTAAAATTTTTCTAAATTTCATTCTTTATATTCAAGCAATAATTATAGATTAGTTTTTTAGAAATTTTTTTACCATCTGAAACTTTTTTTACAATATCTTTTATAGACATTTTTTTTATCAGTTTATTTATTTTTTTTTTATCTGATTCTTCAAGTTCTTTAAAACTTAATTTTTCTTTTTTAAATTCAGAAATAACAACAGTTATTTCTCCTTTTCTTGAAAAATTTACATTTGATAATTCTTTTACTGAGGATCTGATATATTCCTCATGAAATTTAGTTATTTCTCTGCAAATTAAAATATTTCTATCAGAAAAAAATTCCTTAATATCGTCTATTCTTTTAATAAGTTTATTTGGTGATATAAAAAAAACAATTGAACACTCAAGAAGTGATAAATTTTTAAATAATTTTTTTACTTCATTTTGTTTTTCAGATAGAAATCCACAAAAATAAAAATTATCAGAAAATCCGCTTATTGATATTGCTGAACTTACAGCTGATGCACCTGGAATTGGAAAAATATTAATTTCATTTTTAATACACTCTTTAACTAAAATTCTACCAGGATCTGAGAGTGCAGGTGTTCCTGCATCAGAAATCAATGATACTATTCTATTATTCTTCAGGGTCTCCATGACTTTTTCTAAATTTTTATTTTCATTAAATTTGTGGTTTGACATGAGTTTTTTGTTTATTTCAAACTTTTGAAGAATTTTTTTACTGACTCTAGTATCTTCACATAAAATTAAATCGGACTCTTGAAGGATATTAATAGCTCTAAATGAAATATCACCCATATTTCCTATAGGCGTCCCAACACAATATAGCCCAGGTTTAAATTTATTGTTATTCAAATTCATATAACTTGTATAATTAATTATATTATTAAAACTTAAATGAAAACTTTTATTAAATTGTTAGTATTTTTAATATTAACTATCTTGTTTTTTAATCAATATTTATTTGCATCTGAAAAAATTAAGATTGGATTAATTGTTCCTTTAAGCGGCGATAATTCAATTATTGGTGAAAAAATAGTTAAGTCAATCAGAATGGCTATAAACAAAATAAACGATGAAAGAATTGAAATAATACCAAAAGATACAAAATCAAACCCTATAGATGCTCTTAAAGTATCTAAAGAATTGTATGAAGATGGGGTAGAAATTATTATTGGACCAGTTTTTAATGTAAGCACTAAATATCTTGATGATTTAAATGATGTCATTTTTATATCTTTTACAAACAAATTAATTGGAAATCCAAAAAATGTAATAAGTGCAGGTGTAAATGCAATATCTCAATTACAAACAATTAAAAAATTTAATGAAAATAATAATTTATCTAAAAGTATTTTTTTAATTCCACGATCCCAGTTTAAGAAAGAAATAGAACTAGCAATTAATAAAACAAAAATTAAACACAAAGAAGTATTTTATTATGACAGAGAACCGACTAAACTTACAAAACAAATTGAAGATTTAACTAAATATAAAATAAGAAAAAATAACCTTAGAAATGAAGTTGAAAGACTAGAAGGATTATCCTTTAAAGATAAAGATAAGAAAATTCAAGAATTAAAGAAAAGGGATACACTGGGAAATATAAATTTTGATTCAGTTGTTATAGCAGATTTTGACGAAAATTTAAAAAGCGTTGCGACATCTCTTTTATATACGGATGTGTCATCAAAAAGAGTTTTTTATATAACATTAAATCAGTGGTTCGATGAAAGTCTTTTAAATGAAAATTCAATACATCCAATATATTTTCCATCAATAAACAAAAATAATTATGAATTATTTATGAATGATTTTAAAAATACCTATAATTTAAATGGAGATCAACTTTCATTTTTAAGTTATGATTTAATAGGATTAGTTTATTTTTTAATCTACGAAAATGATTTTAATATTTCAAAAAAAATATTTTATAAAAAAAAAAAATTTAAAGGAAAAATCGGAATTTTTGAAATAGAAAAAAATACCATTACCCACCAGCTTAACTTTTACAGTATTGAAGATAATAAATTTAAAAAAATTTTTTAATTTTTTTAAATGCATTTGAACGATGATCTATACTATATTTTTTGTATGGCTCCATTTCACCAAAGGTTAATCTTTTTCCATTAGGAATAAAAATTGGATCATATCCAAAACCGTTATTTCCTTTCTTTATATTTGATATTCGTCCCTCAATCTTACCAATTTTACTTACAAATTTGCCGTCAGGCCAAAAAATAGTAAGAACACAGATAAATCTTGCTGTAATTTTTTTTTTTTTCCAATTTTTATCTTTTTTAAAAATTTCTTTGTAAACTCTTTTAATAGCTAAATTAAAATTTCTTTTTTTTCCAGACCAATCTGCTGAATATACTCCGGGTGCTTTGTCTAAAATATCAATTTCTATGCCTGAGTCATCTGACATACAAATTTTATTAGTTTTTTTAGAAAAATATTTTGCTTTTAGAAGAGAGTTTTGTGCAAATGTGGTTCCTGTTTCTACTGGGCTTCGTATTTTAAAGTCAAAATTTGAATAAATTTTTAAACTTTTTGGTAGTAGATCTGCTATTTCCTTTAGTTTTCCATTATTATTTGAGCCAATAAATATCTCTTTAATTTTTTTTTTAGACATCTAGAAATTATACTTTTTCTTACCATATAAACAATATGGACAAGGAAGAATTAAAAAAAAACATAGACGAAAGCACAACTGAGGATGATAGTTTAAATACTCAGTCAATTGAAAATGATGACATAGATCAAAAAAATGAAGATAAAAATTTAGAGTCCGAAGAAAAAAAGGAAGAAAAACTTACCCCAGAAGAAGAGCTAGAAGCACTCAAAGATAAATTAGCAAGAACATTCGCTGAGATGGAAAATCAGAGAAGAAGGTTTGAAAAGGAAAAAGAAGATGCCTATGAATATGGTGGCTATTCTTTTGCAAAAGAGGCACTCAATTTGTTAGACAATCTTGAGAGATCCAAAGCTGTATTGGAAAGTGACGAAAAATTAAAGGATACAGATGCACTTAAAAAAATCATAGAGCATTTAGATATTATAAATAGTGATATGCTTTCAATATTCAAGAAAAATAATATTGAACCTGTTAAATCAATTAATGAAAAACTTGACCCAAATCTCCATCAAGCGATGATGGAAATTGAGGATGACGCAAAAGAACCTGGAACTATCGTTCAGGAAATACAAAAAGGATTTATGATGAAAGACAGATTATTGAGACCTTCTTTAGTAGGTGTTTCAAAGAAAAAAGAAAAAGAGGAAGAAAAAGATGACCCCAAAAATGAAAAAAACCAATAAAATCAACCAAAATTTAAATTTTGTAAACGGTTGTAGTCTATCAATTAACACTTATATGACGTTAAGGAATTAAATTATGAGCAAAGTAATAGGAATTGATTTAGGAACAACAAATTCTTGTGTGGCTATAATGGAGGGTACACAAGCAAAAGTACTAGAAAATGCTGAGGGAGCAAGAACAACACCTTCTGTGGTTGCGTTTTCTGATAATGATGAAAAATTAATTGGGCAGCCTGCAAAAAGACAGGCAGTAACTAATCCAGAAAATACAATATTTGCTGTCAAAAGACTTATAGGAAGAAATTTTGATGATCCGTCAGTCAAAAAAGATGTTGAAACTGCACCATTCAAGATTGTTAATTCTGACAAAGGTGATGCATGGATAGAGGCAAAAGGTGAAAAATATTCTCCATCTCAGATTTCAGCTTTTACACTACAGAAAATGAAAGAGACCGCTGAAAAATATTTAGGTCAAGAAGTTTCTCAAGCTGTAATAACAGTTCCAGCATATTTTAATGATGCACAAAGACAAGCAACTAAAGATGCTGGTAAAATAGCAGGTCTAGAAGTTTTGAGAATTATTAACGAACCAACTGCAGCATCGCTTGCATATGGATTAGATAAAAAAACCAATAATAAAATTGCTGTTTATGATTTAGGTGGGGGTACTTTTGATGTATCAATTCTTGAACTTGGTGATGGAGTATTCGAAGTTAAATCGACGAATGGAGATACTTTCCTAGGTGGTGAAGATTTTGATAATACAATTGTTGATTACCTATTAACAGAATTTAAAAAAGAAAATGGTATTGATTTAAAATCAGATAAATTAGCGTTGCAAAGACTTAAGGAAGCTGCAGAAAAAGCTAAAATTGAATTATCATCTGCTGCTCAAACCGAGATAAATTTACCATTTATTACAGCTGATAAGACTGGTCCAAAACATATTAATATGAAAATGACTAGAGCAAAACTTGAGGCCCTTGTTGAAGATCTTATTTCAAGAACTATTCCACCTTGTGAAACAGCTCTTAAAGACGCTGGTTTAAGCGCGGGCGAAATTGATGAGATAATACTTGTTGGTGGAATGACAAGAATGCCAAAAGTAATAGAGGAAGTTAAAAATTTCTTCGGAAAAGAACCAAACAAATCTGTAAATCCTGACGAGGTTGTTGCAATGGGTGCTGCTATTCAAGCAGGAGTATTACAAGGAGACGTAAAAGACGTACTATTATTAGATGTTACACCACTATCGCTTGGAATAGAAACTTTAGGTGGGGTTTCAACTAAATTGATAGAGAAAAATACTACAATACCAACAAAAAAAAGTCAGGTTTTCTCAACAGCAGAAGACAACCAACCTGCAGTTTCAATTAGAGTTTTACAAGGTGAAAGGGATATGGCCTCTGACAATAAGGTTTTAGGTAATTTTGAACTAGTAGGTATAGCACCAGCCCCTAGAGGTGTTCCTCAAATTGAAGTTACATTTGATATAGATGCAAACGGAATTGTAAATGTTTCTGCTAAAGACAAAGGGACTGGTAAAGAACAAAAGATTCAAATTCAAGCATCAGGTGGTTTAAGTGATGAAGAAATAAACCAAATGGTTAAAGATGCTGAGACAAATAAAGAAGCTGACAAAAAGAAAAGAGAGGCTGTAGATGCAAGAAACCAAGCTGACACTCTACTTCATTCTACTGAAAAGAATTTAAAAGAGCACGGCAGTAAAGTTTCTGATGAAGACAAAAAAGCAATCGAGGATGCATCTGCGAATGTAAGAAACGCGTTAAAAGGAACTGATGTAGAGGAAATTAAAAAGAAAACTCAAGATTTGGTTCAAGCTTCAATGAAACTTGGTGAAGCTATTTACAAATCACAACAAAGTACAAAACCTGGTGATGCACCTAAAGATGCAAAAGATGAAGGGAAAAAAGACGATAATGTTGTTGATGCAGACTTTGAAGAAGTAAAAGACGATAAAGAAAAAAGCGCCTAAACTATCAACCATTTGTCTATAACTAGTTATGGCAAAAAGAGATTACTACGATGTTTTGGGTGTTAATAAAAGCGCTAGTCCAGATCAAATAAAAGCTGCTTATAGAAAACAAGCTGTAAAGTACCACCCAGATAAAAATAAGGGTGACAAAGGAGCAGAAGAAAAATTTAAAGAAGCTTCGGAAGCCTATCATGTACTGTCAAATTCTGAGAGAAAACAAAATTATGATAATTTTGGTCACGCTGCATTTGAAAATGGTGGCGGAGGTGGAAGAGGTGGTTTTGGAAACTTTGATTTTTCTGGCTCTTTTTCAGATATCTTTGAAGACTTTTTTGGCGAAGGTTTTGGTGGAGGCGGAAGAAGATCTAGAAGATCTAATAACCGTGGCTCTGATTTAAGATATGACTTATCTATAAGCCTAGAAGAAGCTTATGCTGGAAAAAAACAAGATATTAAATTCTCAACTTCTGATAAATGTGATGTTTGTAACGGATCAGGTTCAAAACCAGGCTATAGTGCAAGCACGTGTTCAATGTGTGGAGGACATGGACAAGTTCGCTCAAGCCAGGGGTTTTTTACTGTACAACAAACTTGCCCTCAGTGTGCAGGTTCTGGTGAACAAATAACTCACCCATGTACAAACTGTGGGGGCACTGGTAAAAAACAAACAAGTAAGAGACTTTCGGTGACGATCCCTAAGGGTGTTGATGATGGTACTAGAATTCGATTATCTGGTAAAGGAGAAGCTGGATCTAGAGGAGCTAGCAATGGTGATCTCTATTTATTTATTAATGTAAATTCTCATGAACTTTTCAAGAGGTCTGAAGAAAATTTATTTTTTGAATGCCCAATATCAATTGCAGACGCTGCTTTAGGGGCTGAAATAAAAATACCAACAATAGATGGTGGAAAAGCAAAGATAAAAATCCCAGCTGGCACACAAAGTGGAAAACAATTTAGATTAAGGGAAAAAGGTATGCCTTTGATGAGAGGAAATGACTACGGGGATTTATATGTTCAAGTTAACACTGAAGTTCCTGTTTCACTCAATAAAGAACAAAAAGAATTACTTGAGAAATTTAGAGAAATAGAAAATGAAAAATCAAATCCGAGTATTAAAAAATTCTTTAAAAAAGCAAAAAGTTTTTGGAAAAATTGAAAAATTTTATTAAATCTTTTGAAAGCGCCACAAACCTTCATAAGCAAGGTAAGATAAATGAAGCTTTGGATATATATTTAGAACTGCAAAAAGAAGATAGCAATAATTCACAACTGCTTTTTCAGATAGGAAATGCTTACTTACAAAAAGGTAGTGTAGAACTATCGATTGATTTCTACAGAAAAGTAAATGAAATAGACAAAAATCATTTTAACAATCTCAATAACTTAGGTGGAGCACTCGCTACAATTGGTGAGTATGCTGAAGCAATTGATGTATTTAAACAAACATTAAATGTCAAACCAGATTATTCAGATGCATATAGTAATATTGGAAACTGCTATCTATATTTAAAAAAAACTCAAAGCGCTATTGAATATTTTAATGAGGCCTTAAAACATAATAAGGAAAATTTTTTTGCTTATAATGGTTTAGGAAGTGTTTACAAAGAAATGAATAAAGACGACGAGTCTATATTTTATTATGAAGAAGCAGTAAAAGTTAAACCTGACTATTTAATTGCATATGATAATTTAGGTGCAAGTTTATCAGCAACAGATAAACTTAAAGAAGCAAAAAAAGTTTTTGAAAAAATATTAGAACTTGATGCTAACTATAAATATATAATTGGCAAATTAATATTTACAAAAATGATGCTCTACGATTGGAGTAATTTAGATCATGGAAAAAATAATTTAATAGAACTTTTAAATAAAAAGAAAAGAGCAATAAATCCATTTCCACTTTTAAGTTTAATAGACAATCCTGAACAACACAAAAATTGTGCAGAAATATTTGTTAATGACAAATATAAAGATCCAGAATTAAAAATAAAAAAATATTTAAAAAAAAAATCAGATAAAATAAGGATAGGGTACTTCTCACCTGATTTTAGAAACCATCCAATGTTATTTTTAATGATGGATGTATTTAAATACCATGATAAATCAAAATTTGACGTATATGCATTTTCTTTTGGTCCTGAAGCAAAAGGTGAAATTTATGACACTGTTAAAGGTTTTTTTACAGAATTTATTAATGTTAGACATGTCTCTGATATGGACTTAATTAAATTAAGTAGAGACATGAAAATTGATATTGCTATCGACCTGTGTGCATACACGGCATACAACAGAGCTTCAATTTTTAATTCACGTCTAGCTCCAATTCAAGTTAACTATTTAGGCTACCCGGGCACAATGGGTGCGAATTTTATCGATGTAATAATAGCAGATAATATCATAATTCCTGAAGCTGATAAAAAATACTATACAGAGAGAGTAGTTAATTTGCCAAATTGTTATCAAGCTTGTCCAAAAAATTTACCAATGTCTAATAAAAAATTTAGCAGAAGAGAGTTAGGATTACCTGAAGATGCAGTTGTTTTTTGTAATTTCAATGCAAATTTTAAAAATACCCCAGATATGTTTACAGCTTGGACTAATATTATGAAAAAAGTTCCGAACAGTGTTTTATGGATTATGGAAGCAAAGGATGAGGTGGGGGCAATTAATATTTTGAACGAGGCAAAAAAAAGAAATATAGAGAAAAATAGAATAATTTTTGCTAAGTCTATGGATAGAGAATTTCACCTTAAAAGATACGAACTTGCAGATTTATTTCTAGACTCTTTCCCATATAATGCTCATACCACATCAAGTGATGCTATTAGGATGGGAGTTCCAATTTTGACTTTAAAAGGTAAATCATTTGCATCTAGAGTATCAGCAAGTATTTTAAATCAAGTAAATATGAATAAATTAGTGACAAATAGTATTGAAGAATTTCAAGAAAAAGCAATATCTCTGGGAAATGACAAAAATAAATTAAAAGAAATTAAAGAAACTATAAAGAAAAATGTTCCTCATTCAAAATTATTTGATAGTTTAACTTTCACAAAAGATTTAGAAAAAATTTATCAACAATTAATAAATGAAAAAGAAATTTAAATATATAATTTTTGGAATTATTTATGTTTTAGCAATTCTTATTCTAGGCGCCTATTTTTATAAAGAAGGTATTGGAATAATCTAGATCTTTTAAAACTCAATGATGAATAAGATAATTTGGTTTAGGTATGATCTAAGAATTTCTGAAAATAGTGCTTTTAATGAAGCAATAAAAGATGGAAATGTTCTTCCTATTTTTATTTTTGATGAAGGACTTTTTAAATTAGAAACATCAAGTTCCTTTCACTTTAGATTTATTAAGGACTCATTGAATGATCTAAAAAACAAATTAAAAAAACAATATAATTCAAATCTATCTATTTATTATGGTGACACTAAGAAAATATTCAAGCATTTAATACAGAGATATTCTGTAAGTGAAATTTATTCAAATAGGATCTTTAAACATAAATACTTAACTGATTTAGATAAAGAATGTGAAAACTTATTTAAAAATCTAAATGTTAAATGGATCCTCGCAAACCAATTTGGAATTGACTTAAATCATAGAAAAAGATCAAAATGGTCCTATAATTGGAATAAATTTATTAAGTTTAACGAGCAATCTTATGAATTCAGTTGTCAATTTATTAATATTAAAAATAATTTTTACTTTAAGGACGTAAAAACTAATGAAATTAACGGAAATTTAGTCCAAACTGGTGGAAGAGATGAGGCTATTCATCTATTAGATAGCTTTATTGAAATGAGGTCTGAGAATTATCAAACAGAAATGTCATCTCCAATAAGTGGGGAAAGCGCTTGCTCTAGATTAAGTCCACATATTACGTATGGAACAATATCTTTAAAAGAAATAAATAGAAAAATTACTGATAAATTAAAAAAGGTTTGTACAATTAATAAAAGAAAATCACTAATAGCCTTTAAAAGTCGTCTTGCTTGGCACTGCCATTTTATTCAAAAGTTATATGATGAACCAGAAATTGAGAATAAAAATTTAAATAGTGCTTTTGATATATTAAGAAAAGATTTTAATGAAAAATATTATGAAGCTTGGAACACAGGTTTAACTGGTTATCCATTTATTGACGCTTGTATGAGATATTTAGAGCAAAACGGTTGGATAAATTTTAGAATGAGAGCTATGTTGGTTTCTTTTGCATCTTATCAATTATGGTTAGACTGGAAACAAACTTCTAAACATCTTGCAAAATTATTTACAGATTATGAGCCTGGGATACATTATTCTCAATTTCAAATGCAATCTGGGACGACAGGAATTAATTCAATTAGAATTTATAACCCAATTAAACAATCATTAGATCAAGACCCAAATGGAGATTTTATAAAAAAATGGGTTCCAGAGTTAAAAAATATTCAAGGTAAATTAATACATGAGCCTTGGAAACTAACTTATATCGATCAAAAAAGTATAAATTTTAAATTGGGAAAGGATTATCCATTACCTATTGTTGACAACCACGAAACAACCAGAATTGCTAGGGATAAAATATGGAAAGTAAAAAAATCTAACGAAGCTCAAGAATTGTCAAGATTAATAGTTCAAAAACATGCAAGTTTAAGTTCAAGAAGATAGCTAGTCTCTTGCCATTTTAATAAAAATATCACCCATACCACCTTGAACCTGCTCCAATGGAGCATTATTTCGTAACTCACAATAAGCTCCCGTATATTCATCTTTATCTATAGCTGCAATACTTTGTTCAGTGCATTTTGATGAATTATGGAAAAGACCAATAACAAGTCTATTATCTATTGAAATGACCTGGTTATTGTCCAGATTGTCTCCGTTGCAGAAATAATTTTTATTTACTTCTCGAGGAAAATCTTTTTTTCCACATGGGTTTTTAATAGTTAAAACAGAAAATTCTTTTTCTCCATCTAAGAATTTATGTTTCATGTTTTTGACTTGAGAATATTTCATCAAATCACATGAACATGGAAAACAACATTTATGGTAAAAACCACATATTTTTTCGCCATTTTCTGCACTTTTTAAATAAACAAAATCTGGTTTGCTATTTGGAGATATTAACGAACCCGAAACAGCACAATATAATTTACTGTATTCTATAAAATCTTGATAAGTAATTTTTTTATCTAAAATATGTTTAAAAAATTTAGGGCCAGCGGCATTTCTATTTTGGTCAGGAAATATCTTAATCCAATCTTTCGCAAGATCCTCGTAGTAATTAAAGTCCTTTGAATACAATGGTTTTGTAAAACAAAAAGTAGTTGATAGAAATAATATAAAAATAGTTTTTAAAAATTTTAATTTATAATTTTCTTTAATAATCATTTGCGTCATATTATTTCTGCCTGATTTCTATTGTTTTATTAAATTCATTTACATTAAATGTTTCTGATAATCCATTAGTCCAAATGACATTTATAGATATATTGCTTTCACCTTCTCTTAAACCATAGTGAGCAACAGGCTCCATTTGACATAAATACCCTGAACCAGCATCTATAGTTTTTGCATGTTTTCTTAAATTTGAACTTAAAATAACAGTTGCCCCTCTTGCGGGTGCTCCATACTTATTTAAAGGTTTAATTCTTATATAATTAAAATCTGTTTTTATATCTGCTTTATACATTGTTAAAGGCTGCATGCCAGACTCTCCGTGTGAGACTAGCAATTCTAAAATTCCATCTTCATCTATATCTGCAACAGCTGCTCCTGTTCCTAAACCATTAGACTCATAAGCATTTTGAATTACTATCTCTTCAAAAAATCCGTTTTCTTTAATCTTGAATAATTTATTTGGCTCACCAATATTATTCATAAATATTTCATCGTAACCATCATTATCAAAGTCTGCAGATATTACAGTTCTAATTCTAGTTGGTATATTGTAGGTTGGAGTGGCAATATCTTTAAATTTATTTTTTTCTAATACAAAGGCCCTATGATAACCGTTCCAATTTGAAGTAACTACATCTAATCTCCCTCTGTAAAGAATATCTGACAAAACCGTGCCTCTTCCATTTTCATATTGATCATCAACTTTGTAATCTTCTGCTATATCCTGGAAGAAACCATCAGAATTGTAATATAAAAAATTTTTACCTCTCTCGTTTGCAGCAAATATGTCAGTTTTTCCTGACAGGATATTACCTGCAACTACAGCTCTTCCACCAGTTATCTTATCGAGTTTAAGCTTCTCGGCTAGATCAAGTATTTGTCCTGTATTTAACTCATAATACCTAGTTGGCCCTCCATAATTAGCAACATATATACCATATTTTCCATCGCCGTTTCTATCCACGCACACAACTGATCTACCAGCAGTTAGGTTCAAATTTTTTTTGTTAATATCTTTTTCAAATAAATCAATAAAACTATTATTGATATTATCAATTAATCTATCAGAATATTTTTTTTCTCCACTGTATGTATCAGTATTTAAAAAGTATATTTCTTCAAAACCATCCTGATCAATGTCACAAGCTGCAACTCCTATGGTTTTTCTATTAACATCGTCAAAAATTTCATTTTTATTTATATTTATAATTTTTCCATTTTGATAAGACAATGCCAAGTTTGAAAAACCAAACCCAGTTACCACAAATTCATATTTGTCATCCTGATTTACATCTGTAACAGAAACACCATAGCTTAGTCTAAAATCATTATTTTCAATCAAAGATGTAATATCTTTAAAAAAGTCAGCTTTGGATTGATTAATAAACATGAAAAAAAATAAAATCAAAAGTAGCTTTAATTGGTATTTAATGAGCATAATTGTTGTATATTGTTGCAAAAATATAATAAATTAATTTAATGAGCAAAGTAAATTTAGCGATATCTGGTTGCATGGGACGAATGGGCCAACAACTTGTAAAATCCTCTAGGGTTGATAAAAATTTTAAACTAACAACTCTTACAGAAAATGAATTAATAAAAAAAAAAATTTTTGGTATCAAGCCTGGTTTAAATAATGAAAATTCTTTCAAAAATATTGATTTAATTATCGATTTTACAGTACCTAAATGCACTTTTGAAATTCTTAAAATTGCCTCAAAACTAAAAAAGAGAGTTGTTATTGGTACAACTGGATTTTCTAAAGAAGAAGAAAATCTTATTAAAAAATTTTCAAAAAAAATCCCAATACTAAAAGCTGGTAATATGAGTTTGGGTATAAATTTATTAATGTATTTAACTGAAATAGCATCTAAATCATTAGGAAACAATTTTTTAAGTAAAGTATACGAAGTTCATCATAAACATAAAATAGATCATCCTTCAGGAACTGCTTTAATGTTAGGCAAAGGAATTGCTATTGGCAAAAATAAAAATTTTTATAATTTAGTTGGAAAAAAATATCTAAATAAAAAAAGTTTTCCTTATGGAAAAAAAATAAATTTTAATTCAATACGAAAAGGTAAGACTGTTGGTGAACACGAAGTCAAATTTTCAAGTGGGAAAGAAATCATTACTTTAAATCATGAAGCATTTGATAGAGCTTTATATAGTGAAGGAGCCTTAACAGCTGGGAAATGGTTAATGAAAAAAAAGCCTGGTTTATATTCTATGCGGGATGTTTTAAGCTTTAAATGAACGAAGAGCAAAGAGCAAAAATTGTTCTTCGAACTTTAAATAAAATATATCCTAAAACACCAATACCTCTTAAACATAGAAATATTTTTACTTTATTAGTTTCTGTTCTTTTATCTGCACAGTGTACAGACGTAAATGTTAACAATGTCACTAAAAATATATATCCAAAATATAATAAGCCTGAACACTTTGTAAAATTAGGAAGAAAAAAAATTGAAAAACTAATAAGAAGTATTGGAATTTTTAGAATTAAAGCAAAAAGTGTCTATAATTTATCAAAAACTTTAGTTGAAAAATATAATGGAAAAGTTCCAAAAACATTTGAACAACTTGAAGAATTACCAGGTGTTGGACATAAAACAGCCAGTGTAGTAATGTCTCAGGGTTTTGGACATGCTGCTTTTCCAGTAGACACCCACATACATAGGCTAGCACAAAGATGGGGTTTAACTAATGGAAAAAATGTCATACAAACCGAAGAGGATCTTAAAAGACTTTTCCCAAAAAAAAACTGGAATAAGCTACATCTTCAAATAATTTACTACGGTAGAGAATACTGCAAGGCAAGAGAATGTTATGGTTTATCTTGTAAAATCTGTACCACTTGTTATCCTAACAGAAAAAAACCACTTATAACCAAGAAAGCTTAAATAATGAAAATATTAGGGATTGGAAACGCAATTGTAGATGTAATTTGCAAGGTAGATGATGATTTTATTACTAAAAACAAATTAACTAAAAGTACCATGAAGTTAATTTTTGATGATAAAGAGTTCAACGAATTATTATCTAATCTTAAAATAGAAAAAACTGTATCTGGTGGCTCTGTTGCTAATTCGATTGTTGGTTTATCACAACTTGGAAATGATGTTGGTTTTATAGGTAAAGTTAATGATGATGATCTTGGAACTAAATACGAAGATGGCCTAAAACAAGAAAACGTGAAATATTTTTATTCAAAGAAAAAAGAAGAGTTACCCACTGGAACTTGTTTAATTTTAGTTACACCAGATTCTGAAAGAACAATGTGCACTTTCTTGGGAACTGCTGGAAAAATTAATGAAAATGATGTTAGCTCAGAAGCTATCAAACAGAGTGAAATAATACTTCTAGAAGGATATCTTTGGGATGAAGGGGAACCCAAAAAAGCTTTTGAAAAAGCAATTCAAAGTGCAAATAAAGTTGCAATGTCTTTATCTGACCAGTTTTGCGTTGATCGACACAAACCTCATTTTTTAGAGTTAGTTAAAACAAAATTAGATATAACCTTCGCTAATGAACAAGAGATTATGTCATTGATAAATGCAAAATCTTTTGATGATGTAATTAGTTTCTCTAAATCTTTAAGCAAAATAATTGTTTTAACAAGAGGTGAGAAAGGTGCAGTTGCAATTAATGGAGATGAAGTTATTGAATGTGGTGTTGAACACGGTCTTAAAATTGTTGATTTGACTGGGGCTGGGGATCTTTTTGCTGCAGGCTTTTTACATGGACATGTAAATAATATGTCACTAAAAGAAAGTTTAAATAAAGGGACTGAAATGTCTTCCAAAGTAATCCAACAAATCGGAGCTAGACTATAGAAGATATAAATAACAATTTATTTTTTCTTCCTTTTAAAACTACCTTTGCCCTTTTTAGGTTTTACAATTCTCGGCTTATATTTTTTTGAATATAGATCTTTTGCAATGTAATTTTTTTTAGATCTCATTTTTAATTCTTTTTTACCCAAAACTGATACATGCCTTGAAATATGTCTGGGTACTTTGTCTCGAATTCATGCCAATTTTTGAGTGAAACATGCTTTTTATCATCTTTGTATAACATTGAGTAATCTTTTTTAATTGATGCATTAGTAAAACCTAAAAACTGTAGATTATATTTTTGTAGGAGCTTTGAAATTTTAGGTAATGTAAAATGATGTTCTTTAACATGTAAAATTAGATCTCTAAAACCTGAACTCGTATAAAAATCATAATTATTTGTTAATTTTGCCAAAAAATTATTATTAGTTTTATTTTTCAGAAGTTCTCTGCAATTTCTAATATCATTAATAGAGTTTTTAAAATTATACTTCTTTATAAAATCTCTTGTTTGAACAATATGCTTTCTTGCTAGTTCACTATACAAACCAAGTTTTAAATAGCCTTGAGACTCTAAAAGATCTAGTAATATATTAAGTCCAAACTCAGGGTCATCCAGGTGGTGTAGTACTCCAACACATTCAACTACATTGAATTTTTTTTTTATTTTTTTTAAATTCAAAAGATCTGAATGAAGAAATTCAACATTTTTACTATTTAATTCATTCATTTTCCGTTTTGCTAAAGCCAGACTTGATAAACTGAAATCAACTGCCAGAATATTTGAGTCATCATAGAAAATATGTGCAGCTAGTTGTTGGCCAGTACCACAACCAGCAATAAGTATATTATTCTTAATCGGCTTTTTATCTAAAATAATTTTGTTTGGTTTAATATCGTTATTTAAATCATTTAAAAAAAAAGTAGGAGAAATTTTGTTTATATGTTTCCATCTTGGATAGGGATTTTCCTCATACTGCTCTCTAACTTTTTTTGATACTTGATTAGTTATTTCGACTGAGTCAATTGTATTTTTTAATCTTTTTTCTTCTAGAATATCTTTTATTTGTATTTTTATAATATCGTTAAACAAATCATTGGATGATGTATAATCTAAAAGCTTTTTAATTAAAATTTCAGATTGATTTAAAGGTAAGTAACATGCAAGCATTGCAATTTCAAGTTCGTTAATATCTTTACTTTTTTCAATTTTATTCTTTAAAGCTTCAATAAAACTTATTTCTTCTTTGGATTGAAATAATATATATTCATTCAAAAAAAATTGTGATGAAATTGATAAAACAAAATTTATGTGTTCCTTTACGAAACTAATTTCATTTTTTTTTATTAAAAATAAGAATTCTTTTCTTACTACGTATAAAAATTTTTCTAAAAATCTATCAGTAATTAGTGATTTTTGTAAAACTAAGTGAAAAAGTTCTTTTTTTAAGACCGAGATCACAAGATTTTCATGTAGAAATGATGTTTCACTTTTGTATAAATTTTCTATTTTTGAATAATCTTCCTCAAAAATAAGTACTTTTTTTACGTTGCTAAACAGGAGGTTATGGTTAATAGAATTTTTTTTATATAAAAATGTAAAGATTTCTATTAAATCCCTACTATTATTCTTAGTCAAATTTTTAATAAGTGAGGTATTAAAAAGGTCTACAATCCCAGAAATAGCCAATAAATTTTCTTGATCTATTTCAAAAATTTTTTGATAACTTTCTAAAGCACTCTTAAAATTTTTTTGTTTTTTATATATTGTTGCTATAATAGCATAAGACTTGATATTAGTTGGTTGAACTTGAATTGCTCTTTTTAAATGATCCAAAGCTTTCTCTAATTTACCCTGATTTATAAATATATTTCCAAGATTTAAGTTTGGATCAATGAAATCTGATTTAAATGAAATTGCGGCTTCATAATATGGTATTGCCTTATTATAATCTCCATTTTCATAATAAATGTTACCTAAATTATTGTTAACAAAAGGATTATTAGGTTGAATATTTTTCGCTTTTAAGAATAATTGCTCGGCTTTATCCAGTCTATTGGTCTGGGCCAACATAACCCCAAAATAATTAAGACAAATAATGTGATTTGGATCTATTTTTAAAACCTCTGCATAAAGTTTCTCTGCCTCTGAAAACTTATTATTCTTATGATTTTTTAACGCGTTTGATATTATATTATCGATTAAAGATGGTTTCACTTTTTTAAGATCGAATATCCCAGTTTGGAACTTATTATAAAATTATTATCCTTAAAATTTTTATTAATTTTTTTTCTTAATCTATATATATGTGTTTCTACAGTGTGCGTCTCTAATTTTGAGTTGTGACCCCAAACTTCAGTCTGTAATTGAGAAATTTTTACCGGTTTTTTTGATTTACTTAGAAAAATTATTGTATTTGCCTCTCTTTCAGTCAAATCAAGTGAATTCTTTTCATTAAACATTTTTCTTGAATTTAAATTCAATTTATAAATTCCTAAATTTATTTCTGATTGTTGATTATAAATTTTTTTTAAAAATTTTATATTTATACTTTCTACCAACTTTTTAATTTCCAGTGGAAACTTATCAATTACTATTTGATTTTCTATTTTATTAATTTTTTTTTTGGAAATAATTAAAGAATTATCTTGATTGTTGATATTCTGGTCATCTATTTTGTTTTTATTAATCTTAATTATTTTGAAGTTAAGATAATCTTCTATCTCTTTAAATATATCATATATAATATCAAAATCATAAATTACTAAAATTTGATTATTCATATATTAATAAGATATGACAATTATTTTAAAAAATAAAGCAACTCTTAAATTTGATGACTTTTATTTTAATTGTAGCATAGGGGAAAAAGGGTTGACAAAAAACAAAGTAGAAGGTGATAAAAAAACTCCAGTTGGTATTTTTTCGTTTGAAAATTTGTATTACAGAGGAGATAGAATTTCAAAACCAATAACTAAGCTAAAATGTATAAAAATACAAAAGGAGATGGGTTGGTGTAATGATATCCGAAATACAGAAAAGTATAATAAATTAATTAATATAAATCAAAAAGTAAGGCATGAAAAATTATTTAGAAAAGATCATAAATATGATTTGATGGTACCGATTAATTATAACACCCAAAACCCTAAATTAGGAAAAGGGAGTGCAATTTTTATTCACTTAACAAATGATTTTAAACCCACTCTTGGTTGTATAGCTCTTAAAAAAAAGGATTTTTTGATATTATTAAAGTTAATTAACAAGAAAACAAAAATTAAATTAGCTTAGCCTCTTTGGCCAAATATATTTGATCCAATTCTTAAAAATGTGGATTTATATTCTACAGCTTTCAAATAATCTGATGACATACCCATGCTCAATTCTTTTTGATCAATTGTCTGAGTAAGTTCATTCATTTTTAAAAAAAACTTTGAAGGTTCTTCATTGAATGGAGGTATACACATCAATCCGACAATATCTAATCCAAGTTTTTTTGTCTGACTATAAAATTCTTTTAAGTCATTTATTAAAATTCCAGATTTTTGATCCTCGTTACCAACATTAATTTGTATGAAAATTTTTGGTTTTTTATTTTGTTTTTGTTGTTCATCCGCTATTTTTTTTGCTAATTTTTCGTTATCTAATGAATGAATATAATCAAAAATTTTAACCGCGTATTTAACTTTATTAGTCTGCAATTTACCTATCAAATGCAAGTTGATCTTAAAATTTTGATTTTTAATTTCTGTCCATTTTTCTAACGCTTCTTGAACTTTATTTTCACCGTAATCTAAGTGACCATATTCAATTAATGGCAAAATATGATCAATCTTAAATGTTTTTGAAACTGCAATTATCTTTGGTATTCTTTCTTTTACATTTAATTCATCTAATTTTGATTTAATTAGATTTTGAATTGATATTAAGTTTTGAACAGTTTTAT
>CACFIL010000007.1:0-5000 GCA_902566315.1 uncultured Pelagibacteraceae bacterium
TGCATTGACTAAACTAGATGTTGTTGGTTTCTCAATAATTTTACTTACTTCATATTTTTTTAAAAGCAATTCTCCATAAGGCATTACAAAAATTTTATTTTTTGAACAAATAGTTATTTCTGCTTTTTGTTTAATATGATAATTTAGTAAATTTTCATAATCAATTGAAGATACTAAATCTGAATTCGCTACTATAATTGGCAATTTATTATCTTTGCAGTTTAGCAATGACAATGAACCTGCGGTGCCTAAATAAGAAGTTTCTTCAACATATTTTATTTTAACACCAAAATTTTTTCCATTTTTTAAAAAATTTTTAATTTTATTTTTTAAATAATTTACAGAAATAACAAAGTTACAAAAACCCTGTTCCTTAAAATTATTTATTATTTTTTCAATAATAGTTTTATTTTTTATTTTTAACATTGGCTTAGGGTTGTTTTTTGTAAGCGGATATAAACGCACACCTTTCCCACCTGCCAACAGAAAAATAATATTTTTTTTATTTGATACTTCTAAATTTTTTTTTAACTTAAAATAAAGAATTTTTCTTTGATTATTTACTATCGGAATACAAAATATAGTTTTTGTAAATAAGTTTGTTTGTATTTTGTCTTCATCTTTTTGATAGAAAAATTTTACTTTTCTATTCATTATTTGACTTACTTTTGCTTCGTAATTAATTTTTTTTGTAAGAAATCTTCTCACATCACCACTGGATATTGATCCTACTAATCTTTTATTCTTATTTACAGCAAAAATAATTTTTATCTTTGATTTATTTATTTTTTTTATAAGTTCAGTTACTTTTTCATCTTCATTAATTATTAATGAATTTATTTTTTTTATATTGTGCATCTTTTTTTATTTAAATTTTTATTATTTAGAAGTTTTATCAAATTTGAATTTAGATTAACAAATGAACTGGTTAATTTATAGGGGTTGGAACCCTTTTTTTTTAATTTAAGATTTTTTAAAGTTATTTTAAAAATTTCATTTTTCTTTGGTTGAACGTCCACAACGTTATATGGTTTTAATCTAGATTGTTGTCGACTTCCAATATTAATAGCTGGACAATTAAATAAAACTGCCTCTTTTATTCCACTAGAAGAGTTTCCTAAGCAAACTCCATTTTTAGATTTTCCAATATAATATAATAATGACAAATAGTTTTTTCTTCCTAAATGTTTAATAACTATGATTTCTTTAAATTTTTTTTTTAGTGAAGTAATTCTGTCAATTATCTTTTTATAACCAGGATCAAAATTAGGATAAGTAATAAGTATTTGACACCCACTTATATGTAATTTTTCTATAGCTTGAAAAACTTCATTTACTTCGAAATTAAAATTTTTTTCTATTATTGGGTGCAATGTGAATAACACGAATGGTTTTTTAACATCTAAATCAAATTGCTTTATGATTTCTGGTAGATTAAATTTCATGTTTTTAAGTGTATAGATTGGCGCATAACCTATGTTTAAACATCTCCAATCTTCTTCGCCCATTTTAATAATTCTTTTCAAGGAAGACATATTTGAAGTTAAATGTAGATTAGAAATCTTGGTAATTGCATGTCTTATATTATCATCAAGAGCTCCTCCCTCAGTTACGTCTCCACCCTCATAATGAATGATCGGTATTTTTTTTAAATAAGCTGATGTTGCAAAAGCAAATGTCTCAAATCTATCAGATGATAAAAAGACACAATCTATTTTATTTTTTTTTAAAATATAATTAATTTTTTTTTGTATTAAATTTGAATATTCTGCCGTATCAGTCAGTGTGTTTGTATTTAGAGGAATATTAATTTTTGATAGAATTTTAACTTTATCTTTTTTAATTTCACTAAAAGAAGATCCAAATTCTTTTCTAAAATGCGAACCTGCTACAATTAATTTTATATTTAATTTTTTATTAGATGAAAGTTTTTTTATAAAAGGATAAATAAGTCCATATTCTGCTCTATTGGCAGTAAAAAAAATAATATTTTTTTTTTTCATTAATACTATTTTTTTTTAAAATATTTTTTTTTTAGTTGAGTATTTTTTGTAACTCGAGAATATATTTTTCTTCCTATTAACAAATTATAATCTTCTGCCTTAAAATCCCCAGTTCCTGGTCTTCTAACCCAAATGTTCTTTTTATTTAAAATATCACCTGGTTTTAGTTCACAATCACTAACGACTGATGCAAAAGCAAAATTAGCAGTTTTTTTTTCCTCTTTTGCAGGTTTAATATTTCCTGGCAATGCTTTTTTTATGATATTTAGTCCTAGTATTAAATCTTTCATCTGCTTAGTGTCAATAGATGCGGCAATATCTGGGCCTTTTCTAAAATTTTTATCAATAAAATGTTTTTCTATTATACTGGCACCTAATGCTACGGCTGCGTAAGAGGTATAATTATCTCCTGTGTGATCAGATAGTCCAATAACCGTTTGTGGAAAATATTTTTTTAATTCAACAATTGCATTTAATCTTACAAGATGAGCAGGTGTTGGATATAAATTGGTAGTATGCAAAATCGCAAATTTAATTTTTCTTTTTTTTAATATTGCAACAGTTTTTTTTATTGAACGTATGTCATTCATACCAGTGCTTAATATTACTGGTTTACCAAAAGAAGCAATGTAATCTACTAAGGGATAGTTGTTGCACTCTCCACTACCTATTTTAAATGCAGGAACATTAAATTTCACAAGTCTATCAACAGCTTTTCTTGAAAAAGGTGTGCTTAAAAATATAGCTTTTTTTTTTTCAATATATTTTTTTAATTCTAACTCATCATTTTCATTTAATGCACAATTACTGATAATATCATAAATATTTTTATTAGTATGCACAGGTATAATTTTTTTTGCCTCAATACTCATTTCATCTTCTGGTATATGAGTTTGATGCTTAATAATTTCTGCTCCCGCTTCTATTGCTGAGTCCACTATTTTTTTTGCTAATTTTAAACTTCCATTGTGATTTATTCCCAATTCAAAAATCACTAAAGGCTTGAAAGATGGGCCAATTTTTCTGTTTTTAATTTTGATAAAAGCTTCTGGGCTCATTAAAAATTGTATTTTTTTATATTTCTATATTGCTTGAAATTTTGTTCTTCTTTAAACCAATTATAAGTTTCTGTAAGAGCTTTTTTAAAACCAATAGAATTTTTATATTTAGGTATCCACTTATTAGTTCTGTATAGTTTTCTGTTTGAACCTCTTAAGTCAAAAACTTCTGCAGCACCCCTAAATCTTTTTTTTGAAATAATAATTTTTGGATTTTTTTTACTAATTATTTTCAAATTTTTAATAATTTCATTGATCGTAAAAGATTTTTCGGTGCAAATATTGTAAATATTTCCTGACTTGCAACTTGATTTTAACAAACTAAACAATGCATCTACTGTATCCTTAACATAAACAAAATCTCTCGAAGTTTTTATATTTCCAACAATAACATTATTATTATTTTCATTAACTGATAAAAACTGAGTAATTAAAGTTGGGATTACTGCTCTTAATGATTGTCTCGGGCCAAACGTATTAAAAGGTCGAGCTACAATTACTGGAACTCCAGATGACTGGTGCATGGAAATAGCAATATTATCAGAGGAAATTTTTGTAGCTGCATAAGGAGACTCGGCAATAGTAACTGAATCTTCCTTTAAAATTTTTTTTGTTTTAAATAAATTGTTTCCATAAACTTCACTTGACGAAATTTGAATAATTTTCTTTATTTTTTTCTTAAAAATTATTGATGTTCGCAATATATTCAATGCACCAATAATGTTGGTATCAATAAAAGTTTGAGGATTTTTAAAAGAATAAGGAACTGAAATGCTAGCTGCTAAATTAAAAATATAATCGCATCCCTCAGCAGCATTTTTAACAGAATCAAAGTCTACTATATCTCCAAAAAATATCTCTAAATTTTTATTTTTAATATCTTCTAACCATCCAATATTTTGCTTTGATGTATATCTAACAAATGCTTTTACTTTATAGCCTTTGTTAAGTAATTTTTCACAAAGGTGAGAACCTATAAATCCGGATGCTCCTGTAACTAATACTTTCATTTTTATTTTTAAATTTTTATAAAATAATAATAGAATGATATAGTAATTATAAATAAAACTAAAATAATTTCTATTAAATAGACAACTAAAGCAAGTTAACTACTAAGTATTTTTTTTAATTTTAAATTAGACCCAATTATTTTAATTGGCTCGTGTTTTTTTAATTTTTTTTTATCAAATACAAAGTTAATTTTAAGTTTATATTTTTTTTTCCACAATATAACTATATCTTTGAGGCTCTTTTTATTTCCTGAACAAATGTTTACAATTCCAAATGATTTATTTTTTAAAATAATCTCAATAATATATTTTGATACTTTATCAATGTGCAAGTAATCTCTAACTTGTTTGCCTGATGTTAAATAAAAAAAAGATTGGTTTTTTTTTTCACAATCAATAATATCCGACCAAAGATTTGATTGGTATTTGGATTTATATTCGACTCCATATACAAAGAATAATCGTAACCAAGTAAATTTAAAATTTTTTTTCTTTTTAAGCTTAAGTAATCGTAATCGCAAATTATTTTTAGCTATTCCATAGGAGGTGATTGGTTTATCAATTTTTAAATTTTCTTTTAAAATTATATTTTTATTTCCGTACTCAAAACAAGTTCCGGTAACTATAAGATTTTTTAATCCATGATCTATTAAATTTTTTAAAAAATAATAATGTTTTTTTTCAGTTTCAAAATGTTTTTTACTATTATGGTCATTGAGATCTGGCCAGGCCAAATGCACAAAAACATCGGGTTTATTAATTTTTTTAAAAAGATTTTTTTTAATTTTATTACCTATAAAATAATTTTTTTTTGCAACATTGGATTTTATTATTCTTTTATTTTTCAATGCTGTAAGATCAACTCTCTTTGATTTTAAATTTTTAATAATTCTTGAGCCTATATAACCAGACGCTCCTGACAATGTAAC
>CACFIL010000007.1:10000-50649 GCA_902566315.1 uncultured Pelagibacteraceae bacterium
GCGTATCTTCGAATTAAACCACATGCTCCACTACTTGTGCGGGTCCCCGTCAATTCATTTGAGTTTTAACCTTGCGGTCGTACTCCCCAGGCGGTGTGTTTAATGCTTTCGCTGCGACACTGAAAATAAATTTCCAACGTCTAACACACATCGTTTACGGCATGGACTACGAGGGTATCTAATCCTCTTCGCTACCCATGCTTTCGTTCCTCAGCGTCAGTAATGATCCAGAAAGCTGCCTTCGCAATCGGTATTCTTTCTAATATCTACGAATTTCACCTCTACACTAGAAATTCTGCTTTCCTCTATCACACTCTAGCTAAAAAGTTTTGATGGCAGTTCCAGAGTTAAGCTCTGGGATTTCACCACCAACTTTTTTAACCACCTACGAACTCTTTAAGCCCAGTAATTCCGAACTACGCTAGGTCCCTTCGTATTACCGCGGCTGCTGGCACGAAGTTAGCCGGACCTTCTTATTCGGGTACAGTCATTTTCTTCCCCGACGAAAGAGCTTTACAACCCAAAGGCCTTCTTCACTCACGCGGCATCGCTGCATCAGAGTTTCCTCCATTGTGCAATATTCCCTACTGCTGCCTCCCGTAGGAGTTTGGGCCGTGTCTCAGTCCCAATGTGGCTGATCATCCTCTCAGATCAGCTATAGATCAAAGTCTTGGTAGGCCATTACCCCACCAACAAACTAATCAAGTGCAGGCTCATCCTTCGGCGCATAAAGCTTTCTCCGTAAAGACTTATGAGGTATTAGCACAAGTTTCCTCGTGTTATTCCTCACCAAAGGGAAGATACCTACATGTTACTCACCCGTCTGCCACTAAGTATTGCTACTTCGTTCGACTTGCATGTATAAGGCGTGCCGCCAGCGTACGTTCTGAGCCATGATCAAACTCTCAAGTTTAAAAACGGCGCACACTAGCTTCAATACAAATACTAAGAATAATATCTGTATAATGTTGAAGTGTGTACGACAAATTTTGGTAACCTTAACCGTCCACACTTCTCTTCTTAAAATATTAACAATTTAAATAACTAATTGGACTATAAAGCCCAATAAATAACATTTTTTATATGTTGAGTGTGACGCTTATATTGGAAATAATTTATAAATCAAGTTTTTAGATAAACAAAAAATGTGCTAAAAAGTCATATAAATCAACATTTTTAATCTATCGATAATACTGTGTTAAAAAAATTAAAAAAAAAAATTAAATTTGTCTCACATTTTATTTGGTTAATTTTATTAATTGTTATTACAATTTTCGTTACTCTTCTATATGATTCCAATAGAAAATCCCAACAAGAAAAATTAAAAAAAACGTTAAATAATATTTATTTTCAAAAAGTATTTTCAAAAATTACATCCAAATTGGAAAATCGTTACACTGAGATAGAGCATATAGTTAAGTCAGGTGAAACATATGAAAGTATTATAAATGGTATTTACATATCAAAAAATGAAAAAAAACTATTTCTTCAAACAATAAAAAATAATAAGTTATTAAAAATATTAAGGCCAAATCAAAAAATTTATTTTAAAATTGATAAAAAAGAAAAGCCAAGAATATTAGAATTCACTGTTAAACTTAATAAAATAGAAAAAGTTTATTTTTTCAGAGATTCTGAAGATAAAAACTTTAAATCTAAGGTCATTGAAAAAAATTTAAAAAAAATTGTTTCTTATAAAGAAAATAAAATTACTAGTAGCTTATATCAATCAGCTACGAATTTAAAAATTAACCCTAATATTATTATCGAATTCGCAAGATTGTATGGTTTTCAAGTAGATTTTCAAAGGGACATCTGGGAAAATGACAGTTTTCAAATTATTTATGAAGAATTCTTAAATGAAGATGGTGAGATAGTTGAAACAGGAAATATAATCTTTGCAAATTTAAACTTGCAAAATAAAGATCTTAAACTTTATAGGCATGAATATGAAAAAAATAAAGTTGATTACTTTGATGAAAATGGAAAAAGTATGAGAAAAACATTGATGAAGACCCCAATTAATGGAGCGAGATTATCTTCATCTTTTGGAAAAAGGAAGCATCCTATTTTAGGATTTACGAAAATGCATACAGGTACTGATTTTGCTGCGCCAACTGGAACTCCGATTTTAGCATCGGGAGATGGTATAATTACAAGAGCACAATGGTGTGGGGGTGGAGGTAATTGTGTGAAAATAAAACATAATAGAGTTTATCAGACTGTTTATGCGCATATGTCAAAGTTTGGTAGAGGCATAAAAAAAGGCACTAGAGTTAAACAAGGCCAAATTATTGGTTATGTTGGTTCAACAGGTCTTTCTACTGGTCCACATTTACATTATGAAGTTATTGAAAACGGAAGAAAAATAAATTCACAAAAACTTAAGCTTCCCTCTGGTAAAGTATTAAAAGGTGAGCAACGTAAAGTATTTGAAGTAAATAAAATTAAAATTGATGTACTGAAATCTAATCTAATATCTAAAATGTGATTTATTTTGTTGGTACTTCTTTTGCTTCTTTTTTTTCAATTTCTGCTTTTACTTGATTGCTTACATTAACTTCAGAAATTTTTTCATCATGGTTTCTTAAATTTTCCTGGGACATAAGTATTCTAGAAAAGTGGTCTGAGTGTTGTAAGTAGTTTTCAGACAAAATTTTATCACCATTTGATAAAGCCTCCCTAGCAAGATCATTATATTTCTCAACTAGTTTTGAGGCATTTTGATTATTTTTTCCAGGATGCCTTCTTTTAAAGGAGGACCCGTTAGCAAAATCACTGTTAGGCTTATGCCCATTTCCGTTTCTTCTAAAACCCCTTTCTCCACTTTGTTTGAACCGACCTCTTCTATTATTATTTTTAAAATTGCTCATTATTGTAACTTAGTACTTACTATGCATCTGTCTTTCCCAGACAGATCTTTAGATATTTGATTGATATAATAGTTATTTTCATTTAACATTTTAGAACATTTATTTTTTTGTCTATGTCCAATTTCAAGGATTAATTTCCCATTTATTTTTAACAATTTTTTACTTTTTATAATTACTTTTTTTAAATCTCTGTATCCATCAAAACCTCCTGATAATGCTAACTTAGGTTCATGGAATTTTATATCATCATCTAATCTGTTTAATTCAATACTATTTATGTATGGAGGATTAGATATAATTAAATCATAGTTATAAGATTTATATTTGTCAATATCGATATTAACAAAATTAATTTTATTTCCTAATTGATGCAATTTTGCATTAGTTTTAGCAACATTTAGTGCTTTTAGAGATATATCTAAGGCTATAGCTCTACAATTTGGTCTCTCTTTTAACAAAGAAATTATGATACATCCAGATCCAGTTCCAATATCTAATATTTTTTTTGACTTATCAATTGGTAAATACTTTAAGGCTTCCTCTATAATTAATTCAGTATCTGGCCTCGGGATCAAAACAGATTTATTTGTTAAAAATTTATGTTTCCAAAAATGTTTATAACCAAGAATATATGCCATTGGTTCATTTTGGTGTCTTCTAAATAAATAATTTTTAAATTTCAATACATCGTTGTTGTTTAATTTTTTATTAATATTTAAAAGTATCTCTTCTCTTTTTTTGTTTATTACTTTTGACAATATTAATTCGGATTCTAAAAATGGATTTTGAATTTTTCTTCTCTTTAAGAAATTCTCACCTTTTTTTAAAATTTGATTGTAATTCATATTTAAATTTTACTAAGTTCATTTTCTTGTGCTTGGATCACTAAGTTTTCTATCATCTCGTCAAATATTTCACCTTCCATAAATTCAGATAATTTATGTAATGTTAAATTTATTCTATGATCTGTCACTCTTCCTTGTGGAAAATTATATGTTCTAATTCTCTCAGATCTGTCTCCCGTACCAATTTTACTTTTTCTATCTTTTGACCTTTCTTCATCTCTTTTCTGTCGTTCTAATTCATAAATTCTTGATCTAAGTATTTTTAATCCTTTTTCTTTATTTCTTATTTGCGATTTTTCATCTTGCTGACTAACCACTATTCCAGTTGGAATGTGTGTAATCCTAACCGCAGAATCCGTTGTATTAACACTTTGACCACCCGGACCACTACTTCTAAATACATCAATTCTTAAATCCTTATCCTCTATTTTTACGTCAACCTCCTCTGCTTCTGGCATAACCGCAACTGTAGCAGCAGATGTATGAACTCTTCCTTGAGTTTCGGTGTCAGGGACCCTTTGAACTCTATGAACACCACTTTCATATTTTAATGAAGAATAAATATTTTTACCTTTTATTGATGCTATAACTTCTTTTAATCCACCAGCATCACTTTTTGAAATAGATATAACCTCAATAAGCCATTTTTTTTTGTGACTTACTTTTTCATACATTTTAAATAAATCTGAAGCAAATAAACTTGCTTCAAGTCCACCAGTTCCAGCTCTAATTTCTATTATTGCATTTTTTGAATCTGCCTCGTCTTTAGGTAACAAAAATAATTTTATTTTTTTTTCATCACTTTCTCTAATTTTTTCAAGCTCATTTAATTCATTTATAGCTAAATCCTTCATCTCGTTGTCTGTGTCATTACTATTAATTAAATTTTCCAATTCATCTTTATTTTTCTGAAAATTAAAGTAAGAGACTGCTTCCTTAATAATGTCACTTAAGTCAGCGTATTCTTTTGACTTCTCTGCAAAAGATTTTTTATCAATTTCCTGTGATGATAGCTCTTTTTCTAATTTAGTATGTTTTACAATTAAATCTTGAACTTTTGATAAAGGTACCATTATTTGGATTTTTCAATTTCCTTTGCTTTTTCCTCGATCAATCTTACAACTTTAGAAATCATCTCATCGCTTGATATTTTTTTACTTTCGATTCCATTTAAATAAAGCATGTTATTCCCCTTTCCTCCGCCAGTAATACCTATGTCAGTTTGTGCTGCCTCACCTGGTCCATTAACTACACATCCAATTATAGATAAAGAAATGGGGGTTTTTATATGAGACAGTCTATCTTCTAACTTTTTTACAGTTTTAATTACATCAAAAGCTTGTCTGGCACAAGATGGGCAAGAAATAATTTTTACTCCTTTATTTCGTAAATTAAGTGATTTAAGTATTTCATTTCCAACTTTTATTTCTTCTACCGGATCGTCAGATAAAGAAACTCTTATAGTGTCTCCAATACCACTCATAAGAAGTGCACCGAAACCAATAGAGGATTTTATACTTCCAGGTAAAAATGTTCCTGCCTCTGTAATACCTAAATGTAGCGGATAATCAGTAGCCTTAGAAAGTTGTCTGTAAGCTTCAATAGATAAAAATACATCAGAAGATTTAACACTCACTTTAAATTCATAGAAGTCAAAGTCTTCTAAAATACTAATATTTCTTAGGGCACTCTCCACTAGAGCTTCAGGACAAGGTTCTTTATACTTTTCCAATAAATCTTTTTCTAATGATCCTGCATTTACACCAATTCTGATTGAACAGTTATTATTTTTTGCTGCAGATATTACTTCTTTAATTTTTTTTTTATCTCCAATATTTCCAGGGTTAATTCTAAGACAAGCAGCTCCACTTTCTGCTGCCTCAATTGCTCTTTTGTAGTGAAAATGTATATCAGCAACTATTGGAATAGAAGTATTTTCTATAATATCTTTAAGAGCTTTCGTTGAGTCTTCATCTGGACATGATACCCTTACTATATCTGCTCCTGCTTCTTCAATTTGTTTGATTTGTTTCACAGTTTCTTTAACATCTTTAGTTAACGTATTAGTCATTGATTGAACAGAAATTGGATTATCTCCTCCAACTTTTATATGACCAACATTAATTTCTTTTGTTTTTCTTCTTTTAATTTCCCTAAATGGTCTAATGTTCATAAATTAATTATTTAATTTAAATTCTTTGTGTAAAGAAGATATAGCTTTTCTTACATTCTTTTTATTTATCAACACAGAAATTTTTATTTCCGAAGTAGATATTACTTGAATGTTTATTTTTTGCTTAGCAAGTGACTGAAACATTCTATAGGTAACTCCAGGAGTAGTAACCATTCCTACTCCAATTATTGATACTTTTGAAACATTCTTGTCAAATATCAAATCTCTAAAATTTATTTTTTTATTTTGTAAAATAATTTTTTTTGTTTTTATTAAATCATCTGATTTAATTGTGAAAGTTAAGTCAGTTTCTTTTCCGTTGGCAGAAATGTTTTGTACTACCATATCTACATTTATTGAATTTTCGGATAGCGGTTTAAAAATTGATGCTGCAATACCAGGCTTGTCTCTTACACCCAAAAGAGTAACTTTGGCATCATTAGTTGTATTTGAAATACCAGTAATAATCTTATTATTTATTATATTTTTTTTTTTTGTTATTAGAGTGCCTTCCTTATCTGTAAAAGAAGATTTCACCTCTATATCTACCCTATTCAATCTTGCATCTTGAATTGAGTGGGGTTGCATAACTTTAGCACCAAGAGAGGCCATTTCTAGCATTTCCTCGTAAGAAATAACTTTTATTTTTTTAGCTGACTTAAATTTATTTGGATCTGTAGAATAAACACCATCCACATCTGTATATATTATACATTTTTCAGCATTGAAAAACTTAGCAAACATAATTGCGCTTGCATCTGTGCCACCCCTGCCAATAGTGGTTATTCTATTTTTTTTATTAATACCTTGAAATCCTGTGATTATGGGTATTCCTCCTTTTTTTAAATAACTCACAATTTGACTTTTGTAAATTTTATTAATTCTTGAAAATTTGTGTTTTCCCTCTGTGTAAATAGGGATTTGCCATGACATCCAAGATCTTGAATTGAAACCTTTATTAATCAATTCTCCTGAAATTAGTGCACAGGACACTTGTTCTCCTGATGAAACTAGAACATCGTATTCGGAATCTGAAAAATTTTTGCTAATTTTTTTGGATAAATTAATTAAATTATTTGTCACACCACTCATTGCAGAAGAAAGTACAATTACATTGTACTTTTTTTTATATTTAGTAATAATTTTGGCAACTTTTTTAATTCTATCAGTTGTACCAACTGAAGTACCTCCAAATTTTAATACAATTATTTTCATTGATAAATTTTTTTAATATAAATTAAAATATATTGATAAAATACATCTTGATTGTAATGTCAATAAACAATGAGAAATAACACAATAAATAAAAAAGAAATAGAAAAATTTTCAAAAATAGCCGAGGAATGGTGGGATCCTAATGGAAAATTTAAGCCATTACATAAATTTAACCCCATCAGAATAAAATACATAAGGGATACAATTTTATCTGAGTTTAAAATTAAAAAAGAACATCAGCCATTTAAAAGCTTAAGTATTTTGGATATCGGATGTGGTGGCGGATTACTTTCAGAGCCTATGGCTAGACTTGGCGCAGATGTTGTTGGTATAGATGCTTCTTTTAAAAATATAGAGGTTGCTAAGTATCATTTAAAAAAAAGTAAACTTAAAATTAAATATTATAATTCCTCTCCAGAAAATTTAAAAATTAAGAAAAGATTTGATATTATTTTGAATATGGAAATTGTTGAACATGTTGAAGATGTTGATTTTTTCATTAAAGAAAGTTCAAAGTTTTTAAAAAAATCAGGTGTGATGTTCATTGCTACCTTAAACAAAACACTTAAATCATATTTATTTGCGATTGTAGGAGCAGAATATGTTTTAAAGTGGCTTCCAATAGGTACTCACGATTGGGAGAAATTTGTTAAACCAGAGTATTTAACAGATATTTGTAAAAAAAATTCATTAAAATTAAAAAAAATTGATGGAATGACTTTTAATCCTATCTTAAATAAATGGTCTGTTACTTCTGACAAATCTGTAAATTATATTTCAGAATTCAAAAAAGTTTAATTTTTGTCGTCGTCAATCCAGGGTATAATGTCAGTATCTATTCCTTCTTCTCTTAATTCCTTAACATCTTTAAGTGAAGCACTACCATAAATACCTTTTTTTGGTTTCTTTTTGTCATAATGAATTGATCTTGCCTTATAGGTGAAATTTTCTCCGACATACTCAAAATTATCTTTTACAAATTTTTTGTAATCGGAAAGTTTCTTTCGAACCTCTTTATATTTTTTTATTTCTTTTAAATTTTCCTTTTTTTTAGTGTTCAATAAATTAGGAGACATAAGTGATTTTTCAACATTTATTGATTCACAGGATTGGCAATTTAAAAGTTTTAATTTTAGCAACCTATCGTATTCACTAGATGTACTAAACCAGCTTTCAAATTCTTGGTTACAATCTTTACATTTTAACAAATACTTAATCATGACTCATATTTAAATATTGATCTATGAAATTTCAATATAGTTAAGTCCTATAATCAGCGTTAATTTCTATATATTTTTTTGTTAAATCCATAGTGTACGATCTAAATTTTTTAATGCCTTGACCAATATCAACTTCTATTTCAATTGACTTACCTTTCATGTATTCCATAACTTTTTCTTCGTCATAGGATTTGTATAGAGATCCCTTGTGATAAATTTTATATGGTCCAAAAGAAATAGATAATTTTTGTTCATTAATTTTTGAGTCACTGTTTCCAATTGCCATAGCTACTCTCCCCCAGTTTGGATCTTCTCCCGCAATTGCTGTCTTAACTAATAATGAGTTTGCAATTTTAAAAGATATATTTTTTGCATCTTTTTCAGTTCTACAATTAATACAATTAATAGAAATAAATTTAGAGGCTCCTTCTCCATCAGAAACAACTTGCTTTGCTAAATTTAACAAAACGCCATGAACTGCCTTGTTAAAATTTTTAAGTTTACTATCACTATATTTTTTAATTTCTGAATGATTAACTTTGCTTGTTGAAAATATTGAGACCATATCATTTGTACTCGTGTCGCCATCACATGAAATTGCATTGAATGTTGTCTTTATATTGTTTTTTAAGACATCATTTAAAACTGATGAGGATAAAGTAGCATCAGTAAATATATAAGCCAATGTAGTTGCCATATTTGGATAAATCATACCTGAGCCTTTTGCAATTCCATAAATTTTTATTGTTGACGAACCAATTTTTGTTTCAGCCATTGATACTTTGGGTTTTAAATCTGTTGTGATTATACCCATTGCAGCTTTCACCCAGATTAATTTATTTTGTGTATATTTTATTTTCTCAACTAATTCTGGTAATGAAGTTTTAATTTTTTCTAATGGAAATCTCTCTCCTATAGTACCTGTGCAACCAAAAAGTATTTCTTTTGAAGAAATTTGTTTCGGAGCATCTTCATCTCTCTTCTGTATCTCGGTTAATTTTGAAGATAAGTCTAAAGAAATTTTCTTCAATGCGTCATAGCCTTCTGGACCTGTTAATGCATTGGCATTTCTAGTGTTAACTAATAATGCAAATATTTTTTTTGCTTTGATTTTTTTATTCCATTTTAGATTTTCTGATATTAACTTTGATTGGGTATATACAGAGGCATAATTTGCACCATCTCTAAAATAAAATAAAACTAACTCATCTCTCTTAAATTTATATAAGCCAGCGCTTACTGCAGAAATTGAAACTCCATCAATATGATCTAAATCCTGAAAATCAACAATTTTAGAGCTTTGACTGCTAGTATTTATAAAATTGTTTATGTTAAATTTCATGATATTTAAAATAATTAATTAATTACTATATATTTCAAATATTTAATTTTATATCAAAATGTTCAACCCACTTAATATATTTTCAAAGCTTATTAAAAGCGGAAATGAAAAGGAACTAGGCCGAATTCAGCAAATAGTCGATAAAGTTAATCTTTTAGAAAAAGATTTAGAAAATTTACCTGATGAAATGTTCCCAAAAAAAACTGAGAAACTAATTGAAGATATTAAAAATGGAAAAAGCTTAAACGAAGTATTACCCGATGCTTTCTCAATGGTTAGGGAAGCCTCTAAAAGAATAAGAAATGAAAGACACTTTGATGTTCAGCTAATTGGTGGTGTTGTAATCCATGAGAATAAAATTGCAGAAATGAAAACTGGAGAAGGTAAAACATTAACTATAGCTCTTGCAGCTTTCCTTAATGCTCTAGAAAAAAAAGGTGTCCATATAGTAACTGTGAATGATTATTTGGCTAAGAGAGATAGTGAGAATATGGGTAAGATTTATGAGTTTTTAGGTTTAACTTGTGGATATATTAATACTGGTCAAGATGATTTGGAGAGAAAAGAAAATTATTCAAAAGATATAACTTATTCTACTAATAGTGAATTGGGTTTTGATTATTTAAGAGATAATATGAAATTTTCTAACGAGACTATGGTTCAAAGAGAACATAATTATGCGATTGTTGATGAAATTGACTCTTGTTTAATTGATGAGGCTAGAACACCTCTAATAATCTCAGGAGCAACAGAAGATAAAACTAATCAATATATGGCTGTTGATAAACTTGTGAAAAACTTGAAAGAAGAAGATTTTGAAATAGATGAAAAAGATAGAAATATTTTATTAACTAATAAAGGTGTGGATAATGTTGAAAATATATTTTCTAATGCTGGAATACTTAAAAATGAAAATTTTTATGATCCAGAAAATCTTCATATTGTTCATTTAGTTAATCAGTCATTACGTGCAATCCACCTTTTTCAGAACGGTAGAGATTATATTGTTAAAGATGGGCAAATAATAATAATTGATGAGCAAACAGGTAGACAGTTGCAAGGAAGAAGGTTTGGTGATGGCCTTCATCAAAGTCTAGAAGCAAAAGAAAGCTTAACAATTAATGCTGAAAATCAAACTTTAGCATCAATTACCTACCAAAATTTCTTTAAACTCTACAAAAAAATAGCCGGATGCACTGGTACAGCCTTAACAGAGTCAGAGGAGTTTTTTGAAATTTATAATCTACCAGTAGTATCGATTCCTACTAATAAGAAGATGATAAGAAAAGATTCAAATGATCAAATATTTAGAACTAGTAAGGAAAAAGACGAAGCAATAATTAATAAGATTGTTGAATGTAATGCTAAAGGACAGCCATTATTAGTTTTTACTTCAAGTATAAATAAATCTGAACACTTCTCAAATCTATTGGATATTAAAAATATAAAACATACAGTTTTAAATGCAAAAAATCACCAAAGAGAAGCTGAAATTATTGCAGATGCAGGGAAAAGAAACTCAATAATTATCACTACGAGTATTTCAGGTAGAGGTGTTGATATCAAATTGGGAGGTCAGGATGAAAGTGACAAAGCTAAGATAAAAAAATTGGGAGGATTGTTTGTCATTGGTACAGAAAGAATGGAAAGTAGGAGAGTAGATAATCAAGCTAGAGGAAGATCAGGAAGACAAGGTGATGAAGGTAGCTCTATATTCTATGTAAGCTTAGAAGACGATTTAATGAGAATATTTGGGTCTGAGTCCATGAATAATATACTTGAAAAACTTGGGCTTAAAGATGGAGAAAGTATAGACCATCCATGGATAAATAAAGCCTTAGAAAGAGCACAACAAAAAGTTGAAGCAAGAAATTTTGATATTAGAAAAACTCTTTTGAAGTTTGACAATGTTTTAAACGATCAAAGACAAGTAATATTTTCACAAAGAAATGAGGTAATAGAAAATAAAGATTCTAAACAATATTCTGAAAATTTTCTAGATGAAATTATTGATGATTTGAAACTTAAGAAAACCAAAAAGTTAGCCAATGCAGGATCAAATGAAATCAATATGCAATTAAAATCTTTATTTGGAAAATCATTTGAAGAAAATGAAATTAATGAATTAGTTAATCTTGAAAATAAGGCGTTTGAAGAAAAAATAAAAAATAAATTTAAAAGTTTAAGAGAAGAGAGAATAAAAATGTTAAATGAAGAGCAATATAACGAAATAGAAAAAAGAATTTTTTTACAACTAATTGATCAAAATTGGAAATTACATATTCAATATTTAGAACAATTAAGACAAGTCATTGGTTTAAGATCTTATGGACAGAGAGATCCTTTAGTAGAATATAAAAAAGAAGCATTTACACTTTTTGAAAATTTATTAAGTAAACTTAAGTATGATTTAATTACAATTTTATTTAATTTAAAACTTATTGAGAAAAATGATGATCAAAATGACATTCAAAATGTAAATAGTATAAACACAAAAAATAATCCAAAATGCTTACTCGTAAAAAATAGAGAGGCTAAAATTTCTAGAAACGAAAGATGTGAGGCAACAGGGAAAAAATTCAAACATTGTTGTGGTGCTTTATAAAAGAATGCTTAAGAATAATATTAAAAAAACTGCAGCAAATATACCATAATAAATTTTAGAATTCTTTTTAAAGTTTTGGTAAATATTTTCTAATGCACTTGCCTTCATAGATAAATCATTTCTATCGTCTGATTGTGTTGTAAACCCCTTATTTCTTCCAATTGACAAAAATTTATTTTTTCTATGGGTAAGAATTTCATCTTTATCCATTGTCTGAAAAAAATCTAAATTTTTCTTTAATGAGTCTCTTACATTATCTAAAATGAGATCTTTGTCTCTATGAGCACCACCAACTGGTTCTGGAATTATTTCATCAATTATATTTAATTTTAAAAGGTCGCTAGATGACATTTTCATTGCAGTTGCGGCCTCTAAAGTTTTTTTTGGGTCTCTCCATAAAATGGTTGCACATCCTTCTGGGGAAATGACTGAGTATATTGCGTTTTGAAGCATAATCACCTTATTAGATGATGCTAAAGCTATTGCCCCGCCAGACCCACCTTCACCAATTATAATTGCTATTGTGGGTACCGTTAACTTCATTGAGCATTCAATAGATTTTGCTATTGCTTCAGCTTGACCTCTTTCTTCTGCACCAACACCTGGATATGCACCTGGAGTATCTACAATAGAAATAATTGGAATTTTAAACTTGTTAGCTAACTCCATAAGTCTAATTGTTTTTCTATAACCCTCTGGTCTCATCATTCCAAAATTGTGATTTATTCTTTTATTAAGATCTGATCCCTTTTCTTGACCAATTACTAAAACAGATTTACCATCAAATTTTGCAAAACCTGCTATAACAGCTTTGTCTTCACCATAATATCTATCTCCAGAAAGTTGGATAAAGTCATCAAAAAGATTTTCAACAAAAAATTTTGCTTTAGGTCTATCTTCATGACGAGCAACTAATGCTGTCTGCCATGGATCTAGGTTAGAATAAATTTTCTCTAACTTTTCATTAATTTCTTCTTCAACTTTGCTTATTCTTGAAGTGTCGACTTCAGATAAACCTTCCTGATTATAGGGGTCTTTTAGTTTATCTAATTCCTCTTCAAGATTTTTAATATCTGTCTCAAAATTTAGGTAATTTTTCATTTAAATTCTGTATTATAAACAAAAAAGGCGATAAATTGTTAAAATAAGTTATTTTGATTGCGTAAAAATGACAATTTATTATAAGATTTTCAATTTATGAGAGAGCAATACATCAAAATCCACAACTTATCTGTAGCAAAAGAATTAGCTGATTTTGTCAAAAATGAGCTTTTACTGGATACAAATGTTAGCCCTGATGAGTTCTGGAAAGGCTTTGACAAAGTGGTGCATGAATTAGCGCCTAAAAATAAAAAATTACTCGAAATTAGAGAAACATTACAGCAAGAAATAGATCTATGGCATAAAAAAAATAGAGACCACAAGATTGACTATAATAAATATAAAAATTTTTTGGAAGAAATAGGTTATTTAAAAAAAGAAGGTGAAGATTTTAAAATAGCAACCAAAAATTTAGATGAAGAAATATCTAATATAGCAGGACCACAATTAGTTGTTCCAATTATGAACTCTAGATATAGCTTGAATGCTGCGAACGCAAGGTGGGTAAGCTTGTATGACAGTCTTTATGGATCAAATATAATAGAGTCTGAAGAAAGTGGAAGTGAAAAATATGATCCTTTAAGAGGGCAAGAAGTAATTAAATATACTAGAAACTTTTTAAACAAATATTTTCCAATAAATGATCTTGACTGGAAAGATATTACTGGTTTAGCAGTAAATAATAAAAAACTCTCAATTTATAAAGAAAATAAAGAATATAATTTATCAGATTTAGAGAAGTTTATTGGTCATAGAGGAAATGCAGCCAAACCAAATGCTATAATCTTAAAAAATAATAATCTTCATCTTGAAATAATTATTAATCCAAGAGCATTTAGTGCTGCAAGAGATGCCGCTAGTATAAGCGATATTATAATTGAGTCTGCTGTTTCGACAATTTGTGACCATGAGGATAGTGTGGCTGCAGTCGATGCTGAAGATAAAGTAACTTGTTATAGAAATTGGCTAGGATTGATGAAAGGAAATTTAAAATCAATATTTGAAAAAAAACGGTAAAGAATTAGAAAGAAAACTTAATCCAGATAGAAGTTATATTTCATTAAATGGTGAAAAGTTGAAACTTCACGGAAGAAGTCTTTTGCTTGTGAGAAATGTTGGACACTTAATGACAAACCCTGCAATCACTTTAAATGACGGGTCAGAAGTTCCTGAGGGAATAATGGATGCCTTCATAACCTCAGCAGCTTGTATTCATGATTTGAAAAGAAAAGGTAATTCGAGAGAAGGGTCAATTTATATCGTAAAACCAAAAATGCATGGGCCAGAAGAAACAGAATTTGCTAATTTAATTTTTACAAGAGTTGAGGAAGTTTTAAAATTGGAAAAAAACACAATTAAGTGTGGAATTATGGATGAAGAAAGAAGAACATCTGCAAACCTTAAAGAATGTATTAGAACACTAAAAGATAGAGTATTTTTTATCAACACTGGATTTTTGGATAGAACTGGCGATGAGATGCACACTTCAATGGAAGCTGGACCAATGATCAAAAAAGGAGACATGAAAGAGTCTAAATGGATTAAAACCTATGAAGATAATAATGTAGATATAGGCTTAAAATGTGGTTTTTCAGGGGTTGCTCAAATAGGCAAGGGAATGTGGGCCATGCCTGACAAAATGAACGAAATGATGGAACAAAAAATTGGGCATGTGAATGCAGGCGCAAATTGTGCCTGGGTTCCTTCTCCAACTGCAGCTGCATTACATGTTATGCACTATCATGAAGTAAATGTTTTTGAAAAACAAAAAGCAATATTAAAAAGAGAACCATCAAAACTATCTGATCTACTTACTATTCCAATAGCAGATCGTCCTAATTGGTCTGTAGATGAAATTAATACTGAAATTTCAAATTCTTCCCAAACTATTTTGGGTTATGTAGTAAGATGGATTGATCAAGGTATAGGTTGTTCCAAAGTTCCAGATATAAATGATATTGGATTAATGGAAGATAGAGCAACCTTAAGAATTTCATCTCAACATATTGCTAATTGGCTTCATCATGGCTTGTGTTCAAATAGACAAGTTCTTGAAATTTTAAAAAAAATGGCAAAAGTTGTAGATAAACAGAATAAAGATGACTCTAGCTACGAAAACATGTCACCTGAGTATGATAAATCTATTGCTTTTAAAGCAGCATGTGAATTAATCTTTCATGGAAAGTCACAACCTTCTGGTTATACAGAACCTCTCTTACACTTAAACAGATTAATTAAAAAAAGCTAATTAAGACTCTATTTTTTTTCTATTTTTAAATGCAGAAATAAGAGTGCCATCATCTAAATTTTCGATTTCTCCACCTACTGGTAAGCCTTGGGCTAGTTTTGAAACTTTGACGTCAGTTTTTTTTAGACTATCTTGAATATAAAATGCAGTAGTTTGGCCCTCTACAGTTGCACTAGTTGCTAATATTACTTCTTCAATATCATCTTTATTTATTCTTTCTATAAGAGAGTTAATAAGCAAATCCTCTCTATTACTATTATTATTGTTTGATAGAGTTCCCCCTAATATATGGAAGTAACCTTGAAAAATTGAAGAACTTTCTATTGCCCACTGATCTGAAATATTTTCTACAACACAAATTTTATTATATTTTTTATCTACTATTTCACAATTGTTATAACTACACTCAATTGTATTAGGCTTTAATGTTCCACAAATTTTACATCTAACAACATTTTTAAAAACTTCACTCAAATTTTGAGCCAAGGGCTTTAGTAATTCTTGTCGGTTATTAATCATTTTTAATATTATTCTTTTTGCAGACTTAGGTCCTAGCCCTGGTAATTTAGATATTAGTTTGATTAAATTTTCTATTTCAGGAATATTTTGCATTTAAATTATAAAGGCCATTTAAATCCAGGTATTCCAAAGTTTCCTGAAGCCTTAGAAATTTCCTCTGCTGTTTTTGATTTAAGTTGTGATTTTGCGTTATTGTGAGCAGCAGTAATAAGATCTTCTAATATTACTTTTTCTTCTTTTAAAACATTTTCACTAAGTTTAATTGAAATCATAGTGCCCTCTCCATTTAAAGTAACCTTTACATCATTAGCTCCCGATACACCTTCAACCTCGATCTTTTTAATGTTTTCTTGGCTTTCTTTCATTTTGCTCTCAATTTCTTTTGCTTTTTCCATTAATTTTGAAAAATCTGTCATTTTAATCCTCTTTTAACTCAACATTTACTAATTCCGCATCAGGAAATGCTTCGATTACTTTTTTATATGCTTCTGACTTTTTAACATGATCAAATATTTTTTTCTCATCAATTTTATTTTTTTCTTTTTTTGAAATTTGTCCTTGTTTTTTTGATAGAGAGATAATCCATCTCTTGGATGTCCATTCGTACAGTTTGTTAGATAGATTTTTAATAAAATCTTTGTCTAAGTTTTCATTAAAAGATATTTCTATTAAACCCTCAGAGAATGAAACTAAATTTGCATTAGTTTCAAGCTCATATTTAAGCTCAGCCTCTTTCCTTTCCGTACATAGATTTATCAAACTTTCAAATGAACCTATTTTAAGTTCATTAATTACTTCATCTTTATTTAAATTTGGTTCAATTTTTTCTTGTTGTGAAATATTTTTGATTTGATCTATTGTTTTACTTGTAATTTTTTTTTCAGGTTCTTTAATTAAAGTATCAGGATTTTTTCCAGTAAAGCTTTCCTCAATATCTTTCTCTTTAAAACCTTTTATTCTCATTAATCTAAAAAGGAACATTTCAACTGATAAATTTGGATTTGAAACTATGTTAATTTCCTCAATTGTATCAAGAGTAAATTGCCAATAAAGGATTATGTCCTTTGAATCTAAATTATCAGATATCGTGGAAAGATTTCTTAAATCTTGGTCATTTAAAGAAAAATTATTTCCATCTAATTTTACAAAATTAATATTTTTTAGATAATATAAAACCTCAAGAAAATCATTCAAAAAAATTTTGGGATCTACACCAGAATCATAAATTTTTCTATACAACTCAAATACTTTCTTTTCATCACCACTAAACAGATTTTGTATTAATTCTATCAGAGAACTTTTATCAAAGTATCCATAAATACTTTGTGCTTTTTCTAGATTTAATTCCTCATCATTTTGATTAGCTACAAGTCCACGATCTAACAAAGACAATGCATCTCTAACAGATCCCTCTGAAATTTTAACAATTAATTTTAAAGCTTCATCAGAAACTTTCCCACCTTCTTTATCTTTAATCATTTTTATATAATTAAAAAGCTCTTCAGATTTCACTCTAGAAAGATCAAAACGCTGACATCTCGATATTACTGTAACAGGTATCTTTTTGATTTCAGTTGTTGCAAAAATAAATTTTAAATATTTTGGTGGTTCCTCTAATGTTTTTAAAAGTGCATTAAATGCTTGCTTACTTAACATATGAACTTCGTCAATAATAAATATTTTATATTTAGCGGTTGTTGGTCCATATCTTGAAAATTCAATAAGCTCTCTAACATCATCAACACCTGTCTTACTTGCAGCATCCATTTCCAAAACATCAATATGATTTGAGTTTGTAATTGCATCACAGTTACTACATTTTTTCTTACACATGTTTTCAATTCCATGCTCACAATTTAATGACTTTGCAACTATTCTTGCAAAAGTTGTTTTTCCTACTCCCCTAATACCTGTAAACAAGAACGCGTTAGGTGACTTCTCTGAAATTATTGAATTTTTAATTGTTTCAGCAATAATCTCTTGGCCAATTAAATCCTCAAATACTTGAGGTCTGTATTTTAAAGCTAGCACTTTCGAATTTTCTGTCATTTTTAAGGAGACCAACCAACCTGGAAAATACTCACTACCCTTGCTATCTTTCGATCCTAGGGGATTTGTGGTAACACCACCTGACTGGCCTCCAACTTTATTATATCAATAAAAATTTCTATTCCACAAGAAAGTTATAAATTTATTTTTGTCTAAATTTGTCAGATTTATAAACACCTAGAACGTGCATATCTTGACAATGCAGACCCAATTCCTCAAGTGAGTTTTTAATTTTAGGAGATTCTATGTGTCCATCAATATCACATAGAAAAAAATATGAGGAAAATGAGTTCTTTTCAGGAAAACTTTGTAGTTTGCTCATATTAACTCCATTTATTGCAAATCCTGAGAGTGCAGAGTAAAGAGCAGCAGGTTTACTTTTCAACTTAAATAATATTGATGTTATATGATTATCATCAGAAAAATCTGGCTGAAAAATATCTTTACCAAGTAATAAAAATCTAGTCACGTTATCTTTATCATCTTGGACACTTTCTTGTAGAATTTTTAGACCATATATTTCTGCACTAAGACTAGAAGCTATAGCAGCTTTAGATTTGTCTTTAGCTTCTGAAACAAATTTTGCTGAACCAGCTGTATCTGCTCTAACATTTTCTATAAATTTTTTTTTCTTAATGAAATTTGAAGATTGGCTTAATGCTTGTGCGTGTGAATAAACATCTTTTATGTCTTCTATTTTGGAATCTTTTAATCCTAATAGATTATGATTAATTGGAAAAAAATGCTCTGCATAAATATTTAGTCTGTATTTAAAGATTAAATATTCAACACCAATATTTCCAGTTGTTTTATTTGACTCTGGAATTAAAGATTTTATTGAATTATCTTCACTAGACCTTTCAAAGCATTCATCAAATGTTTTGCAAGGTATTGTTTCACTCTCTGGATACATTTTTTTAGCACAACTATCGCTATAACTTCCTGCAACACCTTGATAAGCAATTTTCATAATTTAATTTTATATTCCATAATTTTTTTTATTTCTAGATAATCTTCATCTGTGTCTACGCCAATTGGTTTGGTTTTTGCTAATCCTACGTCTATATCAATATTATTATCCATTAGTCTTAGTTGCTCTAATTTTTGTGATTTTTCATTCTGAGTTTGCTCTAATTGAACAAACTTTTCTAAATATGAAACATTATAAATATAAATCCCAATATGATGGTAAATATTTTTTTGAGTATTTTTAATTTCTCTTGTGAATGATGATGCTATTGATAAATTATTTTGATGAAGTTCCTCTTTTGTAGTAACTTTTACAATATTTTTGTTTGTGAAAAATTTTTCGTCTTCAATTTGACAAGCTAATGTTGAAATTTTAGATTTTTTTTCAATTGTTTTTTTGAGGAGATTAGTAACATCCTCAATATCAAGCATTGGTTCATCTCCTTGAAGATTTATTACATATTCAATATTGTCATCTCTTAACTCTTGATAAGCCTCAAAAATTCTGTCAGTTCCAGTTTTATGATCTTTTTTGGTTAAAATACATTTTCCTCCAAGTTTAGTGACCTCTTCAAATATTTCTTTATCACCGGTTGCAACATAACTTTCTCCAATAAGAGATGATTTTGCAATTTTATAAACATGATTGATAATTGAAATATTATTGATTTTTAATAAAGGTTTATTTGGTAACCTTGTTGCAGCTAATCTTGAAGGGATTAAAATTACTGTATTGCTCATAAACTAAGTTTTATGCGTCTTTCAGACGCAATAATTAAATTTAAATTTAGTTTTTTTTTTGTTTAACATGTTATACGAGGTTAATAATTAAAAATCATGGACTCATTTGAAATTAATAAAATTATAGCAGCGGTAGTTGTTATTTTTGTTGTTATATTTGGAATAACGAAAATTTCAGACATTATCTATTACGTAGAAAAGCCGAGTCAATCAGCTTATAAAGTTGAATTTGCTGAAACAGATGGCACGAAAACTTCTGCAGCTGTTGAAGCAGTTGATATTTCTGCTCTATTAGCCATGGGAAGTGTTGATCATGGAAAGAAAGTATTTAAGAAATGTAGCGCATGTCATTCAATTAAAAAAGGTGGAAGAAACAATATTGGCCCGGCACTTTATAATGTGTTAGGTAGAAATATGGGTGCTCTGGAAGATTACAAATACTCAAAAGCCCTGATTGCATTTGGAAAAGATTGGACATTCCAAGAGATGAATAGTTTTTTAATTAAACCTGCTTCATATATAAAGGGTACCAAAATGGCTTTCGCAGGATTAAAAAAAGAGAAAGATAGAGCTTCAGTAATTCTATATATGAATGCTAATGCTGATAGTCCTTTACAACTACCTTAGTTTACCAAAACAATATAATAAAATACTCTTTTGAACATAAACTCTGTTTAGAGCTTGTTGCCATACTTTAGATTGTTTTCCAAGAAACACTTCTTCTGTAACTTCATTTCCTCTTGGTAGACAATGTAAAAATATTGCATCTTTCTTTGCTAAATTCATAGTTTTTGTATCAACTTTAAAATTTTTAAATGATTTAAGTTTCTTTTTCTTATTAACTTTATCATTTAAAGAAATGATTTTGTCTGTCATTACAACATCAGAATTTTTAATGGCTATTTCTTTTTTATTAAAAATTTTTATTTTTCCTTTCTGTTTTTTTATCAAAGAAATAAGCTTTTTATTTGGCTGATAGCTTTTAGGGCATGCAATATTTAAAGAAATAGAAAATTTTATACTAGCTTCTATTAAACTATTCATCATGTTGTTGTTAGCATCTCCTATCCAACATAGTTTTAATTTTGAAATACTTTTCTTTTTAATTTCTTGAATAGTGAAAATATCTGACAAAATCTGAGTGGGATGTGAGGATGGACTTAATCCATTAATTACTGGTATACTTGAGTATTTTCTGAATTGATCTAATTTTTTATCTGAATCTGTTCTCAACATAAAAGCATTACCATAAGTTGATAAAATTTTAGATGTGTCTGCTATACTTTCACTACCAATACCTAGGTGTAACTCCTCTGGTCTTAACGTTAAAGATCCTCCACCTAATTGTTTAATAGCCAAATAAAAACTTAATCTAGTTCTAAGGCTAGATTTTTCAAACATCTGTAAAAGAATTTTACCCTTTAAAGGTGAGTCTTTATCTGGATCAAGAGTATTTAATTTTTTTCTTTTTGATTTTCTATTTTTTGCATCAGAAATAATTTTTTTTAAATCTTTTAGGGAAATATCTCTAATATGAAGAAAATTTTTCATTTTTTTTTATATCCTTCACAAACTTTATTGATAATTTTTAAAGCTGTATTTATTTCATTTTTATTAACATTTAATGGGGGCAAAATTCTTATAACATTCTCAGCTGCTCTAATTGTTAATAGTTTATTTTTCAGTAAACTTTGTATGAATTTTGTCTGGTCATGATGTAATTGTATTCCCAAAATTAATCCTATTCCTCTTATATCTTTAATAATATTTGGAAATTTGATTTTAATTTTGTTTAATTCTGAAATAAAATATTTTGAATTACTTTTGACTTTTGAAAGAAAGCCTTTACTGAAAATTTCATCCATTACAGCATTGCCAACTGACATTGCTAGAGGGTTCCCGCCAAAAGTAGATCCATGTGTACCTGGAACCATAGCCTTAGAAACTTTTTTTGTCATTAATACTGCACCTATTGGGAACCCACCTCCAATTCCTTTTGCAATTGGAACTATATCTGGCTTTATGTTTGCATATTCATAGGAAAAAAACTTTCCTGATCTACCAATTCCACACTGAACTTCATCCAAAATAAGAAGAATTTTTTTTTTATTACAAATCTTTCTCAATTCTCTAAGACACCATGAAGGTATGACTTTTATACCTCCTTCGCCCATTATTGGTTCAATCATTATAGCAGCTGTTTTACTTGTAATTTTTCTTTTTAGTTCCTTGTGGTTCCCAAATTTAAAATGATCAAATCCACTCACTTTTGGTCCAAATCCTTCGACCATTTTTTTAGATCCACTGGCATTTATTGCTGCGATAGTTCTTCCGTGAAAAGAATTTTTTATACATAAAATTCTATTTTTTTCTTTTTGACCCATTGAATAAAAATATCTTCTAGCAACTTTTATAGCAGCCTCTGTAGCTTCAGCTCCACTATTTTGAAAAATAACTGCATCAGCAAAAGTTCTATTTGTTAATTTTTTGGCCAATTCTTCTCCCTCTGGAATTATAAAGGAGTTAGAAACATGCCAAAGTTTTTTTGATTGTTTGTTTATTGCTTTTACTAAATTTGGGTTAGCATGACCTAAAGAATTAACAGCAATTCCTTGAACAAAATCTAAAAACTTTATTCCTTTTTTTGTATATAAATAAGATCCTTTACCTTTGTTGAAAGATAGGTTTCTTCTTTTATAGTTTTTTGCTAAAGAACTCATATTTATATTATGATTTAATTTTATAACCTTTGTGCACAAGAAAGTAAGCGAAATAAGTAATAATCAAACTTAAAAAAGTTAATAAGGTAATACCATATATTACCGAACCATCTAATTGACCAATAAAAGAATATCTAAATCCATCTATCATATGAAAAAAAGGATTATAATTACTTAAAATTTTTAAAAAATTAGGGAGACTTTCAATGCTATAAAAAGTGCCACTTAAAAAACTTAAAGGTACTATTATAAAGTTAGTAACTGTGCTCATTTGATCAAATTTGTCTGCATATAATCCAACAATTACTCCTAAAGAACCCATAAATAATCCACCCAAAAACAAATAAACAAACCATAAAAGAAAATTTTCTATTGATAAATCTATAAAAACTATAAATATTATGGTCGAGGCTGATGCAATTAATAAACCTCTTGCAGCTGAGGCGAGTGTTATTGCAAAAACAACCTCTGATGATGATAAAGGACTATGTACAACATCAGTAATTGTTCCCATCATTTTACCCATCATCAATGAGGAGCTTGAATGTGCAAAACTTTGTTGAATTACTTGCATCATTATTAAACCACTAGCTAAAAATTCTATATATGAAACTCCCAATACATCTGCTCTTTGATCGCCTATTGCTAAAGATATTACAGTTAAAAATAAAATGCTCGTTAATATTGGTCCAAACAAAGTCTGTCCTGAAACTGTTAGAAATCTTAAAACTTCTTTTTTAAATAAAGAGTAAGTGCCAACCCAATTTACAAGCCCAAATCTTCTTACTCCAGTTTGATATTTTTTCTGTAATTCAACCATAAGTGTTTATTAATAAACATTTTTTCTAATATTTGTTAAAAAACAGAAAAAAAAGCTTGTTAAGGGACAATTAATGTGATTTCAAGATAATGTTATAATAAAAACTATACATACTAAATGTAGTTATATGGGCTGGACAGAAGAAAAGGTTAATAAACTTAAAGAACTTTGGGGTAAAGGGCAAACAGCCAGTCAAATTGCTGAAATAATTGGGGGAGTTACTAGAAATGCAGTAATTGGTAAAGCGCATAGACTGAATTTGTCAGCTAAAATTAAAACTAGATCCACTGTATCACAAAATTTAGTTGGAACAGTAAAACCAAATAATAATTTAGTAAAAGGAAGTAGAAAACAGAGATTTAGATCTCTACTTTTAGACAAAAACTTTGAACCATCAAAAAATCTTCAATTAGAGGACTTAAATGAGCAAACTTGTAAATATATGGAAGGTCACCCTGATGAAAAAGACTCATCGTTTTGCGGTAGAAAAACTGTTGAGAAGTTTTCTTATTGCCCGTTGCACCTAATGATTGTTTTTCAGCCAAAAGGAAAAAAGGAAGATGTAATAGAAAAAGATGATGAGATGCCAAAATTTATCGAAAAAAAAATAAAATCTGCGTAATTTATTTTAGTATTTTTTCTTTAGCCTTTTTAAATTCATTTTCGTCAATTATTCCTTTATCATATAATTCTTTTAAATCTTTAATTTGACTTGTTATTTCTAAATTCTGGTTACTGTTTTCACTAAATTTGTCTAAATTTTTTTCTTCTTTGATTGTTTGTTTTGCCTCAACTCCTCTAGTAATAGCTTTAACAGCAATAGACAAAACAAATGCTAAAATTAAAAAGACAATTACATATATTATATTACTTAACATTAACTTAATTTATCAATTCTTTTCTTGGAGAATTGTCCTCCACTAGTCCAATTGAAGCTATAGCGGTTTATTTCATCTTCAAACTTTTTATTTGCTTCAATTTTTATATCTAAATTTGTTTTATATTTTTTAGAAACAATATTATCATATTTAAGTAAATTAAGTTGATCTATAGTTAAAAGTGGCTTTGGCATTAACTGAAATAATTTGGCATTGAATTTTGCTAAAGGCAAAGGCAAAGAAAACAATAATCTTTTTTTATTAATTGATTTTAAAATTTTTAATAATATTTCTTTGAATGTTAAAACTTCAGGGCCGATACATTCTATTGTTTCTCCAGTCATTTTTTTTTGTATAATTTCAAAAATAATATTTGCAATATCAGAAACATGTATTGGAGTAAATTTCGTTTTTCCCTCATAATATAACGGCATAATGGGAAGCACATTAAATAAATTCATAAAGTTTGTAGTAAAATTATCATCAACTGAATATACAATTGAGGGCTTTAAAATAATAGAGTTTGGAAAATTTTTACGGACTTTTTCTTCACCACTTAATTTACTTTTAGCATAGTTGCTGTCTGTAGCAGTCTCTAAACCTAAAGCTGATAAATGAATAAACTGTTTAAGAGAATTTTTTAGAGCCAATTTTGACAATAATGATGGTAAAACAGAATGTATCAAATCAAATTCATTTTTCTTCTTTTCAAATAAAATGCCTATTAAATTGATACATATTGAAGATTTTTTCATCAAATTTGAGATTTCCTCTTCATTAAATATCTTTATTTCCTCAAGATCTAAATAACCATAATTTGATTGTGTTTTTATTTGATAACCTTTCTGATGAATACTTCTAGTTACCGCAATAACCCTATAATTATTTTTTGTAAATTTTCTTATTAAAGATTTTCCAATTTGGCCAGATGCACCGAATATTAAAATTGAATCCTGATTTTTCATATATATATATCTATTTATGAATTTAGATATTAAATTACATAAACAAGATTTACCAGATGAAATAAAGTTCAGTGACAAGATAGCAATAGATTGCGAGTTTACCGGGCTTAATATTGAAAGAGATAGATTGTGTTTAATTCAAATATCCTCAGGTCAAAATGATGCACATATTATCCAATTAAACAAAGATAATTACAATGCTCCAAACCTTATTAATATTTTAAATAATGAAAAAATAAGTAAGTTGTTTCATTTCGCTAGAGCTGATCTTTTATTTATAAAGAAGTATTTAGGAGTAGATGTTAAAAATGTAAATTGTACAAAAATAATGAGTAAAATTGCTAGAAGTTATTCAGATAAACATGGTCTTAAAGATTTAATAAAAGAATTTATTGGAATTGACGTTAGTAAACAATTACAGACGTCAGATTTTGGAGGAGAACTAACTGATAAACAGTTGAAATATTGTGCGCAAGATGTTGTTTATTTGCATAAAATTTATCTCGCATTAAAAAGGATATTAGAGAGAGAGAAAAGAATTAATCTTTATGAAAGTACAATAAAATTTATAAACACAAGAGTCGAATTAGACTTTGCCTCATTTAAAGAGGATATATGGTCTCACTGAAATGAGAAAACAAACATTAATAAATATTGCTAAAGAAGTTATTAAGATTGAAACAGACTCTCTTAAGAAACTCCAATCTAGTATTGGGAAGTCATTTGAGCAGATAATTAAAATAATTTTAAATTGTAAACACGGTAAAATTATTGTTTCCGGTGTTGGCAAAAGTGGGATAATTGGAAAGAAATGGTCCGCAACACTTTCATCAACAGGAACTCCATCGTTTTTTTTAGATGCATCAAATGCAAGTCATGGAGACATGGGGCAAATAACATCCAATGATGTTATAATATTGATAAGTCTTAGTGGTGAGAGTGATGAACTAAAAAATATAATACAATTTGCATCTAGAAATAGAAATATAAGACTTATTGGTATTACATCTAAAAGAGATTCCTTGCTGTACAAAAATGCAGATGTAAAATTTTTACTACCTGCTGTTACAGAGGCAGGCCCTGGTAACTTTGTTCCAACATCATCTACGACCGTTCAAATTGCATTAGGTGATGCAATAGCAATAGCATGCATGAGGTTTAAAAAATTTGGAAAGTTAGATTTTAAAAAGTTCCACCCGAGTGGTTCTTTATCGATTAAATTAAAAACAGTTGAAGATTTGATGTTAGTAGGAAGAAATATTCCTTTTGTTAATGAAAATATTAGCATGAAGACTGCATTAAAAAATATTGAAAAAAAAGGTCTTGGTGTAGTAATCGTAAAAGACCATCGAAGTAATACAAATGGAATTCTTACAGATGGTGACTTGAAAAGACTTTCAAATTTGAAATTTAATTTTCATAATTTAAAAATTAAGGAAGTTATGAAAAAAAAACCAATTAGTATTGATAAAAATATGCTAGCTGCACAAGCACTTTCTTTAATGAATGAAAAAAAAATTACAAGTCTCTGTGTACATCAAAATAAAAAAAAAAATAGAACTATTGGATTTATTCACATTCATAATATTTTAAAAGCAAACATAACTTAGATGTCTATCAAGTCATTTATTCAGATCTTAATAACATTGGTTATAATTTTAATTATAGCTGGTGTTTACTATAAATATTTCAATACAAATATAAAAGTTGTTGAAGAAATAAACTCATTAGAAATTGATAATCAAGAGCAATTTAATGAGTTAGAAAAAAAAATATCTGAATTAGAAACTAAAAATAAAGAATTAGTCAAAAAAATTAATAATAACAAAAGAATTGATAACATATCACCAAAAAATGATCAAAAAAAAGTTGCTCAGATCAATAACACAATTGTTGAAAAAGATAGTGCAAATTTAGAAATCGAAAAAAAAAATAAGAAATCAAAAAAAAAAATAAAAAATTTAGTAAAAGATATCGAATATAATTCTATTGATGAAAGAGGTAACAATTTTTACCTATTGGCAAAATCAGGTAAATCAAATATTTATAATAAAGATATTTTGGATTTAGTAAATGTAAGGGGAGAAATTACTTCTGATAACAGAGATACGATTTATATAGTTTCAGACTTTGCACAATTTAATTCGGTGAATTCAAATTCAAAATTTTATGAAAACGTTGTAATTAATTACCAAGAAAAACAAATCACTTGTATAAATTTTGATATAAATATGGAAACAAATAAAGCTATAGCCTATAATGATGTTATAATTACTGACCCAAAATCAACAATGAAAGCAGGCTTAGTAGAATTTGATTTAAAGACCAAAGATATAAATATAAACCCAGAGACTACTACAGAGGAAATTGAGCTAATAACAAACTAATGGCATTAATTAAAAAATTTAGAATAAAAAGTTATAAGGAAAAACAGACTTTGTTGCAATTAGATAAGATATCTATGTTCTACAATAAAAGACAAATTTTAAATAATTTAAATCTTAAAATAAATAAACAAGAAGTTTTGGGAATGCTAGGGCCAAACGGTGTAGGTAAATCTACAATATTTCATATTATTACTGGTTTAAAAGATCCTAGCTTCGGCAAAGTTTACATAAATGGGGAGGATTGTACAGACATCCCTATTTATGAAAGAGCTAAAAGATTTAAACTTGGATATGTTCCGCAATACGGAGGCTTTATACAAGATTTAAACTTACTTGAAAATTTAAAACTTGTAGGTGAAATACATATTAAAGAAAAAGATTTGAGAAAAGCAAAAATAGAAAAAATAATTGCTCAATTTGAATTTGATCCTTTACTTAAAATAAAGGGAAAACATTTATCTGGTGGACAAAAAAAAAAACTAGTAATAGCCATGGCATTAATAAATGATCCAAGTATACTTCTATTAGATGAACCATTTGCTGCATTGGATATTATGACAATTAAAATGTTACAAGAAATTATAGTAAATTTACAAGCAATAGAAAAAATAACTGTAGTTGTTTGTGATCATCAAGCAAGAGATTTGTTAACTTGTGTGGATAGGGCAATTGTTCTTTCTAGTGGAAAGATTATTGCCTCAGGAAGTCCAAATGAAATAATAAAAGACTCGGGTGCTAGATCTGCTTATTTTGGAGATGAATTTAAAATAAATTAATTCATCTATGGCAAACCATATTTCTATAAGACATAAATTAAATAATTTTAATAAAAAAATTAAAGTTAGCGCAGATAAGAGTATTTCAATAAGAGCTGTTCTTCTTGCTTCACAGGCTGTGGGAATTTCAAAAATTTCCAACTTATTAGAATCGGAAGATGTTTTGAATTCTTTAAAGACTATTAGAAAACTTGGGATAAATTATACAAAACATCGAAATGTTTACAATATTCATGGTTTTGGGCTTAATGGTTTCAATATTAAAAAAAATACTGTTTTAAACGCAGGTAATTCAGGAACATTAGCAAGGTTAATTCTTGGATTGTTAGTCAAATCAAAATCTCAAGTTAAATTAATTGGAGATAAAAGTTTATCAAAAAGGGATTTTTATAGAGTAATAAAACCTTTAAGACTTTTTGGGGTAAATATTGACAGTAAAAATAATAACTTACCAATAAAAATATTAGGCACTGACTTTCTAAGACCAATCTCATACAAAGAAAATATAGGAAGCGCTCAAGTAAAAACATGTATTATTTTAAGTGCTTTAAATACTCCAGGTATAACTCAAATTTATTCAAAAAGCTCAAGGAATCATACTGAATTAATGTTAAAATCATTAGGATATCCTATTAAGATTGAGAAAAAATCAGGTTATGAAAAAATTTTCATTCAAGGATTAAGACAATTCAATTGTTTTGAGTATAAAGTTCCAGGTGACATTAGTTCAGCCTCCTTTTTTATAGTATTAACACTTTTGTCTAAAAATTCTGAAATGATAATTGAAAATGTAAATATAAATCGAAGTAGAATTGGAATAATTTATATTTTGAATAAAATGGGAGCAAAAATAATACTTAAAAATAAAAAAAAATACAACGGTGAAGAAATATCTGATATCCATATTAAGAGTATAAAAAATTTAAGAGCAATTAATTGTCCTTCTAGATTAAATAGTTCAGCAATTGATGAGTTTTTAATAATTTTTTTAGTTGCCGCAAAAGCCAAAGGAATATCAAAGTTTAGAGATTTGGGAGAGATGAATAAGAAAGAGTCTAAACGATTAGATTTAGCAGTAAAATTTTTAAAATTAATTGGTGTAAAAGTAGAAAGGTTTAAAAATAACTTAAATATTCATGGTAATCCAGATTTACTTTTATCAAATAGTTATGAAATGAAAAATTTTTTAAAAGATCATAGAATATTTTTTTTGTGTTGTATTACAGCTTTAACATTGGGAGGAAATTGGAAAATTAATGATAAAGATTCAATTAATACTTCTTTCCCAGAATTTTTAAAAATTTTAAAAAAATTAGGTGCAAAATTAAATTGAAAAAAAGAAAAGATATTATTACCGTGGCTATTGATTCGCCTGCTGCAGCTGGAGCTGGAACACAAGCTAAATTAATTTCAAAAAACTATAATTTATTTTACTTAGATACTGGGAAAATTTATAGATACATCGGTAAATTGAAATTAGATAATAAAAATATATTTAATTATAATTTTGTAAAAAAAAAAATTAGTAATATCAAGTTAAGATATTTAAAGAATAAATCCTTGTTATCAAATGAGGTGGCCTTATCTGCCTCAAATATAGCAAAAGATAAAAATATACGAAAGATTGTTCATAAATTTCAACAAAAATGTGCTTACAATCCTCCTAAACGATTTAAAGGATCTGTTTTAGATGGAAGAGATATTATTACTGTTCAAGTAAAAGATGCAATGTTCAAATTTTATATTACTGCAAGCTTGAATGTTAGAACTAAAAGACGTTTTGAGGAATACAAAAAGTTAAATAAAAAAATAACATATAATGAGGTCTTCAAAAGCCTTAAAAATAGAGATAAATCAGACAGAAATAGAAAATATGGCCCACTAAAAAAAACAAAAGATTCTATCTTGATTAATACCACTAAATTAAGTAAGAAATCGTGCTTTAAAAAAATTAAAGCTATAATGGATAAAAAAATTAATAATTAATGGAAATTTATAAAGATATAACGTCCCCTGCCAATAAACAGTTCGAAAAATTACTAAATAGTCAATTATCAAAAAGTAAAATTGAAGAAGGCAAAATAATTGAGGGAAAAGTAACTAAGATTACAAATAAGTACATTTTTTTATTTATTCCTGGTTTAAAAAGCGAGCCAGTAATTGATGTGAATGAGGCTAAATTAATGGGCATGAATGAGGAAATCAAGGAAGGAACAACTATTTCAGTATTGTTAGAAAAAATTGAAGACAAAAATGGAGATGTAATTGTATCTGCTCAAAAAGCTCAAAAAATAAAAGGATGGAACAAATTAGTCAAATGTTATGAAAACAACGAATTAATAAATGGAAGAATTACTCAAAAGACAAAAGGTGGTGTAATTGTAGAGCATGTAGAAACTGGGTCACTCATGTTTTGCCCGGGTTCGCAAATATCAGATAAGCCAATTAAAAATATTGATCATTTAATTGGTATAGAACAAAAATTTGCTTTAATAAAACTTGATATGGTTAGAGGAAACAGCGTTGTATCAAGGAGGCAGGTGGTATCCTCAAATAAAAAAGAGGATAAAGCAAAAATTATTGGTAATTTCAAAGTTGGTGATATCATTAAAGATGCAGTTGTAAAAGGTTACTCATCTTTTGGATGTTTTTTCGAAGTAACAACCGATGAGGGTACAATAGATACTCTTTGTCACTTACAAGAGATTAGTTACAGTAGAGTAAATCATCCAGACGAAATATTTAATATTGGCGAAAAACATGATCTTAAGGTCATTTCGATAGATATGGAGAAACTGCAAGTTGGATGTTCTATCAAACAATTATCACCAGATCCATTTGAACATATCTCTAATTATCAAATAGGAAATAAATATAAGGTAAAGGTTGTAAAAATTACAGATTATGGATGTTTTTGTGAACTTGAACCAGGACTTAGTACTCTCCTTCATAGCAGTGAGATTAGTTGGACCAAAAAAAACATATCTCCAAAAAAAATTTTTAATGTAGGTGATCAGATAGATTGTGTAATCACAGAAATTGATAAAGACAAAAGAAGAGTTGCTATTTCACACAGATTAACACAAGAAAATCCTTACTCTCAGTTAGAGAATAGCTATCCAGTTGGAACTGATATTGAGGGAATAATTAACAATATTAATGAGTATGCAATTTATTTAAAACTGGCAAATTTTGATATTGATGGATTTTTACATTCGAATGATCTTTCCTTCACAGGAAATCCAGAGGAAGAGTTAAAGAAATATAAAAAGGGTGATAAACTTAAAGTAAGAATTTTAGAAATAAAAAAAGCAGATCAGAAGGTTAGAGTAGGATTAAAGCAGTTACAGAAAGACCCGTTTGAGTGGTTTAGTGATAAAAAAATAAATGATGCTATCACAGTAAAAGTAATTTCATCTGATAATAAAGGATTGATTGTTAAACCAGAAGGAAGTGAGATTGAAACTTTAATAAAGAAATCGCAGATTGCTATGTCAGCATCTGATGCAAGACCGTCACGTTTTGTTGGTGGCGAAAGAATTGACGCTGCAATAGCAGAATTAAATTTTGATAAAAGAAAGGTATCTTTGAGTATCAAATTACTTGAAGAAATAATGAATGCAAAAGCTATTAAAGAACACTCCAGCCCACTCAGTGGAAAAAACCTTCCTTTCTCTTCTCTTTCAGAAAAGCTGGATGATAAGAAGAATAAAAAGGAGTCTGAATAAAAATTGTCGGTTGTAAAGTCAGACTTAATAAAAGAATTTTCTAAAAATTATCCAAATTTTCTTAAAAAAGACCTAATTAAGTTATTCGATATAATAATTTATGAAATGCAGGTGTCGTTGAAAAGGGGTGAGAGAGTAGAATTACGAGATGTATTTACATTTGAACCTAGAATTCAAAAAGCAAGAATTTCCAGGAATCCAAAAACGAATGAAAGAGTGAACACACCTGAAAAAAAAACTATTTTATTTAAAATCTCTAAAGAATGGACCCAAAAAATTAATGAAAAAAAATAAAATTTTTGTAGCTTGTGATAGTAATAATATTAACAAAGTAAAAGAAATTATCAGTAAGACAAAAAATTCAAAACTAAAAATTGGTTATAAGTTTGGATTAGAATTTCTAAATTCAAAAAATGGTAGAGAGTTTATATCAAACTTAAAAAATACAATTACATTTGGAGACTACAAATTTTCAGATATTCCAAATACTTGTGCTTCAGCCATTAAAGCTGTTAAGGATTTAAAATTTAATTATTTAACAATTCACATAAATTCTGGTTTTGAGGCCCTTAAAAAAGCTAAAGAAGCTTCGGGTAAAACAAAATTAATTGGTGTAACAGTTCTAACTTCATTAGATAATAAATCCTTGAAACAAATTGGATTTAATAAAAAAGTTAAAAAGATAGTACTTCAACAAGCCAAATTAGCAAATAAAGCAAAATTAGATGCAATAGTATGTAGCGCTCAAGAAGTAAGCATTGTTAAGAAGGTATTTAAAAATGAGATAATTACTCCAGGTATTAGATTCAACTCAAAGACAAATGACCAAAAAAGAGTACTAACACCAAAACAAGCTTACAAAAATGGAAGTGATTGGTTAGTAATTGGACGACCAATTACAAAAGGTAATATCAAAAATAATCTTAAAAATTTAATCGATCATTTAAGTTAATGATTAAGGGATTTAAAATTTGTGGGATCTCTGATCTTGAAACATTAAATTATATTTTAAATCATAAATACCCCCCAAAATTTATTGGTTTCATTAGTAATTACAGAAAGAGTAAAAGATTTGTAGAATACGAAAAGTTAAAGATTCTGACAAATGTTGAAAAAAAAAATACTAATTTTGTTTCTGTCCTGGTTAATCCAGATGATGAAACACTAGAAAAAATAAAAAAACTTAATTTTGATTATTATCAACTATATGATGTGGATCCAGATAGAACAAAAGAAATTAAGGAAAAATTTAAAATCAATATTATTACAGCACTCACAATTCAAAATCAGAGAGATGTAGATAAATATAAAGATTATATAGGAATTACAGATATAACTTTATTTGATGGAAAAGGTTATGAAAAATCTATAGGATTTAACCATCAATTATTAAATTCAGTGCCAAATTATGTAAATAAAATGATTGCTGGAAATATAAAAATAGAGGATATTGCTAACTTTGAAAATAAGAACATATTCATAGATCTTAGTGGTGCATTAGAGGATGGGTTGGGTAAAAAAGACGTAAAAAAAATAAATAAATTATTAAATTTGACAATTTTAAAATGAAACTTAAAAAAGGAATTCCAGTTATAGATCAAGGTGATAAATTTGGTTTTTGGGGTGGAAAATTTGGTGGGAATTTTGTACCTGAAACACTTAAAAAACCTATAGAAGACCTTGAAATACAATTTAATCAATTAAAAAATGATAAAAAACTTTATAAAAGAAAGAGACAAATATTTTAAAAATTGGATTGGAACACCTACAAGATTTATTAAATTAAATAATTTGACAAAGCACGTTGGTGGAGCGCAGATTTGGTCTAAGGTTGTTTCTGATGCTAATGGAGGTGCTCACAAAATATATAATGCAACTGTACATTGTTTATTAGCCAAAAGGTCTGGGAAAAAAGTCATTATTGGTGATACAGGAGCTGGCTATGCCGGAAAGATGTTAAGTATGGCAGCTAAAAAATTTGGTTTGAAATGTAAAATTTTTATGGGTGCAAAAGACATAAAAAGACAACAACCAAATGTTAAAGCAATGAAAAAAAATGGTGCAGATGTAATTCCTGTGTATTCAGGAAGCCAAACACTAGTAGATGCCGTCTCTGAATGTATGAGATATTGGGTTGCTAATTGTGATACCACAGCAATGTGTGTTGGTAGCACTGTAGGTCCAGCAATTTTTGTTCGTATATGTGGCTGGAGCACTAGTCAGATTTCTAGAGAACTTAAATCGCAATTATTAAAAGAATTTGGTGAAATTCCAAAAAAAATCAAATTATACAATTGTGTGGGGGGAGGCTCTTCAAGTTTTGGTTTTTGGAATGAATTTATGGATTATGATAAGAAGCAAGTTGAGTTTATTGGAGTTGAGGCAGGAGGACCAACCAAAAGCAAAAAGCATGCTGCTCCTTTAACTTATGGTTCCAAAATAGGTATACTTCATGGTGCGGCTCAATATGTAAATCAAGATAGTGATGGTCAGATTGAAGAAACTGAGTCAATTTCTGCTGGTCTTGATTATCCTGGAATTTCACCACTTCATTGCTTTTTAAAAGATACAAAACGCGCAAGGTATACAGCAGCTAGTGATGAAGAAGCTTTAAAGGCCTACCAAATAGTTACAAAATATGAAAATTTAAGACCATCTCTTGAACCAAGCCATGCATTCTCAATTGCAATCAAAGAAGCAAAAAAATTGAGCAAAAATACAATTGTAATTATTAATAGTTGTGGAGATGCATACAAAGACCGTGGAATTTTAGAAAAAAAGTTGGGAAAGAAATATGTTAAATCCAATTAGTCTTGCATTTAAAAAAGCAAAAAAAGAGAAGAGACCAGCTTTACTTACTTATACCGTCGCCGGTGATAGCTCAAAGAAACAATCTCTAGAGATTCTAAAAGCAATTTCTAATAATGCAGATATTTTAGAAGTCGGTGTACCTCATAACACTCCTGTTGCAGATGGAGGCCAAATTCAAACTAGTGCTTATAGAGCGATTAAAAATGGTATTAAGATGAATGATATTTTTAAAATTGTCAGTGATTTTAAGACAAGTAAAAGCTCAAAACCAATAATTTTTATGGGTTATTACAATATGATATTTCAATATGGTGAAAATAAATTTTTAAAAAAATGTAAAAAATCAGGTGTTAATGGTTTAATAGTTGTTGATTTACCATGGCCAGAAAATAAAATTTTTTCAAAGAAATGTAAAAAAAATTCAATTGATTTTATTCAATTATTATCTCCTACAACTTCAAAAAAAAGACTTAAAAGTATTACAAAAGACTCTCATGATATGATTTATTATATAAGCATGTTATCTACTACAGGTGGAAAGCTAAAAGTATCACCAAAAAAAATACTGGCTAATTATAATAAAATTAAAAAAATAAGCCCTAAAAAAAATTGTGTTATTGGATTTGGCATAACTGAAAAAACAATATCAAATTTTAAAAATACAGATGGACTTGTTGTTGGTAGTCAAATTTGTAAAGAAATTACAAGAAGTTTAAACAATAGACAAAATCCTGTCATAAATGTAAGTAAGATAGTTAGTAAATTAAGAAAAAAAAATATCATGAATTGGTTAACAAAGGCTATAAATTTTGGAGAGAAAATAAAGAGGGTATTAAGAAAAAGACCTTCAAAAGAAGATATAGCAAATTCAGACTGGACAAGTTGCTGTAAAGGACCAATATTAAAAAAAGATTTAGAAAATAATTTATGGGTTTGTCATCTTTGTGGAAAACATCATAGAATTACTTGTAGGCAAAGATTTGATATAGTATTCGGTAGAAACGCATACCAAATTTTAGAATCTCCTATACCTACAGAGGATCCATTAAATTGGGTTGATACAAAGTCTTACAAAGAAAGACTTAAGATTGCTAGAAAGAAAACTAATCAAAATTGTGCAGTTATGATTGCAAAAGGACAAATAAATGGAATTGAAGTAACTGCTGGTGCAATTAACTTTGATTTTATTGGAGGTTCGGTTGGAGCAGCAGAGGGAGAGGCAATAATTTATGGAGTACAACATGCAATAGACAACCAAACACCTTACTTGTTCTTTCCTTGTGGTGGAGGACAGAGAATGTTCGAGTCAACAATTGCTTTAGCAAATATGACTAGAACAACACTTGCCATAAATGAACTTAAGAACAACAATTTACCTTATATAGTTTGTTTTACTGACCCAACTGCTGGAGGAATAACTGCCTCTTTTGCAATGTTAGGAGATATTCATCTTGCTGAGCCTGGTTGCCTAATAGCATTTGCAGGAAAAAGAGTAATTCAAGCAACAGTTAAGGAAGAATTAAGTTCTGATTTTCAAACAGCTGAATTTGTTGAGAAACACGGCTTTGTTGACAGAGTTGTTCAAAGAAAAGATATTCAAAAAGAAGTGGGGAAACTTCTATCGATATTACTTAGAAAAAATTCTGATATACATTTAGAAAACTTAAATGAAACTTCAGAAACTAATATCCAAACTAGAGAAGCATCATAAAAAAAAACTAGATTTATCTTTAGGAAGAACATTTAATCTCCTAAAAAAACTTGGAAATCCACAAGATAAATTAAAAAATGTAGTCACAGTTGTTGGAACGAATGCTAAAGCAAGCATGTGCTATGGTTTAAAGTCAATACTTAACCAAGCTGGACATAAAACTAATCTTTATACTTCCCCCCACATCCTCTCTTATACAGAAAGATACATTTTTAAAGATAAAGAAATCGATGAAGAAGATTTAATAGAATTACTGACAGATGTTGAAAAAACTTTAGGAGATGACAACGCAACATTATTTGAAATTTTAACATGTGCATTTATTAAACATGCTGAAAATTTCAGAGATAACATTAATATTATAGAAGCAGGATTATTTCATCAATTTGATAGTACAAATGTATTTAAAGAAAATTTAATGACACTCATTGGTGTCATTCATAATGATCACTTTCAATGGCTTGAAAATAAATCAATTGAAGGTGTAATATATGAAAAAACAGCTAAGCTTTTAAACTCAAATATATTTATTAATAAACAAGTAAATAACGAAATAAGGGATAAAATTGAAAAATCATTGGAAAAAAATACCTCAAATAAATATTTTTTTGGTAAAGATTTTAATATTGCAAAGTTCGAAAACGGATTTATTCAATATCAAGATCAGTTAGGAGAATTAGTATTGCCTGAACCAAGTATTCTTGGAGATCATCAGCTTTATAATATTAGTACCTCAATAGCTGCATCAAGAAAGATTTTTAATATTAAAGATGAAAATATTATAGATGGTATCAAAAATGTTTCATTAAGAGCAAGACTTGAAGAAATAAAATCTGGTAAATTAAAAGATATTGCTGGTAATAATAAACTTATAGTTGATGGTGGTCATAACATCAGCGCAAGTTTTTCTATCGCTAATTGGATTAAAGATCAAAATGAAGAAGTAAATTTAATCGTTGGTATGATGAAAGATAAAGAACATGCAGAATTTTTAAAAACTTTTGAAAATATTGTAAATTCAATTACTTTAATTGATATTCCTAATCAAGATGGTGCAATTTCGAAGGAAAATTTAAGAAAAAAGTTAGATAATTTAAAATTAAATTTGAAACTTTCTAATGGTATTGAAGAAAGTATAAGATCGTTATCAAAGAATGAAAATACTATTATACTCTGCTTAGGTTCACTATATCTTGCTGGAGAAATTTTAAGCTTAAATTAGATATTTTCTTTTATCCAAGAAACAATTTCACTTTTTGGAACCGCCCCAACCTTAGTTGAAACATGATTTCCGTCTTTCATCAAAATCATTGTAGGGATTCCTCGAACGCCATATTTTGTTGGCGTATTTGGCTCTTCATCAATGTTGTGTTTTGCTACAGATAATTGGTCTGACATTTCATTTGAAATTTCTTCCAAGCTGGGAGCCACCATATGGCATGGACCGCACCATTCTGCCCAAAAATCACAAATTAATATCCTATTATCTTTTACTAATTGATCAAAACTTTCGTCCGTGGATTTTAATGTTGCCATAAAACTTTTATATAAATTAATTTTATTTATTCAATAGCTAAAAATGCGTAAATTGAATTTTATACATTAAACATTCTCGTACTTTTTTTGAATAGACATTGCAAAAGTATTAAATTCATCTAACAGAGCTAATTTTTCATTATCATTTTCATTAGTATATTTTTCTCTTAAAGTATCAATTTCATTATATAAAGTAGGTATTGTCCACCATTTCTCTTTTCTTTCACTTAGTATTCTTTTAGCAATTTCTCTTTTTAGAGATTTATACATTGTCTCCGGCAAAACTTCTGGGGCTTCTTGGAATATAATTTTTTTACCAAATCCAACTAATCTATCATCATCAAATTTATCTAATAAATTTAATTTTTCTTTCCATGGTGCTGCATGCCAAGTTGGGAAAAGAGCGGTGTCTTTGTTAGAAGTAAATTTTGTATAAATACTTTCTTCTGCAAATATATCTTCTTGGGATTTTGATTGTTCTTTTTCTTCTGCAACTTCCCTTAGAGCTGTTAAAATATTTTGAGAAAACTGTTCATTATTTTGAACAAATTGTGCTCTTTTTTTAATTACGTTTTTATCGAGTTTGTTATAAGGTTCAACATTCATTCCATATTTGCCATCAATGATGATAGGTGCTTTATTTGCACGTATAGTTCTTAAAAATTTTGGAGATTTTTTCATCTCGACTTTTAATTCATTTATCGATTTGTTTATTAAAGGCTGAATTTCAGTTCTTAAATCTATGGAGTAATACCAACCTTGGTAAATTGGGTGCATACAATATTTTGGATGAAGTGGTACAACTAAATGAAGTCTGGACTTACCATAATAATATTCGTTTAGAGTTACAACTTCTCCTTTTTTCATTATAGTTTCTGTATCCGATTTATTTGCAGTTCTTAAAAAAGATTCCCAGGTATGCTCTTGTTTATTTTTAACAATTTTTAAAATTTTCGCTGTTAATTCAGCATCGGCAAGTGCTGAGTGAGCATCACTTGCATCAATTCCTTGCATTTGAGCTAAAGACGCTAGTTTAAATACAGGATTATTTTTTTCGTTAATTTCTGTTTCTAGGATTGTAGGATCAACTGCATAAGCAGCTCTTGCAATATTTATACCATCATGTCTTTTATTGGGTGCTGCATTAGTAATATAAGGATATCTAATATTTTTAAAAAACTCTTTCCTTATCATCTCTTCATCAAAATTAAGGCTACTCCAACCTAAAAATATTGCAGGACTCCATTTTTTAAATATTTTTTCAACTTCACCCAACATTTGATAGTGACTTAAGTTCGTTTGAGTTAATTGTTTTATTGATGTCTTGTTAACTATTAAGGCCATGGCCTGAAATATCTCTCCTTCGGGCAATCTACATCTTAGATTAAATCGGTCTTTCTCTTTGAAGTTTTCATCGACTAAAATTCCACCAATTTCAATTATACTACCGAAATCAGTGCTTGCACTTGATGATTCTATGTCCCAAATTGCTAAATTCATATTTTTAACATTAAATTAGCTTTGTTTTGATGGGTTATTGGAAAGTTTTTTAGGACTAAACCGTTGCATCTAAACAAGTAGCTTCTATTTAGTTTTATCTCTTCTATGAAATGGTCTGTTAAAGTCAAGCTATATTATTCATTTCATAAAATTTTTCGACCCTTCCTAAGAATAAATTTTGATACATCTTTAATTCTGCACCTTGTATTTTAAATTCCTGAAACAAAATATCCTTCGTGCATAGTAATATTATGCCAGCTTTCATTTTAGTTCCATGAACAATATCATGTGCCAAGGTATATGCTCCAAGTTGTAAGAAATAATCCTGGATATAGTCTGTTTTTTTTAGTTTGTTACTTTGTTTAAAATCGATTACAACATCATTACCCTGATAAACACCAATTAAGTCAGCAGTACCTGCATATTGTTCAGGGTAATACAAAGTTTCCTCAATTCCATATATTTCATCTAATTTATTATCTAACCCTTTTTTAATTATTTCTTTAGCCATATTTTTATATTGTTCGTTACTTTCAAAAAAACTTTCATTGATACGCCCTTTTAGGTAATCCTCTATATATGAGTGCATTGATGTACCTCTTGAAGATGCCTCTGTTTTTATTCTATTTGCTTCTTTAAAACCTACTCTCACCTTCCAGTTTGCTAAAGCAGCTTTTTCTTCTTCAGATTTGGTGACACTTAAAATTGTTGTTACACTTGGTAGTTTCTCTTCACCTAAAGAATATTTTCTGTAACCATCCTCAATTGATCTTGTAGATTTTGGATAATTAAATTTATTATTCCATTTCATCGATTTCTTATATGAGAAGTTACATTTAAATTAAATTTATTTTTTGGCTTGCCTAGGAAGATCTTCAAGTTTTTCTACATTATCTGTTTTAAGAGCTTTTTCGAAT
>CACFIL010000008.1 GCA_902566315.1 uncultured Pelagibacteraceae bacterium
ATTTTATTAATTGGAATAAAGAATTTATAGGCAAAGAAAAAGCTAAAATTGATAACAGTTCAAATAGATTGGTTCCTTTAATTATTCAAACAAACGATATTGATGTCACAAACAATGAAGCTGTGATGAAAGGCGATAATAGCATTGGATATATAACCTCAGGTGGATTTGCTCATTTTGTAAATAAGAGTGTTGCTTTTTCATATATAGATCAAAAACATTTGTCATCCGAAGATGGAATACAAGTTGAAATTAACGGAGATTTATTCAATTGCTCAATCATCAAAGAACCGCTTTATGATCCAAGTGGAGAAAAAATGAGAGGGTAATGGCCCAAAAAGATGTAGGTAACAAAGTTCCAATTTATAAACTAAAAGAAACAAAAGAGGTGATGGATTTTTATGACGAATGGGGTTTGGATAATAAATATGATAAAGATATGGTTGAATGGAATTATACTGGCCCAAAGGAAACAGCAGAAGTTTTCAATAAACATCAAAAAGAAAAAGATATTAATATTTATGATGCTGGATGTGGAACTGGATTGGTTGGTGTAGAATTGAAAAAGTATGGTTTCACTAATTTTTTTGGTGCCGATCTATCCCAAAAACTTTTAGATTTGGTTCCAAATAACCTTTATAAAAAATTAGATAAAGTAGATTTAAATAAACCAATCAAGGAAAAGGATGATCAATATGATGCTTTAATGTGTGTGGGCACATTTACTTTTGGACATGTAAAACCACCTGCATTAGATGAGTTTATTAGAATTACTAAAAATAAAGGTCTAATTTGTTTCACTATTAACGAGGGAATATATGAGGAATATGGATTTGATAAAAAAATCAAACAATTAAAAAATGAAAATAAATGGAAAGAAATAGAGTTTTTTAAATCTGATTATATTGCTAGTAAAGATGTAAATGCATGGCTTGGTCTATATGAAGTGACAAAATAAAATGTCAGCAATTTATAAAATTATAGATAAAAAAAAATTAGATATAGTTAAGAAACCAATTTCAAAAGCACATGGACTCCCCAACGAATGTTATACAAGTAAAGATTATACTTTAATAGAAAGAGAGAAAATATTTGAAAATAAATGGACTGTAATAGGAGTAGCAAGTTCTTTGCCAAATATCGGCGATGTAAAACCATTTAACTTGTTAGGACTGCCATTATTTTTAGTAAGGAATAAAAAAGATCAGATAAAAGTTTTTCATAACGTCTGTAGTCATAGAGGAGTAAAGCTAGTAAACAAAAAAGGAAATATTAGAAATGTTATCAGATGTCCTTATCATTCATGGTCATACACATCAGATGGAAAGCTAATTGCAACACCTCATATAGGTGGGATGAACCAACATAGTAGCCCAAAATTTAAAAAAAATAAAAACAATTTAAAAGAAATAAGATCATGTGTTTGGTTAGATTTAATTTTTATTAATATTAGTAACAACGAAATTCCATTTGAAAAATATATTAAACCCTTAAGTGATAGGTGGGCTAAATTTTGGAAAAAAAAAGATAGAAAATTAATTAATCATGCAAATGATTTTGGTTATTTTAAAATAAATGCAAAATGTAATTGGAAATTTGCAATTGAAAATTATTGTGAAAGTTATCATTTGCCATGGGTTCATCCAGGTTTAAATTCTTATTCAAAAATTGAAGATCACTATCATATTCAAGGATTACCAAACCGCTTTGCAGGCCAAGGCACAGTTGTTTACAATCCAAAATTTAAAGGTAAGAAAAAATTTCCTTGCTTTCCTAACTGGCCCAAAGAAAAAGAAAATATTGCAGAGTATGTAGCTTTGTTTCCCAATGTTATGTTAGGTATACATAAAGATCATTTCTACGCATATTGGTTAGAACCCATTAGTCATAAAAAAACTTTAGAGCACATGGAAATATATTATGTAGGTGAAAAAGCTGCAAAATCATTAGAATTTAAATCATTAAGAAAACAAAATCATAAATTGTGGGAAGATATTCAAAAAGAAGATGTTGGTATAATTCAAAGAATGCAATTAGGCCGCAACTCACATGCATATAATGGTGGAAATTTTTCTCCTGATATGGATAATCCAACACATCAATTTCACAAGTGGGTGGCAACTCACATTGTGTAGAAAGTGCGAAATATATGTACAGACCTTTACCAGATGCATTAACAATAAAAAGTTCACCAATCGAAGGTTTGGGATTATTCGCAACCAAAGAAATTAAAGCTAATACTTTTATCGGAATTACTCACATAAGAGATGAGCAGTTTGAAAATAAATATATAAGAACTCCATTAGGTGGTTTTTATAATCATTCTGACAATCCTACAGTTCAAAGAATGGTATCAAATATTTTACCTACATTAAGATTTGGTGATCCAATTGATCCTACCGCAAAAGCAAAAAAATTTAACGAAAATGATGATAATTTAGAAAACATGTATTATAATTTAAGAGAGAAACCAGACGCAAAATATTTTTTTATGGTTTCAATAAAAGATTTGAAACCAGGAGATGAGCTTTGTGCAAATTATAATTTATACACCTATCCAAAAACAGGAGTTGGTGTACAGATGTTATAGAGATGAAGTTTAACAGAAAAATTCTTTCAGAAAACCAACCAATTAAGAAATATATTTCAAAAAAAAGATTAAGAGAAGATGAAATAGATTTTGACGGACTTAGATCTTATAGACTTGACAGATTAAGAAATGAATTAAAGAAAAATAATATAGAGGCATGTATTTTATTTGATCCAGTAAATGTAAGGTATGCATTAGATACTGTGAATATGAGTGTTTATAATATGCATAATCTTACAAGATATTGTTTTATCTCTGTTGATGGTCCAACAATATTATATGAATATTTTAACTGTGAAATATTATCTAAAGGTCTCAATTTAATAGATGAAATAAGACCAGCAATTACTTGGGATTATTTTAGCAATGGTGACCAATCAGAGTTGCAACTTAAAAAATGGGTCAATGAAGTAAATGATTTATCTAACTCTTATTTTAAAAGTAAAAAAATCGCAATTGATGTAATCAATGGTCCAGCCGTAAATGAGCTTAATAAAAAAGGAATTCAAGTTTTAGAAGCGAAAAAAATACTTGAACAGGCTAGAGTTATTAAATCGTCTGAAGAAATTAAATGCATGCGAGCAGCTTTAGATGTTGCTGATATTGGAATAATTAAAATGAGAGATTATTTGAAATCAGGAATTACTGAAGATGAGTTATGGTCGATTTTACATAAAACGAACATTGAAAATGGTGGAGAGTGGATAGAGTGTAGAATATTATCTTCAGGCTCTAGAACCAATCCTTGGATGCAAGAAAGTAGTAATAAGATTATTCAAGATGGTGAGATCGTATCCTTTGATACAGATATGGTAGGCCCTTATGGATATTGTGCAGATATTTCTAGAGCTTTTGTTTGTGGAAATAAATTTAATGAACATCAAAAAAAAATTTATTCAACAGCAGTTGAGCAGATTGACTATAATTCAAGATTAATTAAAGATGGAGTATCATTTAGAGAATTTACTGAAAAGGCATGGATACTTCCTGAAAAATATTACGGAAATAGATATTCAGTCATGCTTCATGGAATAGGTTTATGTGATGAGTGGCCAGCAATTAGATATCCGACTGATGGTGGAGAAAGAAGCGGTATATTTCAAAAAAATATGACAATTACCCTAGAAAGTTATATCGGCGAAGTTGGAGGTCATGAGGGAGTGAAATTAGAACAACAATATTTAGTTGGCGAAAATGGATTAGAATTAATGTCTCATCATCCTTTAGAACAAATTTAATGAAAATAGTTTTAATTATGGGTTTGCCTGGGGCTGGCAAAACAACATTGGCAGAAGAACTTGCTCCAAAACTGAATGCAAAAAGATTAAATGCTGACGAAGTTAGAAAAGAAGCAAATGATTGGGATTTTTCTGAGGAGGGTAGAAAAAGACAAGCTAAAAGAATGGCAGACTTTGCTTTAAAGCTGAAAAATCAAGGAAATTATGTTGTGGCAGATTTTATTTGCCCAACTCCAGAAGCAAGAAGTTTATTCCCTGCAGATTTTGTTATTTGGGTAGACACGATTAAAGAAGGAAGGTTTGACGATACTAATCAAATGTTTGTCAAACCAGAAAAATATGATTTTCATGTAACTACTCAAGATGCTAAGTTTTGGGCGGATAAAATAATAAAGGAGATATCATAATGAGTTATGAATGGGATAATAAAAAACCAACAGCACAAATGCTTGGAAGATGGCAGCCATTTCATGAAGGTCACTATACTTTATTTAAAGAGATCATCAAAAAGACTGGTCAAGTGTGCATTCAAATAAGAGACGTACAAGGGGTTGATGATAATCCATTTGACTTTGAAACGGTAAAAAAAAATATTGAAGATAAATTAAATCCAGAGTTTGAAGGAAGATTTAAAATAATGATGGTCCCAAACATTACAAATATATGTTATGGGAGAGGAGTTGGTTACAAAATTGAGGAGATAGTATTATCTGAAGAAATACAGAAAATTTCAGCCACAAAAATTAGAGCTAAAATGCGTGAAGACGGAGAATTAAAATAATTATAAACTTTAATATGAATGTAAAAACAAGAAAATTAGGTAAGGGAATTACAAATGTGGTAATTAATGATCCTAAAACCTATAATTCTCTATCATTTAAAACTTTAAGAGATCTTTTAAATACATTTATTAGTTTAGATAGAGATAATGATACTAGGGTAATAATATTAGAAGGTTCCGGTAAAGGTTTTAGCGCTGGTCATAATCTTAAAGAAGTAGGTGGAATAAAAAACAGGTCAAACCACTTAAAATTATTTAATCTTTGTTCAAAATTAATGATGAAAATTGTTGAAGGAAAGAAACCAGTTATTGCAAAAGTGCATGGTGCAGCTTATGCAGCTGGATGTCAGTTAGCTGCAAGTTGTGACCTTGCATACAGCACAACAACAGCTACATTTGCAACACCAGGAGTAAATATTGGATTGTTTTGTAGCACGCCAATGGTTGCTGTTAGTAGAAAGGTGACTAGAAAAATTATGATGAAGATGCTTTTAACTGGAGAGCCAATAAATGCTAAATATGCAAAAGATATTGGTTTAATTAATGATTGTTTTTCAAGTAAAAAACTTAATTCAGAAGTTTTAAAAATTGCCAAAACCATTTCTTCAAAATCAAATTTAACAATTAAAATTGGTAAACAAGCTTTCTACAAACAATTAGAAATGCCATTAGGAGATGCATACAAATTTACGAGTAAAATGATGACTTTAAATATGGCCTCAAAAGATGCAAAAGAGGGAATATCAGCTTTTTTACAAAAAAGAAAACCTAACTGGAAAAATAAATAATAATTATTTTAAATTTTAATTATGAACGACGATCAAATTAAATCTATTTTAAGAAAATCAAAAGTCATAGCAATGATTGGCGTAAGCTCTGAGAAAAAAGGGGAAGATAAAAAAAATCTTAAAAGAAAACCTGCAAACGTAGTCATGAAGTATATGCAAAACTTTGGTTATAAAGTGATACCCATAAACCCTTTTGCAGTAGGTGAAATTGTAAATGGTGAGCCAATGGTTGAAAGCTTGGATAAAATCAAAGAAGAAATCGATATAGTTGATGTTTTTAGACCTTCAAATGAAGCAGAGGGCATTGCAAAAGAAGCAATTCAAAAAGGAACTAAAGTATTATGGTTACAGTATGGAATTCATAGCGATGAGGCTCAAGTGATTGCTGACAAAGAAAATATTGAATTTATTTCCAATAGATGCATAAAGCAGGAATATCAAAAACTTTTTCAAAAATCTAATCCAGTTTTTCCAGTTCTAAAAGATTAATGAAAAAAGTATTTTTGGTTTATGGTCATTATAATGAAAAATCTTTCAATTCAGCAATCAAAGATGCGTTTATAAAATCAGCAGAAGAAAAAGGTCATTCAGTAGAATGTATAGATTTATATAAAGAAAAGTTTAACCCAGTATATGCTGGTGAAAAAGCTGACGAAGTAGTTTTAGATCACAGAAAAAAAATAGATGAATCTGATTTAATTGTCCTTGTAGCACCTATTTGGAACTATAGAATGCCAGCAATATTAGAGGGTTGGATAGATAAAGTATTAGCACCACCTTGGGCTTTTTCTTTTAAGAAACTTATCGGTAACCATGGATATGCTGTAGGAAAACTAAAAAGTAAAAAAGCTATAATTTTCTGCACATATGGCTCTCCAAGATTTTCAATTACAGATTTTTTTTTAAATTTACCCCTCAGAAGAATTAAAAAAGGTATTTTTAATAAGTGTGGTATTTATGACATTGCCTATAAACGATATTTTGCTGTACCATTTGTCTCAAATGAAAAAAGAATTGAATTTTTGGAAGATGTTAAAAATACAGCCAGCAATCTATAGCATCTTATTTCTATTTATTTTTTCTTTAAATGAATTATCTGCCGAGATAAGAAAACCAAATCCAGAGATAAAACCAAGAGAAGTTATTGAGATACAATTGAATGCTTTAATGAAGAATGACAGTCCAGAAAAAGACAGTGGTATCATTCAAACTTGGTTTTTTGCTCACCCAAATAATCAAAGAGTTACAGGACCCATTGAGAGATTTAAAAACATGATTAAGACCGATTCTTATTCAATGCTTTTAAACCACGAAAATTATGAAATTGTAGAAGTTTATAAATCTAAAGGTGTATCGACATTTGAAGTAACCATTATGGATAAAGATAAAAAGTATTACAAATTCAAATGGCAAGTTGAAAAATATGAAGTTGATGGATTTTTAAAAAATTGTTGGCTCACTACTGCAGTATCTCAACCAATGCCAATGGGCTCTTCTATTTAATGAAAAAACCTAGTTTTCCAGTACGAATTGCAATACTTATGGCAATTCTTTGTATCCCACCGATTGGTGCCACCCAGATAGGTTGGTATTATTTTGGACAAACTATGGGAGTAAATTTTGGTATGGCTGCAGGAGTGGTGAGTGTAATAACTGCCGCATATTTAATGTACCAAATGGGTTGGAGAGATGACGATGATGATGATTATCCCTATTAGAATTATGTTTAGTTTATAAGAAAAATTTAGTAAAAATCGCATTATGAAATCAAAAGCAAAAGTTGTTGTAGTAGGTGGTGGAGTTGTTGGTGTTAGTGCTCTGTATCACTTAGCTAAAAAGGGCTGGTCTGATGTTGTTTTGATTGAAAGAAAAGAATTAACCTCAGGTTCAACATGGCATGCAGCTGGTCTACTTCCGCTATTTAACATGAGTTACTCAGTTGGCCAGTTACATAAATATGCAGTTAATCTTTATAAAAGTTTAGAGGAAGAAACAGGCAAGAACGTCGGTTTCAGTGTTGTTTCAAATATTAGATTAGCAGACAACAAAGATAGAATGGATGAGTATCATCAATACGCTGGAGTTGCAAAAACTATAGGAGTAGATGTAAAATTTCTAACACCAGACCAGGTAAAAGAAATTTGGCCTTTGTGTAATACAAATGATTTAATTGGAGCAATACAACATCCCGAAGATGGATACATTCAACCAGCTGATTTAACGCAAGCATTAGCTACGGGCGCAAGGAATAGAGGTGCTGAGATTTACAGAAATACAACAGTTCTGGCAATGAAACAAAATAAAGATGGATGGGTTGTTGAAACAGATAAGGGATCTATAGAATGTGAACACGTAATTTCATGTTCAGGAAATTTTGCTAGACAAACTGGTAAGATGGTTGGTTTAGATATTCCAGTAATACCAGTTGAACATCAATATATTGTAACAGAACCACATCCAGAAATTCAAAAAAGAAAAAAAGAAGGTCTTCCAGAAATGGGAGTTTTGAGAGATAGCGATAGCAGATGGTACATGAGAGAAGAAGCGGGTGGTTTAATTTTAGGACCATATGAAGATGGTGCTCCTGCCTGTTATGTAGATGGTCCTTCAAAGGAATCTGAGTATGAACTTTTCCAAGAAGATCTAGATAGACTTGCTCCTCATATTGAAGGAGCTATTCATAGAGTTCCAGCATTTGGAGAGGTAGGCGTTAAAAAAGTTTATAATGGAGCGATTTGTTATACCCCAGATGGAAATCCAATAGTTGGTCCAGCATGGGGATTAAAAAACTTTTGGATTAATGAAGGTCATAGTTTTGGTATTACAGCAGCCGGTGGAGCCGGATGGCAATTAGCAGAGTGGATTGTTGATGGCGAACCTACAATTGATATGCTTGGAGTAGAACCAAGAAGATATGGAGATTATTGCTCAAAATCATATCTTAAAGAGAAGAATGAAGAAGCTTACAGTCATGTATTTATAACTCACTTTCCAGACGAAGAAAGACCAGCAGCAAGGCCTTTAAGAACAGCCCCGTGTTATGACAGAATGAAAAATCTTGGTGCAGTTTTTGGTCAAAAATTTGGATGGGAAAGACCAAACTTTTTTGCAACTGATGGCATGGAACAAAAGGATGATTGGTCATTTAGAAGATCTAATTGGTTTAAAGCAGTTGAAAAAGAGTGCAAAAATGTAAAAGAAAATGTTGGACTACTAGATATGACCGCATTTGCTAAATGTAGAATTAAAGGACCTGGAGCTGAAGAATTTTTAGATAAGTTAGTAGCTAATAAATTACCAAAGAAGGTTGGAAGAATTAATTTATGTCACGCATTAAACACCAAAGGTGGTGTTCACTCAGAATTTACAATTATGAGAGAGTCAGAAAATAGTTTTTATCTTGTTTCTGCTGGAGCTTACCAAAGATTGGATCACGATTGGATATTTGGTTGGATGCCAAAAGATGGATCAGTTCAATTTGAGAATTTAACAAATAGTAAAGGTGTACTTGTAGTATCAGGACCGAAAGCAAGAAAACTAATGCAAAGAGTATCAAATGATGATTTTTCAAATGAAAATTTTAAATGGCTAAGTGCAAAACAAGTAGATGTAGGTTTTGCACCAGTAAATGCAATGAGAGTTAATTTTGTTGGAGAGCTAGGATGGGAACTTCATCATCCTATTGAATATCAAAATCATATTTTCGATAAACTAATGGATGCAGGTCAAGACTTAGGTTTAAAACCTTATGGTATTAGAGCAATGAACAGTTTAAGAGTTGAAAAATCGTACAAACTAGTTGGAACTGAATTGTCAATTGAGTATTCACCTTACGAAAGTGGTTTAGATAGATTTATTCATCCAAACAAAGGAAGTTTTATTGGACTTGATGCTTTAAATAAATGGAGAGAAAAAGGCTTTGATAATAAGCTTGTTACTCTAGAGGTTCACGAAACTAGTGATGCGGATGTATTAGGAAACAACCCAATTTATGAAAATGGTAGTGTTGTAGGACGTGCAACTGGTGGTGATTTTGGATTTAGACTAGGAAAATCTATCGCACTAGGAATGGTTAAACCAGAGTTAGCAAATGTTGGACAAAAACTAAGGATTGATATACTTGGTAAAATGCATGAGGCAACAATTTTAGAGGAAAGTCCTTACGATGCAGAAAATAAATTATTGAGAGCTTAATGAAAATTTTAGTCGCTGTAAAAAGAGTTATTGATTATAACGTTCAAATTAGAGTTAAAGAGGACGGTAGTGGAGTTGTTACTGATAACGTTAAAATGTCAACAAACCCACCAGATGACAATGCTATTGAGGAAGCTGTAAAAATAAAAGAGTCAGGTAAAGCAACAGAAATAATAGCAGTCACTGTTGGTGAAGAGAAAGCTCAAGAGACAGTTAGAAAAGCTTTAGCAGTAGGAGCGGATAGAGGAATTCATGTAAAGGTTGATGGTATCATTGAACCTCTTGCTGTATCTAAAATATTAAAAAAAATTGTTGAAAAAGAAAATCCAGATTTAGTATTTATGGGTAAACAAGCAATTGATGATGACTGCAATCAAACAGGTCAAATGTTAGCGGCACATTTAAATTGGCCACAAGCAACTTTTGCCTCAAAAATAGAGGTAAACGATAAATCATTACAAGTTACTAGAGAAGTAGATGAAGGTCTTGAAACCATAGAAGTTAATACACCAGCTATTGTTACGTGTGATTTAAGATTAAATGAGCCAAGATATGCGTCACTGCCGAATATAATGAAAGCTAAAAAAAAACCTATTGAACAGATTAATGCGTCAGATCTAGGAGTTGATACAAACCCTAGAATAGAACATATTAAGATTGAAGAACCTCCAAAAAGAAAAGCGGGTATTAAAGTTGCGAGTGTTGAAGAATTAGTACAAAAATTAAAAAATGAGGCTAAAGTAATTTAATGTCAGTTTTATTAATAGCAGAGCATAACAACAAAGAAGTAAAACCATTTACTTTAAATGCAATTACAGCTGCATCACAAATAGATCAAAATCTTCATGTATTGTTAATTGGAAGCAAGGCAGATGATGTTGCAAAATCATTATCTGAAGTTCCTTTAGTAAAAAAAGTTCTTCATATAGACCATGAAATTTATGAAAATTATATTGCTGAGAATTATACTGCAGCAATTTTAAAACATGCTGATAAATATTCACATATTATTTGCTCAGCAAATACTTTTGGAAAAAACCTTATGCCAAGAGTAGCAGCATTATTAGATATTTCACAAGTGAGTGATATTATAAAAGTTATATCTCCTGATACCTTTTTAAGACCAATTTATGCTGGAAATGCATTTGCTACAGTTAAAAGTAATGATGAAAAAAAATGTGTTACTATTAGACCAACATCATTTGAAGCAGCTGAAACAACTGGAGGATCTGCTGAAATAGAAAAAATAGATGCAGCGGATCAAAACGAAAATACGAAATTTATAAATAGAGAAGAAATTAAATCAGATAGACCTGAATTAGGCACAGCCAGAATAGTAATTTCAGGTGGTAGAGGCTTACAAAGTGGTGAAAATTTCAAATTAATAACTGATGTAGCGGACAAGCTAAATGCTGCAATAGGAGCCTCAAGAGCTGCAGTTGATGCAGGATACATCACAAACGAACATCAAGTGGGACAAACAGGAAAAGTTGTTGTGCCTGATCTATATATAGCAGTTGGAATTTCTGGAGCCATTCAACATTTAGCAGGAATGAAAGAAAGTAAAGTTATTGTTGCTATAAATAAAGATGGTGAAGCACCTATTTTTAGTGTCGCAGATTACGGCCTGGAAGCTGATTTATTCGAAGCACTTCCTCAATTCTTAGAGGAACTGAACAAATTAAACACTATACAAAAATAACAAATACTGTAAGAAATTAGTATGTCCAGAGAAGTGATGGAATACGATGTTGTAATCGTAGGTGGCGGACCATCGGGACTTTCAACTGCAATAAAATTAAAGCAGTTAAATCCAGATATTAATGTCTGCCTTTTAGAAAAAGCATCTGAAATAGGTGCACATATTTTATCCGGGAACGTGTTTGAAACACGAGCCTTAGATGAACTATTGCCAAATTGGAAAGATCTTAATCCACCAATTAAAACAAAAGTTAACAAAGAAAAGTTTCTATTTCTAGGAAAGACAAAAAAAATTAGTTGGCCAACCTGGTTATTACCTAAAGTACAACAAAATCATAACAATTATATTATTAGTCTAGCTAATTTATGTAGATGGTTAGCAGAACAAGCTGAAACTCTTGGAGTTGAAATATTCCCAGGTTTTCCTGCAAGTGAAGTTTTATATAATGAAGATGGTTCTGTTAAGGGTGTAGCAACTCAAGATATGGGTTTAGATAAAGAAGGTAATAAAAAAGATGGTTATGAACCAGGAATGGAACTTCATGCGAAAGTTACAGTTTTTGCAGAAGGGTGTAGAGGACATTTAGGAAAAGAATTAATCAAAAAATTTGATTTAGATAAAGGAAAAGATCCACAACAGTATGGAATTGGATTTAAAGAAATTTGGGAATTAAAAGAAGAAAATCACGACGAAGGTCTAGTGATGCATACAGCAGGCTGGCCATTAGATAATAGCACCTACGGGGGAAGCTTTGTTTATCATGCGGAAAATAAACAAATATTTTTAGGATATGTCATTGGTCTTGATTATAAAAATCCTCATCTTTCGCCATTTGATGAATTTCAAAAATTTAAAACTCATCCAGCGATTAGATCAATATTAGAAGGTGGTAAAAGAATATCATATGGAGCAAGAGCACTTATAGAGGGAGGTTTTCAAAGTTTACCCAAGATGTTTATGCCAGGTGCATTATTAGTTGGTTGTGATGCAGGCACATTAAACATGCCAAAAATTAAAGGATCACATACTGCAATGAAAAGTGGAATGATTGCAGCGGAAACTATTATTGATCACATAAAATCAAGCAAAGAATTATCTATTTATGAGGAAAAATTTAAAAAAAGTTGGGTTTATAAAGAGTTATATGAGGCTAGAAATGTTAAACCTAGCTTTAGTTGGGGTTTAATTCTTGGAATAATATTTACAGGGATTGATCAAATTTTATTTAAAGGAAGATTGCCATTCACACTTAAACATAAACATGCTGATCACGAAACTTTAAAACCAGCAAGTGAAATGCCAAAAATAGATTATCCAAAACCAGATAATGCTATTACATTTGATAAAACTAGTTCAGTTTATCTAACTGGAACTAATCATGCTGAAAATCAACCAGTACATCTTCAACTTAAAGATAAAGATTTACCAATAAAATATACTTTAGGTAAATACGATGAGCCTGCACAAAGATACTGTCCAGTCGGAGTTTATGAAATTCAAAAAGAAAATGATGTTGAAAAATTTGTAATTAATTCTCAAAATTGTATTCATTGTAAAACTTGCGATATAAAAGAACCGTCACAAAATATTACATGGGTTACACCAGAAGGTGGGGGTGGGCCAAAGTACGGAAATATGTAGTTAAGAAAGATCTATTGCAAATTTTTTTAAAGTTTCAATTGGTACCAACTTTAATGTGTTAACATGAGTTTTTTTTAAATATATAGAGCATCCAATTCCTGCTTCTAAAGCTCTTGCAACCCAACTGGCACATACACACCAGTTATCTCCATCAACCAATCCAGGAAAACCAAATTCAGGGTGAGGTGTTATCAAATCATTACCAGCCTCCTTACACCATTCTAAAAATTCGTCGTTAACTTTTACACAAACTGTGTGTAAACCACGATCGTTATCATCTGTGTTACAACAACCGTCTCTGAACCATCCAGTTAATGGATTTTTTGAACATTCTTCAAGATCTTCACCAAGAACGTTTTTTTGAGCCTCACTCATTAAATTTTAGTGGGATTAGGTTGTCCTTTATAAACAACCTCTGGATCAAATTTTTTCTTTTCTTCTTCAAATTTCATTTCTACTTTACGTCCATTTTCAATTTTCCCTGTAGGTACTGATCGATAAAAACATGATCTGTAACCAACATGGCAACTTGCACCATCACCAATATCTACAGTTATCCAAACTGCATCTTGATCATCGTCAATTCTTATTTCTTTTACTTTTTGAGTGAAACCACTAGTTTTCCCTTTATGCCAAATCTCTTTTCTAGACCTGCTCCAGTAGTGAGCTTCTTTTGTTTCTATTGTTAATTTTAAAGCTTCAACATTCATATAACCGTGCATTAGAATCTCTTTGGTTTCTGCACATGTTGTAATTACAGGGATTAAACCATCATTATCGAATTTTGGAGATAATAGGTTACCTTCCTCTATATCAGCGACATTTTCTCTTTTTTTAAACATATATAAGTCGCAATATCTAACATATTACTGAATATATTAAATATTTTAAATTTAAGGATTTATATATATAAAAACCCATCATGAAATTAGTAAAAAACGAAAATAACAAAAATACTGAGATTGTAACAGACGAAGAGGCACGTGAAGCCTTTGTCAAAATCTTAAAATGGATAGGTGAAGATCCATCTAGAGAAGGTTTATTAGAAACTCCAAAAAGGGTTACGAAAGCATTCAAAGAGTACTTTAAAGGTTACAAAGAGGATCCTAAAGAAATTTTGAGCAAAACTTTTGGCGATGTTGAAGGTTACAGCGATATGGTAGTTCAAAAAAATATTTCTGTACAAAGTCACTGCGAACATCATATGGCACCTATTATTGGAATCGCACATGTTGCTTACATTCCGAATGAGAGAGTTGTTGGACTAAGCAAAATTGCAAGAGTTGTGGAAGTTTTTTCAAAAAGGCTTCAAACACAGGAAAGATTAACAGTCCAAATCGCAAATACATTAATGGAGTCACTAGATGCAAAGGGCGTTGCGGTAACAATTGACTCAACTCACCAGTGTATGACTATGCGAGGTATTAAAAAGGAACAAGCTACAACTGTTACTAATTTTTATTTAGGTCAATTTAAAGACGATCTTAGTTATCAGAATAGGTATTTGCGATTTATTGCAAAATAGAGTTTAATTATACATGCCTGAAACTTTCAAAGCTCTGGTCGTAAACCAGAATGGTGAAAATTTTTCTCAAGAAGTTAAAGAATTAAATTTTGATTTTTTAAACGAAGGTGAGGTTTTAGTAAAAATACAATACTCTGATTTAAATTATAAAGATGCTTTGATTTTAAAAGATGGTGCAAAATTAGTAAAAGAGTTTCCAAGGATTCCTGGAATTGATTTCTCAGGTACAGTAGCAGAAAGTAAGTCAGATGAATTCAAAGAAGGTGATGAGGTAATACTTACTGGTTGCAGAGTTGGAGAATTATTTCACGGAGGATTCTCTCAATATGCAAGAGTCAAAAAAGAATTTCTTATAAAGAAACCTTCAGGTATTGATTTAAAGCAAGCAATGATGATAGGTACAGCAGGTTTTACTGCTATGTTATGTGCCTTTGCAGTAAAAGCAAAAGAAGAATTATTACTACAAAGCAAAGTGAACGATGTCCTTGTAACAGGTTCAACTGGTGGTGTAGGGATGGTTGCAGTAAATATTCTGTCAAAAATGGGATGTAATGTAACTGCAATCACAGGAAAACCTGAAAAAGCTGATTATTTAAAAGAATTAGGAGCAAAAACTGTTTTAGATCGTAAAGAATTTGAAGGTGAACCAAGATTAATTGGTAAAGGTACTTGGGATGGTGTTGTGGATACTGTCGGTGGAAATATTTTAGCAAATGCAATATCTCAAACAAGATTAAAAGGAATTGTAGCTGTCTGTGGTAATGCCAGTGGAACTAACAAATTAAATACTTCTGTAGTTCCTTTTTATATCAGAGCTGTAAAACTATGGGGCGTAGATTCAGTTAATGTAAGCAATAAAAGAAAAGAATTCGTATGGGGTGAAGTACCAAGTTTAGTAGATTTTAGTATTATTGAAAAATCAATTAAAATAGTTGGGCTTGAGGAATTATTGACTGTATTTCCGGAAATGCTTGAAGGAAAATTGAAAAATAGAATTTTAGTGGACGTAAATAAATAATGGATTGGGATAAATTAAAAATTTTTCATGCTGTAGCTGAAGCTGGTAGTTTTACAAGCGCTACCGTAATTCTAAATCTAAGCCAATCTGCAATTAGTAGACAAATTCAATCTTTAGAAGAAGATTTAAAAGTAAAGTTATTTGAAAGACATGCAAGAGGATTGACACTTACAGAAAATGGTGAATACGTTTATAAAACTGCACATGAAGTTATCAGTAAACTTAAAGAGGTAGAAACAACTTTAGGAGATCAAAAACATAAACCAACCGGAAAACTAACAATTACAACTGTTAGAAGTTTTGGTACTCACTGGTTAACACCGAGAATTCAAGAGTTTATGCAATTAAATCCAGAAATTGAAATAGAATTAATTTTTGACGATAAAGAGTTAGATTTAAGCACAAGACAAGCCGATATAGGAATATTTATGAGAAGACCAAAGCAACTTAATTATATTCAAAGAAAACTAATGGACATAAATTACCATATATATGGCTCAAATAAGTATCTAGAAAAACATGGTATGCCTAAATCTATAAATGATTTAAACAAGCATAACTTTATATCATTTGGTAGAGGAGCCCCATCACCTGTGTTTAACCCAGATTGGGCATTAAAACTTGGTATAAAAGATAATAAAAAAAGAAAACCTGTTATGAAAGTAAATAGCGTTATGGGTTTACTGTTAGCAGTCGAAAGTGGTGTAGGCCTTGCGGCTCTTCCAGATTATTTAGTTTCTTTATCTCGAAATGTAATTAAAGTTCTACCAAGCGTTGAGGGTCCAATTACAGAGGCTCACTTTGTTTTTCCTGAATCATTAAAAAATGTAGCTAGAGTGACAACCTTCAGAAACTTTCTTTATAGTAAAATCTCAGAATTTAAGTCTTAAAATATCAATAATATTTTCGTTAAGTGCGTCATTAATGCGATTGATAATCATTATCATTGAGAATAGTTATCAAAATCATTATAAATTATAAAAAACTAAAAGAGAGAGATATATGAAAAAAATGACAATTTCAGTATTAATCTTATCCTTATTTGCATCAAGCTTTGCAATAGCAAATGAGGTAAATATTTTTAATGCAAGACATTATAAAGCTGATGCAGAACTTTATAATAAATTTACAGCAGCAACAGGAATTAAAGTAAACTTAATCAATGGTAAAGCTGGTGCTTTAGAAAAAAGAATAATCGAGGAAGGGGCTGATTCAGCTGCCGATCTTTACATAACAGCTGACGCTGGAAGATGTGGTGCTTTTAAAGCAAAAGGAATGACTCAATCAGGATTAGTTTCATCTACAATTAAATCATCTGTACCAAAAAGTTTTAGAACTACACACTGGGTTGGAGTAGCAAAAAGAGCAAGAATTGTTTACTACTCACCAGAAAGAGTAAGTGGTGCTGAGTTATCAGGGTTAACTTATGAAAGTTTAGCTGATCCAAAATGGAAAAACAGAATTGCAATTAGAGCTTCTAGCAACATTTATAACAAATCTCTTGTAGCTTCATTAGTTAAAAACAATGGAAAAAAAGCTGCAGGTGAGTGGGCTAAAGGAGTTGTTGCAAACATGGCAAGAGATCCAAAAGGAAATGATAGAGCACAGATTATGGCAGTTGCTGCTGGAGAAGCTGATATTGCAGTAGCTAATACATATTATTTAGCTTTAATGTTATCTGGTAACAAAGGACCTGAGCAACAAGAAGCGGCAAAAAAAGTTAAAGCATTTTTCCCTAATCAAAATGATAGAGGGACACATATGAATATTAGTTGTGCTGCTTTAGTAAAAGGAGCGCCCAATAAAGCTAATGCAATTGCACTTGTTGATTTCTTATTATCACCAGAAGCTCAAGAACACTTTACAAATAATACATTTGAGTTTCCAATGATAGCTGGAGTTTCACCAAGTCCATTGGTAGTAAACAACTTAGGTTTAGATTTTAAACAAGATCTAACAACAAGTGTTGCTAGTTATGGAGCAAAACAAGCTGACGCCTTAGAGGTAATGACGGCTGCTGGTTGGAAGTAACATTGAAAGTAAAAAAAAAATTTATGTCTGAAGTTAATTTAAATAAATCAGCCAATGCATGCGTACCATGTGCTGAGGAGTGTAAAAAAATTAACAAAAGAATAAATAAAAGAAAATTATCAGAGATAAGTACTAAAGATTTTCCGCACATTTCAAAGGTATTCAATATCTGACTTTTCTTAATTAAAGTGCCTATGCATCCTTAGTTGGCACTTTTAAAAATATTTAAAGAGACTATATAGGTCATTTAAATTACAAATATCTCTATGTTTACAAACAAATTTAATATCTGGTTTTTAAGCTCTCTGCTTATTTCACTGCTTGTTATAATTCCTATTTTAACAGTCTCTTTTAGTTTTTTTGAAGATACTTCTCGATATTTTGACATACTTAAAAAAACTTTTTTGTTTGAATATATTTTTAATTCTTTGTCACTTTTGGTTGGTGTCTTAATACTAACTTTTTTTCTAGGTGTTGGATCTGCTTACGTAGTCTCTTTTTACAAATTTCCAGGAGTTAACTTTTTTAAATGGGCATTAATTTTATCTTTTGCTATACCACCCTATATTTATGCATACTCTTTATTTGCATTTTTTGACAATTATGGCACTGCATTTACAATATTAAAGACTTTATTTGGTGATGGTGAATACAATAAAAGTATTCCAAAGTTTGATGGAATGTTTGGTTTAATATTATCTATTTCATTTTCTCTTTATGCCTATGTTTATATTCTTGCAAGATCTTCTTTTTTATATCAATCACAAAATTTAATAGACCTTGGAAAAAATTTAGGTTTTTCAAAATTTAAATCTTTTTATTCAATAATATTACCAGCCGCTAGACCTGCAATAGTTGCTGGTCTCTCTTTAGTTGCAATGGAAACACTAGCAGAGTTTGGGGCAGTAGATTTTTTTTCAGTTAATACACTTACAACAGGTATATATAATGCTTGGATAACTTTTGATGATCTAGCTTTTGCTAATAGAATTTCATTTTTTCTATTGTTATTTATATTTATTCTTTTTCTGACTGAAAATCTATCTAGAAAAAAAGCGAAATATCACTTGGATACAAGAGGTGGTTTTAAACAAAAAGAAAAAATAAAACTTTCTGGGACAAATTCTTTTTTTGCCTTTTTATTTTGTTTTTTATTGTTCTTTATAAGTTTTCTATTTCCTTTAGGACAAATGCTTTATTGGACAATAAAATTTCCAGAAAATTTCTTTGACATAAATGTAATTAATCTTTTATTAAACACACTTTATTTAGTAGGATTATCCAGCTTAGTTCTAATAACATTTGCCCTAATTTCTAATTATGGAAATCGAGTTTCAAGAAATAAAACATTAAATTTTTTATCCACACTGTCGATTTCAGGTTACGCCATACCTGGTGTTATTTTAGCTGTTGCTTTTATAACTTTTATTGCCTGGTTTGATGAGAATATAATTAAATCCTTAGGTTTTTTATCAATTAAAAAATTATTTATTGGATCTGTTTTAGGTTTAATTATTGTATATTTTGTTCGTTTTTATTCACTAGCTTTCAATGGAATAAAATCAGGATATGAAAAAATAAACGTTTCAGTTGATGAGAGTGCATATCTTCTTGGTTATTCAAAAAGAAAAACATTTCTGAATATTCATGTGCCATATTTGAGAAATTCATTATTATTTGTGGTTATTTTAATATCTCTTGAAATAATTAGAGAATTGCCAATTACCTTGGTTTTACGGCCATTTAACTTTGAAACATTTGCAACTACTGCTTATATCTCTGCATCAGAGGATATGCTTGAAGCAGCAGCAGTACCATCATTGTTTTTAATTTTAATTGCTGCCTTTTTTATTACAATAACTTCAAATTATATTTTAAAAGAGAATAATGGCTAATAACTTTTTAGAAGTAAATAACGTTGATTTCAAAGCTGGTGGAAAAACAAAAGTAAAAAATGTGTCTTTTTCAGTTCAAAACGAAGGAGACATCATTTGTCTTCTAGGACCTTCTGGAATAGGAAAAACTACCATATTGAGAACAATCGCTGGATTAGAAAAGATTAATAATGGATCTATAATTATCAATAATAAAACTATATCTTCAAAAAAAATTCACATTGAGCCTGAGGATCGAAATATTTCACTTGCCTTTCAAGACAATAGTTTATTCCCACATTACAATGTTGAAAAAAATATATTAATTGGTACAGAAAAAAAAAATAAAAAAAAAATTAAAATAAATGCAAAAGAAATAGTAGAATTTTTAAATTTAAAAAAAATATTAAATAAATATCCACATGAGATTAGCGCTGGTGAAGCGCAAAGATCGTCACTAGCAAGAGCTTTAGTTTCGAATCCAGACTTATTATTATTAGATGAGCCATTGTCGAATGTTGACCAAAGCTTTAAAGAAGAAATTCAAGTCGAATTAAAACAATTATTAAGTAAATCCAAAATAACAACTATAATTGTTACACACGACTCATACGAAGCGTTTTACTTAGGAAGTAAATGTGGAATTATATTAAATAAACAACTTAAACAATTTGATGATCCATATAATGTTTATCATTTTCCTAATTCAGTAGAAGTTGTAAATTTTTTAAATAGAGGAATTTTAATTCCTGCAAAAGTTACAAGCGAAAATAGTTTAGAAAATAAAGATCTTGGAACAATTAAAGGTAATTTTGTTAAACATTATCCAAATGGATCAGAGGTAAAACTTTTATTACAGCCAGAAGATTTAGAACATGATGATAAAAGTAATTTAAAATTAGAAGTCGTTGATCGTAAATTTAGAGGAACAAATTTTATTTATACTTTAAAAACACCAAGCGAGTTACAAATTCCTGTATTTGTTCATTCACACCATATTCACCAGCATGAAATAGACGAAAAATTTGGTATTAAACGACCAATTCACATTGACCACATTGTTTGTTTTTAAGTATTATTATACTTTAAAAATATATTCATGGATAAAGATTTACCCAGAAGCACTAAAGTTGTAGTTATTGGAGGCGGCGTAGCTGGAACATCGTGTGCATATCATCTAGCTAAATTTGGCTGGAAAGATGTAGTTCTATTAGAGAGAGACCAATTAACATCTGGAACCACATGGCATGCAGCTGGTTTAATGGGTCAATTAGGGGCTTCATCTACTATTACAAAGTTAAGAAAATATACTCTGGATCTTTATCAAGAATTAGAAAAGAAAACTGAATTATCTATAGGGTTAAGACAGAATGGTGCAATTACAGTAGCTACCACTAAAGAGAGAATGCAAGAGTTGTTGAGGCAAGCAACTACCGCTCAACTATCTGATGTTGAAGTGCATGTTTTAGATAAAAAACAAACAAAGGATTTATATCCTGTTGTAAATAATGAGGACATTATTGGAAGTGTTTTTATGCCAAAAGATGGTCAAGCTGATCCAGTAGGCGTAACCAATGTTTTAGCAAAAGCTGCTAGAATGGAGGGAGCACAAATTTTTGAAAAAACACCTGTAACAAAAATTCTTGTTAAAAATAATTCTATAGTTGGAGTTGAGACCGATAAAGGAAAAATTGATTGTGAATATGTTGTTTTAGCAACAGGTATGTGGTCTAGACAAATAGGTGAAAAAATGAATGTTAGTATTCCATTGTATCCCAATGAACATTTTTACGTGATCACAGAACCAATGAAAGATTTACCAAAAAACTTACCGGTTTTAAGAGATTATAATAATTGTCTCTATCTTAAAGAAGACGCAGGAAAAATGTTAGTTGGAATTTTTGAACCAAATGCAAAACCTGCCTTTAAAAATACTGGTGTTGTACCAGATGATTTTTCTTTTGGTGAATTACCAGATGATTTTGATCATTTCGAACCTTATTTACAAAAATCATTTCACAGGTTGCCTATGTTGGAAAATGCAGGAATTAGAAAATTTTTCTCTGGCCCAGAATCATTTACTCCTGATACTCAATATCTTTTAGGTGAAACTCCTGAGATTAAAAAACTTTTTACATGTTGTGGTTTTAATAGTATTGGAATTGCAAGTTCAGGAGGTGCTGGAAGAGTTACTGCAGAATGGATGATTAATGGACACATAAATGAAGATTTATTTTCATTAGATATTAAAAGATTTCAAAAATTTCATTCATCAAAAAAATTTATAATGGAAAGAGTGACAGAAACACTTGGTGATTTATATGGAATGCATTGGCCATTTAAACAACATAAAACATCAAGAAACCAAATTGTATTACCCTACCAAGAGGAGCTAAAAAAATTAGGAGCTTGTTTTGGAACCTCGGGTGGTTTTGAAAGACCTATGTGGTATGCGTTAAAAGATGAAAAGGCTGATTATAATTATAGTTTTGGTTATCAAAATTGGTATCCATCAGCTGAATTTGAGACCAAAAATGCCAGAGAAAACGTTGGATTATTTGAGCTATCTCCTTTTTCAAAATTTGACCTAGAAGGGCAAAATGTTCATGAAGAATTACAAAAAATTTGTACAGCAAACATAAAAGATATTGAGGGTAGAGCAACTTATACCCAGATGTTAAATGAAGATGGAGGAATAGAGACAGACGTTACTATTACTTGTCTTAAGAAAAACCATTTTAGAGTGATAGGTCCAGCAGCAACAAGAGAACATGATAAATTTCATATAAAAAAATATATTTCAGAAGAGGTCAATTTTAAAGATGTAACAGAAGATTTAACATGCCTAGGATTATACGGACCCAACTCAAGAAAATTACTATCTAATATCAGTAATGACGATTTTACAAATGAAGGTATAAAGTTTAGTCATGGAAAATTCGTTACTATTGACGGAGTTAAAGTCTGGGCTCAAAGATTATCTTATGTAGGTGAAATAGGATTCGAATTATATACAAACATAGATGAAAGCAAAAAATTATTTTTAGCCATTATTAAAGAGGGTAAAAATCATGGCTTATCACTTTGTGGTGCGCATGCTATGGATATTATGAGAATGGAAAGTGGTTTCTTACATTGGGGACATGATATATCACCTGAAGAAAATCAATATCAAGCAGGACTTAATTTTGCAATCAGTTATAAAAAAAATATAAATTTTGTTGGAAAAGAAGCATTATTAAAAATTAAAGATAAAAACCCTACAAAATCATTAGCCATGATGGTATTGAAAGATAACATACCTGGAGAACCCTTGTTACTTCATGAAGAGCCAATTTACTTAGATGATAAAATAATTGGCAGAACAACATCAGGAAATTATTCATTTAATTTTAAAAAAAATATTTCATTTGGTTATGTCAACTCTGGAAATTCTATTGAAGACTTGATCAATAAAAATTTATATATTGAAGTTGAAAAGAAAAAATACCCTGTAACAATAATCAAAAAACCTTTAAATCAAAAAAATATAAAAAATAATTAATGTTAAAGATAATTTCAAAAAAAAATAGGGCAGCGGAAATTATTTGCAACCTTAATAAAATTGATAATAAGCAATTAAAAGAAATTAAATCAACACTTGATAAGTATGGAATGATTTACTTTCCAAAACAAAAACTTACTTCCAAGAATTATCTAAATTTTGCAAAAAAATTTGGTAAACCAGCTAATTATCCAAGATTGAAAGGTTTAAATAAAAAATATCCTCAAATAACTGTTGTACAACGTAAATCAACTGACAAAGGACCTAGCTTTGGTGAACAATTTCACACAGACTCCTCTTATACAAAAAAACCTCCTAGATACACGATGTTACTGTCAAAACTAGTACCTAAAAAAGGTGTTGCTAATACTGACTTTTCTTCGCAGTACTTAGCTTATGAAAAATTATCAAAAAATTATAGGAATAAGCTTAAAAAATTAAAAGGCATCTACTCTTCTCATGGACCAATATCAATTACAACAGTTGAGAGAGAAAAAGAAAAAGGAAAAATATCTAAAGAACTGATTTCCAGACATAAAATAATTAGAACTATTAAAAATAAAAAAACTATATACTGTAGCCCAGGGCACTTTTTAAAATTTAATACACATATGACTAAACAAAAAAAAGAACTAAAGAAATTCTTATTCAATCATCAGACAAAAAAAACCTTTCAATATTCATTAGAATGGGAAAAAGATCAGCTTACTATTTGGGATAATAGAGCCATGCTCCATCAGGCTACACCGTTTAAAGGTAATAGAATACTTCATAGAATAACTATACTTTAATAAAATGTATTCAATATTTCTTGGGTTAACACCTTTTATCTTTATCACACTGTTTGGTTTTGTTTTTGGTAAACTTAAAATTTTTGATTTAGGTCATGCAAAAGTTTTAAATCTGTTTTTATTCTATGTAGCGGTCCCTGCCTTAATTATTAAATTTGTTGCTCAAAGTGAAATCGGCCAAGTCGATATAAAACAGATAGTTTCATATTTTTTAATGCAAGGAAGTCTTGGGTTTTTAACATTTTTATTAACATCAAAGTTTTTTAAAAGACCTATTCCAGAATCTATCATATGGGCATTGATGGTAGCGCTATCAAATCATGTAACATTATTATTACCTATTACAAAAATCTATTTTGGAACTGAAGTAATTACTCAAGTAACAAGTATAATATTAATGGATGGGGTTATTTTATTATCTGTAATTGCTTTTTTTTTAGAACTTACTACTAAAAAAAATATTCGATTAACCATATTTATAAAGAACATAGTTCTTAATCCAATGATATTTTCAATCTTAATTGGTCTTTTACTTTTTGTATTTAAGATAAATATCGACGATACGCCAATAGACTACGTACTTTCTGTTTTGGCAGCTTGTGTTTCTCCTATAGGACTTTTTGCAATTGGTATCACATTATCTTTTTACACCCATAAAGTTATTAATAAACTAACTACTTCTATATCTATATTGAAATTAGTTGTTTCCCCAATCATCCTCCTGATAATTGGCTTTATCATATTTGATGCTGGACAACCTGAAAAAATTCCTGGTGCTTTTTTTGTTAGTGTTGCACCATGTGGTCATACAGCTGTAGTATTATGTTCTGCTTATAATGTAAGTCCTGAAAATATAATAAAAGCTTTATTTATCTCAACTTTTGCTTCATTTGCTACCATATTTTTTGCTATTCAATATTTAACAACTTAAGTTAATTAATATTATCTAAGATTTTATTAGCACATTCTTTTGTATTGCTGTCACCATCTAGATCTTTAGTTCTATTTTGTTTTTCTAGCAAAGTTTTTTCGATTGAACTTACTATTCGTGTGGCAGCTTCTTTTTCGCCTAAATAATCTAACATCATAGCGCCAGACCAAATTTGACCTATTGGATTTGCAATACCTTTCCCAGCAATATCAGGTGCTGATCCATGAACAGGCTCGAATAAAGAAGGATGTTTATTTGTTGGATTAATATTTCCTGATGGAGCTATCCCAATTGTTCCCGTACATGCTGGACCCAAATCGGATAAAATATCTCCAAATAAATTTGATGCTACGACAACATCAAACCACTCTGGTGTTAAAACAAATCTTGCAGCTAAAATATCGATATGAAATTGATCTGTTTTAATCTCAGGAAAATCTTTTTTATTTTCATAAAATCTTTGGTCCCAGTATGGCATGGTTATAGAAATACCATTTGATTTTGTGGCATTAGTTAATTTTTTTCTATCTCTTGTTTTTGCTAATTCAAATGCAAATTTTTGAACTCTATCTATTCCATGTTTAGACATTATAGTTTCTTGTATAACAATTTCTCTTTCAGTATTTTGATACATTTTTCCACCTACCGAAGAATATTCGCCCTCAGTGTTTTCACGCACTATCATCATATCTATGTCACCAGGTTTTTTATTTGCTAATGGTGCATTTACTCCTTCAAATAATTTTACTGGCCTTAAATTAATAAATTGATCAAATTCTCTTCTAAACTGAAGTAGGGAGCCCCATAAAGTAATATGATCTGGATATTTATCTGGCATACCTACTGCACCAAAAAATATCGCATCATGATTACCAATTTGTTGTTTCCAATCATCAGGTAGCATTTTTCCGTGCTTTTCATAATAATCGCATGATGAAAAATCAAATTCATCTATCTTTAATTTAAATTGATGTTGATTTGCCACTTCTTTAAGTATTTTTAAAGCCTCTGGAACAACCTCTTTGCCAATACCATCTCCAGCAATTGCGGCGATTTTGTATTCTTTCATCCTTACTTAGTAAAAGTATCGTTAAATTGTTTAGCTACTCTTACAAAAGTAGTACATTTACTAAGTTGTTTAAGAGAAGGGGCTCCTACATAAGTACAGCTACTTCTAACACCACCAAGAATATTATTTATTGTATCTTTAATTTTTCCTCGATATTTAATTCTCACTGTTCTGCCCTCACTACTTCTATAGTCGGACAAACCCCCGTAATGTTTCTTATTTGCTATGTCAGAACTTGATCCGTAAAATTCTATAAATTTATGACCATTTGATTTTATTAGCTTACCTTCACCTTCATCGTGACCAGCAAACATTCCTCCAAGCATCACAAAATCTGCACCACCACCGAAAGCTTTTGCGACATCACCCGGACAAGTACAACCTCCATCAGCAATTATGTGTGCCCCTAAACCATGAGCAGCATCAGCACATTCAATGACAGCGCTTAACTGAGGATAACCAACACCTGTTTGAATTCTTGTAGTACAAACACTACCTGGTCCAATTCCAACTTTTACAATATCCGCTCCTGATAATACCAATTCTTGTGCCATATCAGCTGTGACCACGTTACCAGCAATAATAGTTTTAGTAGGATATTTATCTCTTACAGATTTTAAAAATTTACTAAAGTGTTCAGAATAACCATTAGCAACATCAATGCAGATAAATTTTATGAAACTATATTCTTTTAAAATTTTATCTAAATTTTCAAAATCTTCTTTTTTTATTCCTATACTTAAAGCAATATTTGGATGAATAGATTTTATTTTTTTGAATTTTTTTATTTTTTGAATGTTATGCTGTTTAGTTAAACAAGTGATCATTCCGTATTCAGAAAGCTTTTCAGCTACACCAAGTTCACCAACACCATCCATATTTGAGGCCATGATAGGAATTCCAGACCATTCATTATTACTATACTTAAATCTATAAGTTCTTTTTAGATTTACATCTTTACGACTTTGAAGAGTACTTCTTTTAGGTCTAAAAAGTACATCTGAGTAGTCTAATTTTAGTTCTTCTTCAATTCTCACGAGTCCGAATTTATACAGGGGCTCAAAGCAAATTCAAATTAATTATTAATATTGATGAAGCGTTTTCATTGGCTTTAATTTAAAAAATACATATTATTAGGCATGTTTAATGGTTTTAAGTCAAAGTACGTAAAGGTAAAAAAGGGCAAGGTTTTTTGTAGAGTTGGTGGTGAAGGTCCACCATTACTTTTACTACACGGATATCCACAAACACATTTAATGTGGCACAAAACAGCTCCTGATTTATCTAAAAGATTTACAGTGGTTGCTGCGGATTTAAGAGGATATGGAAATAGTCTTGCTCCAGCATCAGATAACAAACATTACAACTACTCAAAAAGAGAAATGGCAAGTGACATGAAACAGATGATGATAAAATTAGGGTTTAACAAATTTTTTGTTGCGGGACATGATAGAGGTGGAAGAGTTGCTCACAGGCTAGCAAGAGACCACAGAAAAAATATAATAGCTCTTAGTGTTTTAGATATTTGTCCAACATTAGATATGTATGAACTAACGACGAGAGATTTCGCAAAAGCTTACTTTCATTGGTTTTTTTTAATACAACCAAAATGGTTACCTGAGAAAATGATAATGAGTGATCCACGTAAATGGATGAAAAGTTGTTTAGATAAATGGTCAGGTAATCACAAATTTGGAAAAGTTGAAGAAAATTATTTAAAATGTTTCAAGCAACCAAAAAGAATTCATGGATCTTGTGAAGATTATAGGGCGTCTGCGACTATTGATTTGGATCATGACAAACAAGATAGAAAGAAAAAACTAAATATTCCAGTCCAAGTGTTATGGGGAAGTAAGGGAGTAATTGGAAAACAGTTCAAACCAATAAAAATTTGGCAAAGATATACTCAAAAAAAAGTAATAGGTTATCCTATAAACTCAGGTCACTTCATCCCAGAGCAAAATCCAAAGGCAACTATTAAACACCTAACTGATTTTTTTTTGAAGAAAATTAAGTAATAGTCTAACTTGATGTGATCAATAATCGCGCATATCATTCTTGATAATATTAAATTCACCTTTAAATATAGCGAATGTGTTCTTTACTTAAAAATTCAGAATTAACCTCAGAAAAAGCAGATAGTATTGTTTCTGAAACTCTAAATAATTGTGATGATGGCGAGCTTTATATAGAGGATACAAAATCTGAGACAATTGTATTAGATGATAACAAAATTAAAAGTTCAAATTATACATCTGACTTAGGTTATGGTTTTAGAGCTGTAACAGGTGATACAGTCGCTTACTCTCATTCAAATGAAATTTCAGAAAAATCATTAAAAAATTCTAGCGAAAATCTTAAGTCAACTTTAAAAAATAATAGTGGCACATATAATTCAGAAATTAAAAAAACTAATCAGAAACTTTATAAAGACGTTGATCCAATTGAGAGTAAGTCAATGAAATCAAAAATAGAATTGCTGAACAATATGAATGAGTATGCCAGATCAAAAGATAGTTCAGTTAAACAAGTAACAGCAAGCCTTCTGGCAGAAAAGAAAAATGTTGAGATCATTAGATCTGGAGGAGAATTATTATCAGATAATAGACCTTTAGTTAGAATAAATATGTCAGTAATGGTTGAAAAGAATGGTAGAAAAGAAACTGGTGTTTTTGGTATTGGTGGAAGACAAGATTATGATGAATATCTAAAAAATGATAATTGGAAAAAAGTTTGCGATGAAGCTTTTAGAATTGCAAGTACAAATATAGAAAGCAAACCTTCTCTTGCAGGAGAAATGAAAGTCGTTCTAGGACCTGGTTGGCCTGCAATTTTAATTCATGAAGCTGTAGGTCATGGATTAGAAGGTGATTTTAATAGAAAAAAAACTTCAGCTTTTCATGATTTAGTTGGTAAAAAAGTTGCGAGCGATGGAGTTACAATAATCGACGACGGAACATTAGATAATAGAAGAGGTAGTTTAAATATTGATGATGAAGGGACGCCAACAGAAAGAACAGTTTTAATTGAAAATGGTATCTTAAAGAATTTCATGCAAGATAGACTTAATGCAAGACTTATGAATACAAAATCAACAGGAAATGGAAGAAGAGAGAGCTATAAACATGTCGTGATGCCTAGAATGAGAAATACGATAATGTTAGGTGGATCAAACACTCAAGAAGAAATGATTAAGTCAGTAGATAAAGGTATTTTTGCTGTAAGTTTTGGAGGCGGTCAAGTTGACATTACCTCTGGAAAATTCGTTTTTAACTGCACAGAAGCTTATGAGATTATAAATGGAAAAATTGGATCTCCAATTAAAGGAGCTACTTTAATTGGTGATGGACCATCTTCATTAAAAGAAATTTTAATGATTGGAAATGATATGATGTTAGATCCTGGCATTGGAACATGCGGTAAAGCTGGACAAGGCGTACCAGTTGGTGTTGGACAACCATCTTTGCTTATCAATAATATGACTGTTGGCGGAACCCAATTATAGTAAGATGATTAAAGATCAACAGTATCTAAAAAAAATTGCAGATATATGCCTTAGTAAATCAAAAAAATTAGGTTCATCTGATGCAAACATATTAGTGCAAAGTTCTGTTTCTGAAAATGTAAATGTAAGGAATAAAAAACTTGATGGATCTGAAAGGTCTGAAAATCTTGGAGTAGTCCTTACAACTTATTTAGGTAAAAAAAAGTCCTCAATAGCCTCATCAAATCTTAAAGAAAGTAATTTAGATGAGTTAGTAAATAGATGTATTGAAACAATGAAAATTACTCCTGAGGATGAATATAATTCATTACCAGACAAAGATTTGCATTTTAAAGGATTAAAAGACTTAGACTTGTATGATGAAACTCATTTAAGCAATGAAGATAAGATTAATTATATAAAAGAGGCAGAAGAGGAAGCTTTTTTAAATGACAAAATAATAAATACTAATGGATCTGGTTTTGGTGAAAATAAATCAAATTTTTTATTAGCCAATTCAAATGGATTTGCTGATGGATATAAAACCTCACAATTTACTGCATATTGTGAAGTTGTTTCAAAAAGCAATGGGAGCATGGAAAGAGATTATGAATATACAAGCAAAAGGTTTTATAGCGATATTTTAAAACCTAAACAACTTGGATCTATTGCAGCAGAACATGCAGTAAAGAAGTTAAATCCAAAAAAAATAAAAAGTGAAAAAATTAGTCTAATATTTGATAAAAGAATTTCAAAAAACTTTCTATCTATTTTTGCAAGTGCAATATCATCAAGTGCGATAGCAAAAGGAACAACATTTTTAAAAGATAAATTAAATCAACAAGTTTTTAACTCTGAAATAAATATATTAGATCACGGTAATATAAGAAAAGCCAATGGATCTCGTTACTTTGATAGCGAAGGTATAGCAGTAGTTAACCTTGATTTGATAAAGAATGGTATTCTTCAGGACTATTTAATTGATACTTATAATGGGAAAAAAATAAATAGAAAGTCTAATGGTAGGGCAAGTGGTACAACAAATTTGTATTTTCAAAATGGATCAAAAACATTTGAGGATCTAATCAAATCAGAAAATAAAATCTTGTATATCAAAGAAACTATCGGCCATGGTACAAATATTATTAATGGTGATTATTCTGTAGGAGCATCTGGTATGATGATTGAGAATGGAGAGTTTTCATATCCAGTAAGTGAAATTACAATTGCTGGAAACTTAAATAATATTTTTAAAAATATAACTTTAGCTGATGATCTAGAATTTAATTATGCAACGAATTCACCGACAATGATGGTTGAAGGTATGGTTGTAGGCGGAAAATAATTTCTAAATGAAAAAAATAATAACCATTTTTTTTGCAATTTTTTTTATTACTAACTCATCAAACTCTAATGAATACGAAATAAGATTAAATAACTTATTTGAAAAATTAAAAATTCAAAACCACTCAATTGCAATTGATACAGAGATGAAAATTTGGGATATTTGGACCAAACATCCCACTAATCAAAATTTAACTTCTTTGCTATCAAGAGGAACAAAATTTATGAACCAGGAACAATATTCAGTTGCTGTAGATATATTCACAACAGTAATTAACAAAGATCCTACTTGGGCAGAAGCTTGGAATAAAAGAGCAACTGTCTTTTATTTAATGGGTAAATATCAAGATTCTCAAAATGATATAGACAAGGTATTAAAACTGGAGAAAAGACATTTTGGAGCATTATCAGGACAGGGTCTAGTTCAAATTAAGTTAAAAAATTATGAAAAGGCTTTAAAGAGTTATGAAAAAGTAAAAGAGATTTATCCGTCCATGAGGTCACCACAAATAATGATACCACAGATTAAAGAGTTGATTAAAAACCAATCTGTGTAAATGAAAAAACTACTGATAATATTTTTTATCAATATTTTTGCAGTTAATTCTGCTTATTCTGTAGATGAAGTCCTGACTTCTTTAAAAGAGGGAGGAAAAATAATTTTTATTAGACATGCGCTTGCACCAGGGAATGGAGATCCAGAAAATTTTGATTTGAATGATTGCTCTACGCAAAGAAATTTAAATCAAAGAGGAATTGAACAGTCAAAATTTATTGGAAGTATATTTAATAAAAACCAGATTAAAATTGAAAATGTCTATTCAAGTGAATGGTGCAGATGTATAGATACAGCTAAATTTGCTTTTAAAAATTATCAAACATTTAGCGCTCTAAATTCTTTTTATGATATTAGATTTGAAGCAAATGAAGAGAGGCAAATAACTCAACTAAAAGAGTTTATTAATCAATGGAAAGGTAATGAAAATATAATTTTTATCACACATTTTGTTGTTATATCTTCAATGCTAAATATAGGGACTTCTTCAGGAGAAATAGTAATAACTGATAAGAATTTAAATATTATTGGATCAATTGATACTTTGTAATATATTAACTTAAGATTTATGAAAACAATATTTATTATAGGATCAAAAAAGCATACTTTAAAATACACGAGAAAAATGCCTGAAGGTGAAGTAAAAAAAATGAAATCTTTTGTAACTAATAAAGGTCAAAAGTTAGAAAAAACATCCAAGTTTAAAATACTAAATATTTCAGACGAAAAAACAGCAAGAGTGTTTAAGATCAGTTTATAATATTTAATCCAGAAATAGAAACTAAATGAAGAAATCTAAAAGAAGTAATGTTGACCCATTTATTGTTATGGATGTAATGGAGTCCGCTAGAAAAGCAGAAGCTAATGGCAAGCATGTAATTCATATGGAAGTAGGTCAACCAGGAACACCAGCACCAAAACTTGCCAAACAATTTATTTCAGATGAAATTTCAAATAATGATCTTGGCTATACAGTTACTTTAGGTTTACCAGAATTAAGAAATAGAATTTCTAAATTGTATGCAGATTGGTACAATATTGATTTGAACCCAGACAGAATAATTATAACAACTGGATCTTCAGGAGCATTTATACTTTCTTTTGCAGCATTATTTGATGTTGGAGATAGAGTAGGCATTGCCGCTCCAGGCTATCCTAGCTATAGACAAATTTTAAAGTCTCAAGATTTAATTCCAGTTGATATTTTTACAGAATTACAAAATAAATTTCAGCCTATACCGAAAGATATTAAAGAAAATAATTTAAACGGTTTATTAGTTGCTTCTCCTGCAAATCCCACCGGTTCAATGCTTGATAAAAAAAAACTAAAAGAACTTATTAATACAGCCCATGAGAATAAAGTGAGTTTTATTAGTGATGAGATTTATCACGGAATTCAATATGAAAATAATCCTACATCTGCACTAGAAATTTCAAATGAATGTTATGTTATAAACTCATTTTCTAAATATTTTTCTATGACTGGTTGGAGAGTTGGCTGGATGATTGTTCCTGAAGATCATGTTAGACAAGTAGAAAGATTATCTCAAAATCTTTTTATTTGCCCCCCACATGTCAGTCAATTAACTGCTCTTTCAGCAATGGATGCAAAAGATGAATTAAACCATAATGTAGATGTTTACAAAAAAAATAGATCAATTTTGTTAGAAGAATTACCTAAGGCTGGTTTAAATAAATTTTCTCCCCCAGATGGTGCATTTTATATCTACATTGATATTTCAGAGTACTCGAAAGATAGCCTTAATTTTTGTAAAGAAGTGCTTGATAAAGCAGGAGTAGCAATAACTCCTGGACTTGATTTCGATCAAAAAAGAGGAAATTCTACAATAAGGTTTTCATACGCTAGAAGCACTGAGGATATAATTGAAGGAGCAAATAGAATAAAAAAATTTATGAAAGAAGAGTATTTAAAGTAATAATGAAAACCGCTGTTTTATTTGGCTCATCTGGATTAATTGGATCTAAATTACTAGATAATTTAATCAACAACAATACTTACAACAAAATAAAAATATTTGTTAGAAAACTACCTTCTATTGATAATTCAAAAGTTGAAGTGATTAATACAGATTTTTTAGATTTAGACACTTTAAAAGAAAAATTAACAGGTGATGATTGTTTTTTTTGCATTGGCACAACTCACAAAGATACACCAGATAAAAAAGAATATAGAAGAATAGAATATGATTTGCCTGTACAATTAGCAAAAATTGCAAAATTTAATTCAATTAGTAATTTTATTTACGTCTCCTCAATTGGAGCAAACCCAAAAGCCTCAAGTACATATTTAAAAAATAAAGGTCAAGTAGAGGAGGAGCTAAAAAAGATTGGGTTTTCTAACCTAAGCATTATTCAACCCTCATTTTTAGTTGGAAACAGAAAAGACTTTAGAATTGTTGAGGTTTTAGGAATTCCAGTGATGAAATTTCTATCCTTATTCTTTTTTGGTGGATTTAAAAAATACACTCCAATAAAAGTTGAGATAGTTGTGAATGCAATGATCAAACTTGCCTCAGGAAATAATAGTGAGCAAACTTATTTGTCTGATAAGTTGCAAGAGTTAGGATCTAACTAAATGAGAAAATCTATAATATCAATATCTTTTTTGATTTATATATTTTGTATTTTACCTTACTCTACTTCAATGGCATATGAGGAATCTCAATATGATGTAGTATATAAATCTGAAATATATGAAGTGAGACATTATAAAGACCGTCTAGTTGTTGAAGTTGTAAGTAGAAATGATGACAATAGTTTTAGAAAACTTTTTAAATATATCTCGGGTCAGAATAATAAATCCCAAGAAATTAAAATGACTGTGCCAGTAACACAGGGTGAGAAGGATAATGGATACTATATGCAATTTTATCTTCCATCAAAATTTACAAAAGAGAATGCGCCTATACCCACAAATTCAGAAGTTAAAATCTCAACAATAGAAGAAGGTTTTTTTGCTGTGATAGAATATTCTGGAAGAGCCTCAGATAATAATTTCTTCAAACATAAGGAAATTCTTAATAAAAAACTCTTAGAGGATAAAGTAATCATTAAAGGACCCCCAATAAGAGCAACTTATAATGGGCCTTTTACGCTTCCTATGATGAGACGCAACGAAGCTATGTTTAAAGTTGAGTGGAGTAAATAGATTACATTTTGCCATATATATTAATTTTTATCGCCTGATAGTTTAACTTCATTAATCAGAAAGGTATTTTATGAAAAAATTATTTATAATTTTATTTGTAGCATTTGGTTTAAACAGCTCTGTTTTTGCTGATGGTCATGTAAAAAGAATTTTATCAACTAGTCAGACTGGCATGGGTAACGATATTGTTTATCCTTCAGGCAAAGCAAAGATAACTGCATTTGAGTTTAACGTTCCTGTTGGAGGCCCAGTTGTTCCACATACTCACTCATTCCCTGTTTTAATAATGATACAAGAAGGAGAGATTGAACTTATCCAAGGCGGTAAAAGCTATATCTATAAAGCTGGAGATGCATTCGTAGAGGATGTGGGTGTAGTCCATGAATCAAAAAATATTGGAGATGTTCCTGTTAAAGCTATTGTTGTTGCGATGGGAGTTGAAGGTCAAAAAATTATGACACCAGTAAAATAGGAAGGAAAAAATATGGGGCATGTAAATATTATTGCCCCATATCTCATTCTTTAAGCTAAAACTTTTTAGCCTCTTTCTTTAAGTGACCTAATGTTTCTCCTGAATTTTTTCCAGATTTGATAACGTATCCACTTGTACCATTTGCATTTGTTTCTACAGTTTTCAAGTTTCGAAACATAAGTTGATTTAGCCTAGCATTCTTTGAGCCTCGGCTAAACGAACTTAATACTCTGTGCATTCTTTTCATACACTCTCCTTGTTTGTTTTTCCAAAACTCGCTTTTAACCGATGCGATATCGGTCTCTTTTTCACCATGAGATATGGTAAACATAATTTATCATTCTAGAAAATTGATTTCAAATTATTAAAAAAAATAAAAGATCAAAATGGGTTTTATTAATTATATTTATCAACAAAATTTAATTAGAATTAAATTGGATCCATTTACTATTGTTCCTACTTGACTTAATCACGTTTTCTATAAACTTCATTCCATCAATTCCATCATCAATTGTAGGATAACAATTATTTGACTTATCATATTCTTGTCTATCAATATTAGCTGATAGCTCTTTGTAAACATCACTATAAATATTAGCAAAACCTTCTAAATAACCTTCTGGATGACCCTGAGGAATTCTTGTTACATTTTTAGCTTCTTCACTCGTGATATTGCTCCCTCTTGTAATGTTTTGAGCAGGACTACCAAATTTAGTATAACTAAGATAATTAGGATCCTCTTGTCTCCACTCAATTCCAGCGTTTTCTCCATATATTCTTATTTTAAGATTATTTTCATTTCCAACTGCTACTTGGCTTGACCATATTGATCCTTTCGCACCCCCTATAAATCTTAGCATTATTTGCGCATTATCATCTACTTTTCTCCCTTCAACAAATGTATGAATATCAGCCGAAATTTCATCTACCTCTAATTCAGTTATAAACCTAATCAAATTATAGGCATGAGTTCCAATATCACCTATACAACCACCTGCGCCTGATCTATTGGGATCAGTTCTCCACTCCGCTTGCTTTAATCCACTATCTTCTGCCTTTGTAGTTAACCAATCTTGAGGATATTCAGCTTGAATAACTCTCAAAGAACCCAAGTCTCCTTTTTGAACTAAGGATCTTGCATGTCGGACCATAGGATAACCGGTATAATTATGAGTTAAAGCAAATATTAATTTTTTACTTTCAATTATCTTTTTAAGATCTATTGCTTCCTCACTAGACATACCAATTGGCTTATCGCAAATAATATGAATCCCTTTTTCTGCAAAGATTTTTGCAATAGGTACATGTAAATGATTTGGTGTTACTATTGAAACTACATCAATACCGTCGGGTCTAACAGACTCTTTCTCTGCCATCTCTTGGTAGGTTTTATAGATCCTATCATTTTCTATACCAAGATTTTTTCCAGTTTCTTTTGAATTATCAAAGTCAGATGAAAATGATCCCGCAACTAATTCATAATACCCATCAAGTCTTAAAGCTATTCTATGGACACTTCCAATAAAAGCATCTTTTCCACCGCCAACCATTCCGATGCGTATTTTTCTATTCATTAATTAATGCCAAGCATTTTTTTATTTGCTTCATGGTCAGCTCCGCTACCTGCAAAATCATCAAAAGCTTTTTCTGTTGTATTAATAATGTGATTTTTAATGAATTCAGCTCCTTCTCTTGCTCCATCTTCTGGATGTTTAAGACAGCATTCCCATTCAAGAACTGCCCAACCATCATAATCATATGAAGTTAGTTTTGAGAATATGGATTTAAAATCAACTTGTCCATCACCAAGTGATCTAAATCTACCAGCTCTATTAACCCATGACTGAAACCCACCATAGACACCTTGTTTCCCAGATGGGTTTAACTCAGCATCTTTAACGTGAAACATTTTTATCTTCTCATGATAAATATCAATATGAGCTAAATAATCTAGGTGTTGCAGAACATAATGACTTGGATCAAAAAGCATATTACATCTTTTATGATTACCTACTCTTTCTAAAAACATCTCAAAAGTTACACCATCATGAAGATCTTCACCTGGATGTATTTCATAACATAAATCTACTCCATTATGATCAAAGTGATCAAGAATAGGCTTCCATCTTTTTGATAATTCATCAAATGCATTTTCAATTAAACCCTCAGGTCTTTGTGGCCAAGGATAAACATAAGGCCAAGCAAGTGCTCCTGAAAAAGTTACATGTTTATCTATTCCTAGACTGTTCGATGCTTTTGCAGCCATCATCAATTGATTTACAGCCCATTCTTGTCTTGCTTTAGGATTTCCTCTTACTTCAGGCGCAGCAAAACCATCAAAAGCAGAATCATAAGCAGGATGCACTGCAACAAGTTGACCTTGTAGGTGAGTTGATAATTCTGTAATTTCTAAATTGTGTGATTTAGCAATTCCTTTAATCTCATCACAATAATCTTTACTTTCAAATGCTTTTTTTAAATCAATTAATCTACCGTCCCAACTAGGAATTTGTATACCTTTGTAACCGAGAGATGATGCCCATTTACAAATATTATCTAAAGAATTAAACGGTGCATCTTCGCCTACAAATTGTGCTAGGAAAATTGCAGGACCTTTTATTTTGTTCATAATTCCCCTTTCTCTTTAATTTTTTACTTAAACTATTTTTTACAAAAAAAATACTAGCAGGCACAAGTCTTCTTGGATAGACTATTCTTAAGAATAATTAAACTAATAGGAGATAAAATGAAAAAAATAATGATTTTATTGTTTGTTTCTCTATTTGCTTTTTCTGCAAATTCAAATGCTAAGTCAATCACATTAGGATGGGCCGCTTGGGACCCTGCTAATGCTTTACAAGAACTTACTAAAGAGTTTACAGCAGAGACAGGAATAGATGTCAACTTCGAATTCGTGCCATGGCCAAATTTTGCAGATCGTATGTTGAACGAACTTAACAACAAAGGTAAAACTTTTGACTTGTTAATCGGTGACTCACAATGGATTGGTGCTGGTGCAGTATATGGACACTACGTAAAGCTGAATGACTTCTTTAATAAGGAAGGTATTTCAATGAATGATTTCTCACCTGCAACAGTTTATGCATATTCAACTTGGCCTAAAGGAAGTGAAAACTATTATGCATTACCAGCTATGGGAGATGCATTAGCATGGGCTTATAGAAAAGACTGGTTTGATAGACCTGAGCTTAAATCTGAATTCAAAAAGAAACATGGTTATGATTTAGGTGTACCTGCTAGTTGGGATCAGCTATATGACATGTGTACTTTTTTCCAAGGAAGAGAAATTGATGGTCAAAAAAGATACGGTGCTGCTATAAATACAGAGCGTGGATCTGAAGGTATTACAATGGGTGTAACTGCTGCTATGTATGCATGGGGTATGGAGTATGAAAATCCAAACAAACCATACGATATGGAAGGTTATTTCAATTCTCCGCAAGCAGTAGAAGCTGTAGAGTTCTATAGAAAATTATATGAGGGCTGTGCTCCTCCAGGACACTCTGATGCTTATATGGTAGCAAACTTAGATGCATATAAATCAGGACAAGTAGCATTCCAAATGAACTGGTATGCTTTTTGGCCAGGTGTTTCTAAAGAAGATAGCGACGGAAGAGTTAGTGGTTTCTTTGCAAATCCAAAACAAAACGTAGCTGCTGCAACATTAGGTGGACAAGGTATATCTGTTGTTAAATATTCAGATAAACAAGATCTTGCATTAGAATATATTAAATGGTTTGCAAGACCAGATGTACAGCAAAAATGGTGGGATTTAGGCGGATATTCATGTCATAATGATGTATTAAATTCACCATCGTTCCCTACATCTACAGTTTATGCACAAGGTTTCTTAGACTCAATGGGAATTGTCAAAGATTTTTGGCAAGAACCAACATTTGTTGAGTTAATGTTACCTATGCAGGAAGCTATTCATGATTACGTTGTTAATGGAAAAGGAACTGCTAAAGGCGCTCTAGATAAAATTATCGAAGAGTGGGTTGAAGTATTTGAAGCAGACGGAAAACTTTAACATTAATATTTAAAAATATAAAAAAAAAGGGGGGGGTAATATCTCCCCTTTTTTTTAAAAAAATCATATGAGCGTTAAAAAAAAATTTAAAGGACTTTCTGATAAGGCTGTAGCATGGCTTTTCATTGGGCCATCTGTCTTTCTTTTATTGGCGATAAATATTTATCCTTTGATTTATGCAATCAGAATGTCTTTTACAAATTTTTACGCAAATAAAATTGGGAGAGAACCACAGTTTGTTGGTTTAAAAAATTATATAAAGGTTCTCAATAAAGAAGCCATATGGGAAAAAATGCAGGTTACTGCAAACTTTATGTTTTGGACTTTATTACTTCAGGCAGTAATAGGATTAGGTTTAGCTTTATTATTAAACAGGAAATTTAAAGGTAATGAATTATTAACCACACTAATAGTATTACCAATGATGTTATCGCCTGCTGTTGTAGGTGTTTTTTGGACTTATCTTTATAATCCTCAAGTAGGTTTATTTAATTATGTAGTAAACTTTTTTTACGATTTCGGAAGTTTTGATATGATTGGTTCAAGTGAACTCGCACCTTGGTCGATAGTTATAGTTGATACTTGGATGTGGACACCTTTTACAATGTTGATTTGTTTAGCCGGTCTAAGATCAGTTCCAAATTATTTATATGAGGCTGCTGAAGTTGATAGAGCTAGTAAATGGCAACAATTTATATACATCACACTACCATCTGTATTACCATTTTTATTATTGGCTTTGTTATTTAGAGGGATTGAGAATTTCAAAATGTTCGACATGGTCGTTGAACTTACATCTGGTGGCCCTGGTTCAGCTACAGAGCTCGCCTCAATCAATTTAAAAAGAGAAGCATTTGAAAAATGGAAAACTGGTTACAGTTCAGCTTTTGCTGTCATTTTATTTGTAACTATTTTTGGTTTTGGAAATGTATATGTAAAAGTAATGAATAAAATAAAGGAACGCTGATGGATACATCCAGATCATATTTAGAACCTTCATCGTTTTCAAAGAAACTTGCTGCAACAATTATTATTGTTTACACAGTAATAACATTGATACCTATTTCTTGGATGGTAATGACAAGTTTTAAGAATGTTAATAGTGCAATTTCTTATCCACCTGAAGTACTGTTTGAACCATCTTTAGAAGGATATGTTAACTTGTTCACTAATAGATCAAGGCAATCTCAGGAATATCTTGACTCTTTGCCAGCTCCAGAAACTTGGTATGAAGAATTAGTTAGAAGTAGAGAAATGGTCATAACGGGGCCATCAAAATTTTTAGGTAGATACTCAAATTCAATGATAATTGGCTTTGGGTCAACTTTTGCATCCGTATTTTTGGGTGCATTAGCGGCGTATGCTTTCTCGAGATTTAGAGTTCCATTAAAAGATGATTTATTATTTTTTATTCTTTCTACCAGGATGTTTCCACCAATAGCGGTGGCTGTTCCAATATTCATTATGTATAGAAAATTAGGATTAGGGGATACTCACCTTGGAATGATCATATTATATACAGTCGTAAATTTAAGTTTAGCAGTATGGCTATTGAAAGGATTTATGGATGAAATTCCTAAAGAATACGAAGAAGCAGCTATGATTGATGGATATTCTAGACTTCAAGCGTTCTTTAAAGTTGTTCTTCCACAAGCGATGACCGGTATTGCTGCAACAGCAATCTTTTGCATGATTTTTTCATGGAACGAATATGCATTTGCTGTTCTCCTCACTCAATTTAACGCACAAACAGCTCCACCATTTATCCCGACAATTATAGGAGAAGGAGGTTTAGATTGGCCTGCGATTGGGGCTGGTACAACTTTATTTTTATTACCAGTGATGATTTTTACAATTATTTTAAGAAAACACCTTTTGAGAGGTATTACTTTTGGAGCAGTGAGAAAATAATGCAAGAGGAAAAATCATTAATGAGAAAAATATTTAGAAGAGTTTACTGGGAAAATTTTTCTACAGTATTAATTTTATTAGGAGTTTTCATGTTGTTGCAACCATTTGCAATGTGGATGTATACTTACTCATTTATTGTAATTTTAGTTGGAACTATAGGTTTCATAATCACAAGTCACTTTCCGGATTAATATGTCTAAAATTAAAATAGTAAATTTACAAAAATCATTTGGAGATTTCACTGCAGTTAAAAATTCTAATTTAACAATTAATGATAAAGAGTTTTTTGTTTTGCTTGGCCCATCTGGATGTGGAAAAACAACAACTCTAAGAATGATTGCTGGATTAGAATTACCAACATCAGGAGAAATTTATTTAGGAGATGAAGAAGTTGGAATGTTAAGAGCATCTGAGAGAGATATTGCCTTCGTTTTTCAATTGTTTGCCCTCTATCCACATATGAATGTAAAAAATAACCTATCTTTTCCCCTTAAAATGCAAGGTTATAGTAGAAGTGAAATTAAAACTAGAGTTGAAGAAGCAGCAAAACTTTTAAGAATTGATCATATTTTAAACTCCAACATTTCTTCTTTATCGGGTGGAGATAGACAACGTGTAGCTCTTGGTAGAGCTTTAGTGAGAAGACCAAAAGCATTTTTAATGGATGAGCCTTTAGGTACTTTGGATGCAGAATTTAGAGAATTAATGTGTTTAGAACTTAAGAAATTACACATCGATATTGGCGCTACCACTGTTTATGTAACACACGATCAACTAGAGGCAATGTCATTAGCTGATCGTATTGCCGTAATGGATGGTGGCGAAATTTTACAAGCTGATGAACCTTCAGTAATTTACAATAAACCTGCTACCAAATTTGTAGCATCATTTATTGGCTCCCCTGGAATGAATTTTATAAGTATTGATCAAGGTATTTCCAATGAACAGTCGACTTTAAATATAGAAGGAACAAATTTTAATATACCTAAACAGTATGAGATATCAAAAGGCAAAAAAAACTCATTTGGTATTCGTCCTGAAAATTTATCTCTTACTAACGAAGGTGGTCTTAAAGGTTCAGTATTTGGAGTTGAATATTTAGGCTCAAGAAAAATCGTAACTGTTAAAACTAATTTTGGAGAAATCAAAGTAAAAACTGATATTTCAACAACTGTTAAAATCAATGAAAACGTTCAATTAAAACCCTCAAATGATAACATAATTATTTTTGATGGTGAGACTGACAAATCTCTTAAAAGTGAGTTTATGAATTAATGGCAAAAATAGAATTAAAAAATTTATCTAAAACCTATAATAAAAAAATTGAGGCCTTACATAATATAAATTTTACTATTGAGGATGGTCAGTTTTTTGTTTTATTAGGTCCTTCTGGCGCTGGAAAAACTACTACATTAAGATGTATTGCTGGATTAGAGAAAATAGATAATGGAAGTATTCTATTTAACGATGAGTCCGTAACCGAAGATCAACCAGCATCAAGAGATGTTTGTTTTGTGTTTCAACAATATTCTTTATATCCTCACTATAGTGTTTATGAAAATTTAGCATTCCCTTTAAGATCTCCAATGAGAAAATTACCTGAGGATGAAATTAAAACTAAGGTTGAGAATATTGCAAGTATGTTAAAGATTTCAAATAAGCTAAATAATAAAGCTACACAATTATCTGGTGGTGAGATGCAAAGAGTTGCAATTGGACGTGCGCTAGTTCGTGAGCCAAATTTATACTTGATGGATGAACCGTTATCCTCTCTAGATGCTAAATTAAGAGAGAGTTTAAGGGTTGAATTAAAAAACATTCAAACCAATCTGAATGCAACAATACTTTATGTTACACATGATCAAGCAGAAGCCACTACTTTAGCAGATAAAATTGGAGTTTTAAAAGAGGGCCATTTAGTGCAAATAGGTACTCCTGAAGAGATATATGAAAATCCAAATTCTATATATGTTTCGCAAAGATTGGGTTCGCCAAAAATCAATATTCTCCCTGGAAACTTACTTGGAATGGATGATGTACCTACTTTTGGTATAAGACCTGAGAATATTACAATAGGAAATGGTAACCACTCAGCCAAAATTATCTCAATTGAAAATCTAGGCTCTGAAACAGTAGTTGCTTTAAATTTTAAAGATCAAGAAATACTTGTGTCAATTCAAGGTAACTATAAATCACCAATAAATGAGACAATTAATTTTGACATGAATAATGAAAAAGTTTTAAGATTTGACCAAGAAGGAAATAGAATTTATGAGCGTTAGTTTTTTAATTTCTCAAGCAAAAAGTATCCAAAAAGTTATAGATGAAAATTCTGCAGAGATAGAGGTTCTTGATCAAAAAATTGGAGACGGAGATCATATTTTTAACATTCAAAGAGGTTTGAAGTTAGTTGTTGAACTTGAAGACGCTATTAAAGATTTACCATTAGCCAAAGCTTTAAATATGATAGCAATGAAAGTCCTGTCAGGTATTGGTGGATCATCGGGAGCATTATTTGGAACTTTTTTTATGACTATGGCTAAATCTTCTGATTTAGATAAAGATGTTGATTTTAATAAAGCATGTGAAATGATTATTAGTGGAATTAAAGCCATGAAAGAAAGAGGAAAAGCTGATGTTGGAGAAAAAACTATGATGGATGTTTTATTACCAGTTTCAGAAAAACTAAACGAATTAAAAAATAATGGTGAATTTAAAACAGGTTTAAATGAAGTAATAAAAATTGCTGAAGAAAGAATGTTATCTACAAAAGATATGTTGGCTACAAAAGGTAGAGCCTCTTTTTTAGGTGAACGTGCAAAAGGACATATAGATCCTGGAGCTCGTTCTTCTCAGCTTATAATCGATACAATTTGTAAATCAGTAATAAATAATTAGGAGGGAAAAATGAAAAAATTTATAAATAATAACGATGATTTTCTAAAAGAGAGCCTTACTGGTTTTGGTAAAGCTCATAGTGATATTATAAATGTCAATTTAGACCCAAGCTTTGTATCTAGAAAAAATAAAACTAAAGATGGAAAAGTTTCTTTAATTTCAGGCGGTGGAAGTGGACATGAGCCAATGCACGGGGGTTTTGTTGGTCATGGAATGTTAGATGCAGCATGTCCAGGTTTTGTATTTTCAGCACCAACACCAGATCAGATGCAAGCAGCAGCAGAACACGTAGATAGTGGCGCAGGAGTTTTATTTATAGTTAAAAATTATTCTGGGGACATCATGAACTTTGAAATGGGAGCTGAAATGTATTCTGGTAAAAACGATAGTATTATTACCAACGATGATGTTGCAGTTGAAGACTCTACATTTACTACCGGAAGAAGAGGTGTTGCGGCAACTGTATTGGTAGAAAAAATAGTTGGATCCTTAGCTGAACATAATGGATCCCTTGAAGAATGTAAAAAACTTGGTGAAAAAGTTAACAAAAACGCTGGTACGATGGGAGTAGCATTTACAAGTTGTACTGTTCCTGCTGCTGGAAAACCTACTTTTGATATAGGCGATGATGAAATGGAATTTGGTGTAGGTATTCACGGTGAGCCAGGTAGAAAAAGAGAAAAAATTCAACCATCAAAAACTATAGTTGGAAACATTTTAGAAGCTATTTTAGACAATTTAAAACCAGAAAAAAATGAGAAGAATTTACTTTTCGTAAATGGCATGGGTGGCACGCCTTTGACAGAATTATATTTAGTTTATGAGGATGCATGTCAAATTTTGCAATCTAAAGGTGTTGAAGTAACAAAAAGTTTAGTTGGAAATTATTGTACCTCACTTGAGATGCAAGGAGCTTCAATTACTCTTCTCAAATGTGATGATGAAATCTTAAAACATTGGGATGCACCAGTTCATACAGCAGCAATGAGATGGGGGATGTAAGACTTTTCTAATCAAATAACGACTAAATCAAGTTTTTGTTTTCCAAGTCTTTCATTACCATTTTCTGTAACTAGGTAAGTTTCACCCAAGTTCATTGCTAAATTATTCTCAGAGTCCATTAATATCATATGCATAAAAAATATATTTCCTGGCTTAACTACATATGGATTTCCAGCGTATAACATTGGCCAATCCATCCAATTAGGTGAAAAAGTTGCTCCTAAAGAATAACCACAAGCATTCATTCTAGAATTTTTATAGCCTAAATCATCAAAAGTTTTTGCATGAATATCAAATACTTCACCAATTTGATTTCCTGGTTTCAATTTACTTTCACAATTGCTTAAAGTCTCAATACAGGCTTCATGCATTTTATAATGTTTTGAATCAGCTTTCCCAATTAGAATAGTCCGAAACATTGCTGAGTGGTAATGTCTGTAAGTCCCAGCCCATTCTATAGTCAGTTGATCTTTTGAACTTAAAATTTGTTTTTCAGCTTGGTATCGACACAGAAGTGCATTTTTACCAGATCCGATTATAAACTCATTTGCAGGATAATCGCCACCTCCCTCAAATATAACCTTATTCATTTCAGCTAAAATCTTAGACTCACTTACACCGGCTTTTGCATGTTTCCAAACTTCATTTAATGCTAGGTCAGCTAAATTTGCTGCTTTTTTTACATAATTAATTTCTTCATTTGATTTTATAACTCTTAATTTAGTAACTAATTCAGACGTGTCTTCTATTGCGCAGTAATTTTCCAAGGATTTATTCAGCTTCAAAGCATTTCGACCAGTTAATCCATATGCTTCGTATTCAACTCCAATTTTTTTACCCTTTAAGTTTAATTCATCTAAAATAATTTTAAGATCTTCAGTAGGATTTGACTCATTTTTATCAACCCATATTCTAATATCATTAATATTAGAAGTATTTTGTGCCTGTCTTAAATCCGGAGCTCTTGTTAATAAAACTATATTACCTTTTTGATCCAAAACTAATGTTTGAAAAAAAACATATCCAAATGTGTCATATCCAGTGAGCCAATACATTGACTCCTGCCTAAACATAAGGATAGCATCTAATTTTTCCTGTTTTAAAAGTTTGATAACCTTATCTTTCCTATTTTTAAATTCTTCTGCAGAAAAATGTAGACCCATTAATTGATAGTTGTTCTAACAGTACCAAGTTTGTCTACTTTACCTATATATTCACCTTTATTTTTAATTGGCACAACTCCAACTGTTGAGCCAGTAAATACATAAAAATCTTTATCTAAAGACACTTTCTCTTTTCTTATTTTATTGAGAACAAATTTTAAGGAATTTAGTGGGTTTATATAAACAGTATTTGTATTGCCATTTATATTTAACCCTTTCCTATTTTTTAAATTTGTTTTTAAATTACCAAAATTTATTCTTTTAAATTTTTTCTTAGTACCAACAATAAATTTAATATTTACACCAAAATCGCTGCATAAATCACCTAAATATTTTATACCCTTTTTTTTCTGTCTAAATCCAACAACCTCAATACAAGGACCCATGTGAGTAATAAATTTTGTAATATTTTTTGAATTTAATTTCCCTTTAAAATCAAAAAATTTTTTTTTAATAATATAGTAAACCTCCACTTCAGTACCTAATGCATATTTATTAATTTTTACTCTTCCTCCAGATTTAATCAAATTTTTTCCAAACACAGTCGAATGAAATGGTTCTTTTTCTTTTAACTTTTTTAAGAGAGTTATTATTGTACCTCCAGCTTTAAAACCAACTTTTGTATCCTTGATCTTGCTTTCACATAATAGTCTAAGTTTATGTGCCAATTTAATATTTTTACAAAATTTTTCAGGAATTGGATTTATAAGTTTGTTGTTATTATAAGCCTTTACTAATTTATTTGATACTGATTGAATATCATTTTTCATATCTATAGCCTATTGAAGAACTGTCATTGGATCAAGCCTTGTTTGAAACCAATTTATTCTAAAATCTAAGTGAGGACCAGTTGATCTACCTGTTGAGCCAACAGTGCCTATTATATCTCCTTTTTTAATCAAATCTCCTACTTCAACCATAACATTTTCAAGATGAGAATAAATTGTTGATATCCCATGACCATGATCCATAATAATTGTGCCACCAGTATAGTAAAGATCATTTTCAGCCATCGTAACCACTCCAGCACCAGAAGATTTAATCTCTGTTCCTTTTTTTGCTGCAATATCTATACCGTAATGAGGCCATCTTGGTTTTCCATTGAGAATTCTTTGGCTGCCATAAACTCCACTAATTATACCTTCGACAGGAATAATAAATTTTTCAGAAAAAAAAGTTAAATTAGAGTTGATTGCTCTAGCTTCTCCTATCATTCCATTTTCTTTTTTAATTCTTTTGTAAACAGATTCAGGTGGTGTTACTTTATTTTCAGGTAAACCATCAATTCTTTGAATGTTATACTTACGTTTAAAAACTTTTTTTATTATTTTTTCTGATTTACCGTTAGTTATTTTTGTTATCAAAACATCAAATTTTCTATCTCGATCAATTCCAAAAACAAAATAACCATTATCTGATACTTTGACATTTTTTTTATCAATAATTATTTTTGAATTAGGATCTGTTTTTCCTAAAATAAAATGACCTTGTATAAATTTTCCATCAAATTCTATTGCTAAAATATTTGTAGGAAAAAAAATTGCTAGTATTAGCAACAGTTTTTTCATTATTTTGCTGTCCAACCTCCATCTATCAGAATGGATGATCCAGTTATCATTGCAGCAGCATCTGATGCTAAGAAACATACAGCTGTAGCTACATCACTCTCTTTAGCTGCCTTGCCCATAGGAATATTACCTAAAGCCAGATTTTTGAACTTTTTATTTTTAAAAAACTTTTTCACCATAGGTGTTTCAACAAATGTTGGAGCAACTGTATTTACTCTGATATTTTTTGTTGCTAACTCAACACCCATGCCCTTTGTTAAACCTTCAATTCCAAATTTAGTCATATTGTAAATATTTCTACCAGACATGCCTACATGACCAAGTTGGGATGACATATTTATAATTGACCCACCTCTTTTTTTGTTTTTAATCATTTTTTTTACCACCAACTGTGCAACGTTAAAGGCAG
>CACFIL010000009.1 GCA_902566315.1 uncultured Pelagibacteraceae bacterium
ACAATAATAATTGATTACTATTAAATAGTAATAATAATTAATAGATTGGAGTAAAAATGATTAAAAACTTATTCAAAAGTTCTCTAATGATATTACTTCTGACACTTGGTTTGTCAGGTAAATCGTTTGCTCAAGAACTAAAATTTTTTACAATTGGCACAGGAGGAACGGCTTACACTTATTATCCAGTTGGTGGAATGATTGCAAATGCAATTTCTAAACCTCCAGGATCAAGAGAATGTGGTAAAGGTGGAAGTTGTGGAGTTCCTAACTTAATTGCATCTGCTGTTTCATCAAGAGGATCAGTAGATAATGTAAATGCTATTATTTCAGGTTTAAGAAATTCAGGATTTGCACAGTCTGATGTTGCTTATTGGGCTTACACTGGTACAGGAACTATGGAAGGAAAAGAACCAGCAAAAGATTTAAGAACTATTGCAGCACTTTTCCAAGAACATATTCACTTAGTTGCGCTTAAAAAAAGCAATATTAATTCTGTTAAAGACCTAAAAGGTAAAAGAGTTTCACTAGATGAACCTGGATCTGGTACGTATGTTGACGCTAAATTAATTTTAGAGTCAAATGGTTTAAGTACTAGTGATGTAAAAGCTGAAGCTTTAAAAGGCAAAGCAGCTACAGATGCACTAAGAAATGGTAAAGTTGATGCAATTTTTGTTGTAGCAGGTTTTCCAACAGGAGCTATTGTTGAGTTAGCATCTGCAGTTGATGTTAAATTAGTTCCTATAGATGGTGCAGGGGCTAAAGCATTAACTTCAAAATATGGATTTTTCTCACAAAGCCCAATTCCTTCAGGAACTTATGAAGGAGTTGATGAAGTAAATACTGTAGCAGTAGGTGCTCAATGGTTTACGTCTGCAAAAGAGGACAATGAGCTAATCTATCAAATCACTAAAGCTTTATGGAATAAAGAGTCTAGAAAGCTAATGGATGTTGGTCATGCTAAAGGTAAAACAATAACGCCTGATACAGCTCTTTCCGGAGTAGGAGTACCATTACATCCTGGTGCAGAAAAGTTCTATAAAGAAGCTGGACTTATAAATTAAATTTATAAGTATTCTAAAATATATTGTGCCCTAGGTCGTTAGACTTAGGGCATTATTATGTCTCAATTTAACATTTCTCCTGAGGAAGTTTCAAAACTTGAAGAAAAGTTTGAAATAAAAAGTAACGAAAGAAAATTAAAAAATTTTTTAAAATTATTGACATTTATTGCATTAGTTACAATGTCAATTTACCATTTTTATGCTTCAGGATTTGGAACAATTAGAGATATACTTCATAGAGGTATTCATATTTCTTTTGTAGTTGGTCTGGTATTTCTATTTTATAATTGGAAAAAATTTCCTGATGATAAATCAAAAAGCAAAGTTCCTATAATTGATATTATTTTTTCAATTCTAGTTGTAATAACTTCACTTTATCTACCTTTATTGCCCCCTGAAATATTGGCTAGCAGAGTAGGAAATCCATCAAGTACTGAAGTTATAATGGGATCAATACTTATAATTTTGACCCTTGAAGCTGCAAGAAGATCTATTGGATATACACTGCCATTAATATGTGTAATATTTATGATTTTTGCAATTTATGGTCCAATTTTCCCTGGAGCTTTAAAGCACGGGGGCAGTAGTTGGGCAGGTTTTGTAAATCATATTTATATAACTAACCAAGGAATTTATGGAATCGCTGTTGGTGTTATGGCTCAATATGTTTTTTTATTTATTTTATTTGGAGTACTTGCAACACGAATAGGACTAGGACAATTATTTATTGATTTAGCAATGGTGATAGCTGGAAGATATTCTGGAGGTCCAGCTAAAGTAGCAATTTTTTCGTCAGCATTTCTTGGGACTATATCTGGGTCTTCAATTGCAAATACAGTAACAACTGGATCTTTAACAATACCTGCAATGAAAAAAGTTGGATATCCACCACATTTTTCTGGAGCTGTAGAAGCCACAGCATCTACTGGTGGACAAATAACCCCGCCTATCCTAGGGGCTGCTGCTTTTATTATGGTAGAATATTTAGAATTACCCTTAAGAGATATTTTAGCAGCTGCGTTAATTCCTGCACTTCTTCACTATTTTGGAATTTTTGTAATGGTTCATTTAGAAGCAAAAAAATTAGGACTTAGAGGTTTAAACGAAAGTGAGGTTCCTAAATTTATAAAAATTATACAAGATAATTGGCTTTCAATAATTCCATTATTTATTTTGGTATATTTAATTTTAGTTGGTCGCACTCCAGATTATGCTGCAGTAAATGGAATAATTGCATGTGTTGTTATTGGATTTATTAGAAAAAAAAATAGACTTAATTTTAACGACTTATTTGAATGTCTTGCAAGAGGTGCAAAGAATACCTTAGCTGTTGGAGCCGCCGCAACATCAATAGGAATAATAGTTGGTGTAGTTACACTAACAGGTGTTGGTTTTAGATTAGGTTATGTAGTAATCCAAACGGCTGGTGATATTGGAGGTTTCTTCTTAAACTTTTTACCTTTTAATTATTTTTCTTTAGCCGATTTAACATTATTTTTCTCATTAATATTAATTGCAATATCGTGCATATTTATGGGTACAGGAGTACCAACTACTGCAACATACATAATACTAGTTGCTGTTGCTGCGCCTGCTCTCACTCAATTACAAATTGAGCCCATTGTTTCTCACTTTTTTGTGTTTTATTATGGTGTCTTAGCTGACATAACACCGCCTGTTGCTCTTGCAGCATATGCTGCTGCTGGAATTGCAGGATCAAATCCATTTACCACAGGTAATACTGCATTTAGATTAGGTATTGCAAAAGCTCTTGTACCTTTTGTATTTGTTTATTCACCATCACTATTACTGGTTGCCCAAGGATTTAATTTTTATGATTTTTTTGTAACTTTAATATCTGCAATGATTGGAATTGGTTTGATCGGAATTGGATTTACAGGGTATCTATTTAAAAGAGTTTCTACGTTTCAGAGATGGTATTTGGGAATTATTTCATTATTATTTATTGCACCTGGTCTAAGTTCATCAATTATTGGTTTAGTTTTAGTATTGCCAATACTTATTATTCAATTAAGAAAATAAAACTTATCCACCTAGTCCAGCATTTGGAAGAGGTCTTCTTAAAATTTTCCAAATCCCAACTGCACTTGCAATTAATTTATTTTTACATCTGAGTTTACAATTTATAAATACCATTGACTTTGTAACCTTTTGAATTTCTACTGTTCCCAACAATTCGTCTCCAATGTTCGAGGGAGCTATAAATTTGATATCCAATGAAATAGTTACACATGGTTTATTTCCACTTGCTCTATGACAAGCAGTACCTGCACCAGCATCAATGATTGTACAAATATAACCACCATGTGTTATCCCAGCTTTATTTAAATGTGTTTTTTTAATCTTAGTTTTAAACTCAAATTTTTTTTTGTTTATAGATCTAAATAATAAACCACCATTATGCTTCATGTAGCTTGGCTTATAACTTAATTGTTCAAATTTTTTTTTCATTAAAGGATTATTGCCATAATTAGTATAAATAATAAAACTAAACAAAAGAAATATATTACGGATTTTTCAAGTGATATTTTCATTTATCCTTTCATTTTGGTGCGCCTGCTAGGAGTTGAACCCAGAACCTCCTGGTCCGTAGCCAAGCGCTCTATCCAATTGAGCTACAGGCGCAATTTGTACAGTTTTTATACATAATTAATAATGTAAATTATTTTTTTAGCAAATATTGATATATATATATTACAAAAATGAATCTAGATTTATTAGTTCCTGATATAGGAGACTTTGAAAACGTTGAAATAATTGAAGTACTTGTAAAAAAAGGTGACAAAATCAACAAAAATGACCCTGTTGTCACTTTAGAAAGTGATAAATCAAGTGTTGAAGTACCATCCAATCATGAAGGTACAATTGAAAATATAAATGTAAAAATTGGTGATAAAGTTTCAAAAGGTGATTTAATATTAACTCTATCTTCAGAACATAAAGATGAACATGACAAAACTAATAAAACTTTAGACGAAAGAATTCCGCTTCCAACAGAGAAATTAATAGAGGAAGCGGAAACTGCAATTAAATCTAACACAAAAGTTGAAACGAAAGTTACAGAACCAAAACAAATCAAGCAAACAAGATTGATTAATGAAGTTAAAATGGTCAGTAGTAACGAAGATATTGATCCTGTTGAAACTAAAGAGTGGTTAGATTCCCTAAGTGCAGTTCTGCAAAATGATGGTTCTGAAAGGGCTCATTTTTTAATTAAACAATTAATTGATCAATCTTATAAAGCTGGATCTAAAATTCCTCATACTCAAACTACTCCATACGTGAATACGATACCCCCTGAAGAGGAAAAAAGATCACCTGGAGACCAAAACATAGAACGTAAGTTAAGATCATTAATCAGATGGAATGCTGCTGCGATGGTAGTAAGAGCAAATAAAAAACATCCTGAACTTGGCGGTCATATAGGAACATTTGCATCAGCTGCAACTTTGTATGATGTTGGTATGAATCATTTTTGGCGAGCAAAAAATAATAAATTCGGAGGTGATCTAGTATATTTTCAAGGCCATAGTGCACCAGGAATGTATGCAAGAGCTTTTCTTGAGGGAAGACTAAATGAAAGGCAGTTAGATAGATTTAGACAAGAAGTACAAACTGGTGGACTTTCATCTTATCCTCATCCTTGGCTAATGCCAGACTTTTGGCAGTTTCCAACAGTTTCAATGGGTATTGGTCCAATGTTAGCAATATATCAAGCAAGATTTATGAAATACCTAATCAATAGAGGATTAATTAAAGATGAGGGAAGAAAAGTTTGGGCTTTTCTTGGAGATGGAGAAATGGATGAACCTGAGTCACTTGGGGCAATTGGTTTAGCGGCGCGTGAAAATTTAGATAATTTAATATTTGTTGTTAACTGCAACTTACAAAGATTAGATGGTCCAGTAAGAGGAAATGGAAAAATAATTCAAGAATTAGAGGGTATTTTTAGAGGAGGTGGCTGGAACGTTCTAAAAGTTATTTGGGGATCTTATTGGGACTCACTTTTAGCTAATGATAAGACAGGACATTTAGTAAAAATTATGAATGAGACCGTAGATGGTGAATATCAAGCATTTAAAGCAAGAAATGGGCTTTATGTGAGAGAAAAGTTTTTTGGCAAATACCCTGAAACAACAGAGTTAGTTTCATCAATGTCTGATACTGATATTTGGAGACTTAATAGAGGAGGCCATGATCCTCACAAAGTATATGCTGCATATGATAAAGCGGTCAATCACAAAGGAAGCCCCACAGTCATAATAGCTAAAACTATAAAAGGTTATGGTATGGGTAAAAGTGGTGAAAGTGTAAACACTACTCACCAACAAAAGAAATTGGATGTTGATGATTTAATGTATTACAGAGATAGGTTTGATGTTCCTTTAACAGATTCTCAAGTCAAAAATATTGAATATTTCAAACCAGACGAAAATTCTGAAGAAATTAAATACTTAAAAAAAAGAAGATTAGAACTTGGTGGTTTCATACCAGAGAGAACATCATATTCAAAACCGATTAAAGCCCCAGTTAAAGATATTTTTGATTTTATGAAAAAATCTACCGGCGAAAAAGAAATGTCTACTACAATGGCATTGGTAAGAATGTTAACTAATCTTTTGAGAGATAAAAATGTTGCACCAAAATTGGTTCCAATTATTCCTGACGAAGCTAGAACATTCGGAATGGAAGGTTTCTTTCAAAAAATAGGTATTTATGCTCATGAAGGTCAAAAATACGAGCCAGAGGACTCAGCACAACTTTCATCTTATAGAGAAGAAAAAAGTGGTCAGGTATTAGAAGAAGGTATTACAGAAGCTGGTTCAATGTCTTCTTGGATAGCAGCTGGAACCGCATATACAAATCATGATATTGAAATGATACCAATTTATCTTTTTTATTCTATGTTTGGCTTTCAAAGAATTGGAGATTTTGCTTGGGCTGCAGGAGATAGTCAAGCAAGAGGTTTTTTAATTGGTGCTACTGCAGGAAGAACAACACTTGCAGGAGAAGGTCTTCAACACCAAGATGGTCATAGTCATTTGTTAGCATCAACAATTCCAAACTGTATTTCTTATGATCCAACATTTCATTATGAATTAGCTGTGATTTTTAGAGAAGGTTTAAGAAGGATGCATGAAAAAAATGAAAATATTTTTTATTATATTACAACAATGAACGAAAATTACTCCCACCCTGCAATGCCAGATGATTGTGAGGATGGAATTCTCAAGGGAATGTATAAAATTAAAGACACATCAAGTTCTAAAGATGCAAAAATTCAATTATTAGGCTCAGGAACTATACTAAGAGAAATGATGGCAGCATCAGAAATTCTCAAAAAAGAATATCAGGTCGATAGTGAAGTTTGGAGTGTTACTAGTTTTAATGAGCTAAGAAAAAATGGAATGGAAGTCGAACGATTAAACCTTCTAAATCCTTCAGAAACAAATAAAAAATCATATGTAGAGGAATGTTTGGGCAAACAACAAGGTCCTATCCTTACAGCCACTGACTATATGAGAATAAATGCTGATCAAATAAGACCTTTTACAAAAAAGAGCTTTTATACATTAGGTACGGATGGATATGGAAGAAGCGATACAAGAAAAAACTTAAGAAATTTTTTTGAAGTAGATAAAGAACACATAGTTGCTTATAGCCTTAGTGTTTTAGCAAATGAACAGCTTGTTGCATCAAAGTATGCTGAAGATGCAATCAAAAAGTATAAAATTGATAAAAACAAACCTATGCCGACAAAAATGTAAATGTCTGATCAATCAAATAAAATATCTGCAAGTCCAAAAGTTAGAAAATTTGCAAGAGAACTTGGAGTAGATATAAATAATGTTAAGGGAACAGAGAGATCAGGTAGGGTTGTTGAAAAAGATTTAAAAGACTTTGTCTCATCTAGAATTAATCATCCCCAGAATAATAGCGAAAGACAAAAAGAAAAAATTATTAAAAGCGAATATCAACATTTAGATTTTGGGGAGGTTGAAATTAAAGATATTCCTAGAGTAAAAAAAATAGCAGCTCCACATCTTGTAAATTCGTGGACAAATATTCCACATGTAACTAACCATGATGAGGCTGATATTACAGAAATGGAAGAATTTAGAAGCTCAATAAAAGATAATTATACAGGAGAAAGAATAAAAATTACTCCTCTTGCATTTATTATAAAAGCATTGGTAATTTCACTAAAAAAATTTCCATCATTTAATTCATCAATTGATGATATTGAAAATGGAAAGATTACTTTTAAAAAGTATTTTCATGTTGGTATCGCAGTTGATACTCAACATGGACTTATGGTTCCTAAAATTAGAGATGCTAATCAAAAAGATATCAATCAGTTAAGTGAGGAATTAAAAAAAGTAAGTGATGATTGTAGAAATTTAAAAATTGATAAAAAAGAGTTCTTTGGAGGATCAATGACTATCACAAGCTTAGGTGGCATCGGTGGTTCGTTTTTTACACCAATAATTAACTTTCCAGAAGTTGCTATACTTGGTGTTGGTAGAAGTTATAAAAAACAGGTATTTATTGATGGTAAATTTGTTCCAAGAACCATGCTTCCACTTTCCCTCTCATATGATCACAGAATTATAGATGGAGCTGAAGCTGCTAAATTTAATAACGAATTAAAAGATAATCTTGGTTCTAATTTTGCATATAATTTGAGTAAATGATTACTAAAATTGAAATACTAGCAGATGATGTACAAGTCCACTTTAATGGAGAAAATTCTGAAATTTTTCCTAATATTTGGCTAAGAGATCATGCGAAAGACGAGCAAAATTGGGATAAAAGATCTAATCAAAGGAAAACATATACAGCAGCATTAAATATAAATTTAAAAGTTAAAAAGGCAGAAATAATTGAAAATGGAAAATATTTGAGTGTTTCCTGGCCTGATTTAGAAAAACCAGTTAAATATTCATCTGAATTTCTAACCAATAATAAAATAAAAAAGAAAAAAGAAATTAAATCTAATTTAAAAATCTGGAAATCTAATGTAATAAAAAAAGAAATTTTTTTAGACTATAATTCAATTTTATCAAATGAAGGATTTAGAAATTTTTTGAAAAATCTTCATGACTATGGGTTTTCAGTAATTAAAAACTGTGAAACCAATTTAAAGTCTGTTGAAACAATTGCAAATAAAATTGGTTACGTAAGAAACTCTATATTTGGAGGATTATGGAGTTTTGAGTCAGATAAAAATAAAGCTGATAGCGCATACACTCAAGAAGAACTAAGACCTCATACAGATTCAACATACAGTAATGACGCTCCAGGATTACAATTATTACTATGTTGTGAATATAATGCTAGTGGTGGTGAATCGATTATGGTTGATGGATTAAAAATAGCGGAAACAATAAAAAAAGAAAACCAGCCTATGTATGAATTAATGACAAAAATAAATGTTAAGGGAAATTATATCGGTGATGGTGTTTATCTTGAGGCTGAAAGACCAATATTCAAGTTAAATGAAAATAATGAAATAGTTCAAGTTAGTTTTAATAATTATGATCGAGCACCATTTAGATTTGAAAGAGATTTAACATTAAAGTTTTATGAAGCGATAAAAAAATTTGATCTTATTGCTAACAATAAAGATTATCAGTGGCGACATATACTTAAACCTGGAGAACTTCTAATATTTAATAATTGGCGAATACTTCATGGTAGAGGATCGTTTAATGGAGTTAGAAAAATGTCTGGATGTTATATTAACAAAGAGGATTTTGACAGCTCTTGTAAGTTAAACGGAATAAATTAATTAATTAAATTATCTAATTAAATTTAATGACAAAATCCCTTTCAATGGTCTGTGCCTTAGTCACAACTTTTATTTGGGGAACAGCTTTCATTGCCCAAGACACTGGTATGGATAATATCGGTCCATTAACTTTTAATTCAGCAAGATTTATTGTCGGCTTTTTTACAATATTACCACTTGCCTTATTATTTGAGAGGAAGAAAATTAAACTAGAAATACTTTCAAAATCAAAACTTTTTATAAAATATTTAGTTTTCATGGGAGTATCCCTGTTTTTGGGTACTTTTTTACAACAAGCTGCTCTCCAATATACAAATATTGCAAATGCAGCCTTTTTTACAGTGTTTTACGTACCAATAGTTCCAATTTTGTTATTTTTCATCTTCTCCAAAAAAGTTCATTGGAGTATATGGCCAGCAATTGGTCTTTGTGTTCTTGGTGTATACCTTCTTAGTGATTTTTCAAACTCAGAAATAATGTTAGGTGATGGTCTAGTTATATTATGCTCAGTATTTTGGGCTTTGCATATAATTTTTGCAGGAAAGTTCATGGAAGAATTTGATATTCCAATGTTTTATGCTGCACTTCAAGCATTATTTGTTGCAACACTTTCATTTATCTTTTCTTGTATTTTTGAAGAAATAAATATTTCAAAAATATTGATGGAAAGTAGTTCTATTCTTTACGCAGGAGCATTATCAGGCGGTATAGCCTTTACATTACAAATGTATGCACAAAAAAACATAGAGGAGGCACCAGCAGCAATTATTTATTCTCTCGAGGGGGTATTTGCAGCTGTAGCAGGATGGATTATTCTCAATCAATTTTTAAGTACAAATAATATGATTGGTTGTTTATTAATATTGATTGCAGTAATTTCTTCTCAAATTTCACCTAGTACTAAAAATTAGCTATAAGCAATTACAAAAAGAATTAAAGCGAGAAAAGTTCTGTAATAAACAAAAATGTTTAAATTAAAATTTTTAACATAAATTAAAAAATATTTTATTGTTAAATAAGAAACTATAAATGAAAATATTATTGAATATAAAAATAATATGTTCAAATCAATGTTTGCATTCATCATATCTTTCAAACTAAGTATACTTGCACCCGCTAATGCAGGTATTGATAAGTAAAAAGATATTTTTGAAGAATCTACTCTATCAAAATTTAAAAACCTTGAAGCTGTAATTATTATACCTGATCTGCTTACACCAGGTATAACAGCTAAAATTTGAAAAATACCAATAAGTAAAATATTTTTTAAATTTAAACTGGTATCAAATTTATTTTTTATACTAGATCGATCTGCAATAAATAATAGAATACCAAATACCAAAGTTGCCCATGCTATTACTTTCAAATTTCTTAAATTTTCAATTAGCCCCGATGTATAAATAAAATAACCAACAATAACTAATGGTAAAGAACCTAAAATTATAAGTAATAATAAAGACTTATTTCCTAAAATATTTACTAAATCTTTTCTAAAATAAAAAATAATTGCCAAAAGTGAACCTAAGTGAAGACTAATATCAAGTTGAAGCGAACTAATATTAAAGTTCGATATTTTTGATATAATTATGAGGTGTGCAGATGAACTTACTGGTATAAATTCTGAAAAACCTTGAACAAACGCTAAAATTGATGCTTCTATATATTCTGAAATCATTAAGGACTTTAATAGATAGTTAAAAGATTACCTAAATAAGGCAATCTTTTAAATGCATATCAATTATGCGTTAAATAGAAAATACAGGAAAATCAATATTTTTTAAAAATATATGTCAATATATATTACCTAGTAATACTTTAAGGAAATATGCTTCTGGTGTATAAGCCGATACAAATGACAAATAAAATGCTTAAATTTGTAGATATAGGTCAGCAAAATCCACCTAAAAGAGATAAATCTAAGAGAAAAGAGGATTTTGGAGAGATTTATCAAGAGTTTATTCATGAAAAAGCTAAAGAACAATCGAGTAGGTGTTCACAGTGTGGTGTTCCTTTTTGTCAGGTTCACTGTCCATTAAGTAACAATATACCTGATTGGTTAAAGTTAACCGCAGAAGGAAGGTATGAAGAAGCTTACCATTTATCCCAAAGTACGAATAATATGCCGGAAGTTTGTGGAAGAATATGCCCACAAGATAGGTTATGTGAAGGAAACTGTGTAATTGAGCAATCAGGACATGGAACAGTAACAATTGGTTCAGTTGAAAAATATTTAACTGATAAAGCTTGGGAAAATGGCTGGGTAAAACCAATAAATGTAAAAATTGAAAATGAACAAAGTGTTGGAATTATTGGAGCAGGTCCCGCAGGACTAGCTTGTGGTGAAGAATTACGAAAAAAAGGATACCAAATAACAATTTATGATAGATATGACAGAGCAGGTGGATTGTTAATCTATGGAATACCAAATTTTAAATTAGAAAAGCATGTAGTTGAGAGAAGAATTAAACTTTTAAAAGAAGGTGGAATAAAATTTGTTCATAATTTCGAGGTTGGCAAAGATTCTACATTAAAAGAATTACAATCAAAACATGATGCCTTGTTAATTTCAACAGGTGTATACAAAGCAAGAGAAGTTAACTTACCTGGAAATGATCTAAGTAATATTTTTCCTGCAATGGAATTCTTAACAGCTTCAAACAAAAAAGGTTTGGGCGATAAAGTCGAAATGTTTGATAACGGAACATTAAATGCTGAGGGTAAAGATGTAGTAGTAATTGGTGGTGGAGATACTGCAATGGACTGTGTAAGAACTTCTGTAAGACAAAAAGCTAAATCTGTAAAATGCCTTTACAGAAGAGACAGAGAAAATATGCCTGGATCTGCGAGAGAAGTAGGCAATGCTGAGGAGGAAGGTGTAGAATTTATTTGGTTAAGTAACCCAAAAGAGTTTAGAGGAACTAATAAAGTAAATAGTATTATTGTAGATAAAATGAAATTAACGGATCCAGATGAAAGTGGCAGAAGAAGACCCGTTGCAGAAGAAAACTCAGAATTTGAAATTAACGCTGATTTGGTAATTAAATCCTTAGGTTTTGATCCAGAAGATTTACCAGTTCTATTTCAGGAACCTAGATTACAAGTTTCACAGTGGGGAACTATAAAAGCTGACTTTGATACCTTGGAGACTAGTATACCAGGTATATTTGCGGCTGGAGACATAGTAAGGGGAGCCTCATTAGTTGTATGGGCTATTAAAGATGGCAGAGATGCTGCCACTTCAATTGAAAGTTATCTTCAATCAAAACAAAAAATGAAAGTTGCATGATGGATATCCAAAACAAAAATCGTAAACTTTTAAAAAAAAATCATGTTTATGATGAAACTATGGAACATGATGCATGTGGAGTAGGTCTTGTTGCATCAACTGAGGGTCTAAAATCAAGAAAAGTAGTCGAATACGGTATCGAGGCTCTAAAAGCTGTATGGCATAGGGGTGCAATTGATGCAGACGGTAAAACTGGAGATGGAGCAGGTATTCATATTGAAATACCAAATGATTTCTTTGCAGAAAAAATTGAAATAACAGGTCATGAGCACGATAACTCAGATTTATGTGTGGGAATGATTTTCTTGCCAAGAAATGACTTTGGGGGACAAGAGCAATGCAGATCAATTGTAGAAAGTGAATTAACAAAAAAGAATTTTAATATTTATGGATGGAGACAAGTACCTGTGGATCCTTCTGTTTTAGGAGAAAAGGCAGAACAAACTAGACCTGAGATTACACAAGTTCTTTTTACTCATAATGATAAGTTAATTCATGGTAAAGATTTAGAAAGAGCTCTTTATGAAACTCGAAGAAAAATTGAAAAAGAGGCATTAAGACATCAATTAAACAATTTTTATATTTGTTCATTCAGCTCAAAATCAATAATTTATAAAGGAATGTTTTTAGCAGAGTCTTTATCTGATTTTTATCCAGATTTAAAAGATGAGCGTTTCATTTCACGTTATGCAATTTTCCATCAAAGATTTTCTACTAACACCGCTCCAAGTTGGGATTTAGCCCAACCTTTTAGATCAATTGCTCACAATGGAGAGATAAACACTTTAAAAGGAAATATTAATTGGATGAGAATTCACGAAGAGGAAATGTTTAGCCCTTTGTTTGATGATATGGAAAATTTAAAACCGGTTATCCCTGCTGGTAATTCTGATTCTGCATCATTAGATAATGTGTTTGAATTATTAAATATTTCTGGACATTCAGCACCTTTAGCAAAACTTATGCTAATACCAGATGCTTGGTCAAAAAAAAGTAAAGTTCTTCCAAAAGATCATCAACAACTTTTTAACTTTTTAAATAGTACAATGGAACCTTGGGATGGACCTGCTGCTATAGCTGCAACTGACAATGAGTGGGTTATTGTGGGTAGTGACAGAAATGGACTTAGACCTCTTAGATATACAATAACAAGAGATAAACTTCTATTTGCAGGATCTGAGACAGGAATGATTGACCTAAATGAGAAGAAAATTGTTTCAAAAGGAAGACTAGGACCAGGAGAAATTTTGGGTGTGAGAATTGAAAAAGGGAAAGTTTATACAAATAATCAAATTAAGAATTATTTGTCTAAAGAATACAAACATTTTAACAATCAAATAATTGAATTAGATAAAACACTAACTATAGAAAATGAAAAAAGTGAGTTTTCAGGCTCTGATTTAAAAAAGATACAACATTGTTTCGGTTATAGCCTTGAAGACTTGGAGTTAATTTTGCATCCAATGGCAGAGGATGCCAAAGAAGCAACCGGGTCAATGGGAGATGACACTCCCCTTGCAGTTTTATCTGATAAATACAGGCCTCTTTATCATTATTTTAGACAGAATTTTAGTCAGGTGACCAATCCCCCGATTGACTCTCTTAGGGAAAATAAAGTGATGAGCTTGAAAACTAGGTTTGGAAATTTAGGAAATATTCTAGATTTTTCTAATCTTACTCAGGAAAATATTTATGTTTTAGATAGTCCAATTTTATCAAATACTCAGTTTGAAAAATTTATAAAGTATTTTGGAGATAACTATAAAATTTTAGATTGTACATTCAACGCTGAGCAAAGTTTAGAACAAACTATAGAATTATTAAAAGATAACGCTGAAAAAGCAGTTAGAGAGGGTAATACTCAACTTATTTTATCTGATAAAAATATATCTGAAACAAAATTACCAATGCCAATGCTATTATGTATTGGTGCAATAAATACTCATTTAATAAAATTAGGCTTGAGAGGCTATGCATCAATTAATGTACAAACAGGAGATGCCTTAGACACTCATTCATTTGCAACATTAATAGGTGTTGGAGCTACAACGGTTAATCCTTACCTAGCATTTGATAGTTTGCATCAAAGATATTCAAAAAAACTTTTTGGTAATTTCTCATTTGATGAGTGTGTAACCAGATATATTAAATCAGTAAATCTTGGACTATTAAAAATAATGTCAAAGATGGGTATATCAGTTTTAAGTTCATATAGAGGTGGATGTAATTTTGAAACTGTTGGATTAAGTAGAACAATTGTAAAAGATTATTTTCCTGGAGTATTATCTAAAATTTCTGGAATAGGTTTAACTGGTATTGAAAAAAAAATAAGATCTATACATAAAGATGCATTTGATATTCACTCAAACATTTTACCAATTGGCGGAATCTACAGATATAGAAAAAATGGCGAAACACACCAATATCAAGGAAAATTAATTCATCTTTTACAAGCAGCCGTAGGCTCAAATTCATACGAAACTTATAAAAAATATACTAAGGGTATTTATGGTTTAAAACCAATTAGTCTAAGAGATTTAATTGATTTTAAAAATCAAGAGGCAATTGATATTGACCAAGTTGAACCAATAACTGAGATTATGAAAAGATTTGGAAGTGGAAGTATGTCTCATGGCGCTTTATCAAAAGAGGCACACGAAACACTTGCCATGGGAATGAATAGAATTAAAGGAGCTTCATGTAGTGGAGAAGGAGGGGAAGACGAGGAAAGATTTAAAGTATTAGATAATGGAGATAGCGCAAATTCTAGAGTTAAACAAATTGCGTCAGCGAGATTTGGAGTAACTATTAACTATTTAAATAATTGTAATGAGATTGAAATTAAAATTGCTCAAGGTGCAAAACCCGGTGAAGGTGGACAATTACCAGGATTTAAAGTAACAGAGGAAATCGCAAGATTGAGACATTCTACTCCTGGAGTAACTTTAATCTCGCCACCACCACACCACGATATTTATTCAATTGAAGATTTAGCTCAGCTTATTTATGACCTTAAACAAATTAATCCTAAGGCAAGAGTTGGTGTTAAATTAGTTGCCTCTTCTGGTATAGGAACTATTGCAGCAGGTGTTGCTAAAGCAAAAGCAGATATAATTTTAATTTCAGGTCATAATGGTGGGACTGGTGCCACTCCACAAACAAGTGTTAAATATGTTGGTATTCCATGGGAAATGGGCCTAACAGAGGCAAATCAAGTATTAACTTTAAATAAATTAAGACACCTTGTTACATTAAGAACTGATGGAGGAATTAAAACAGGAAGAGATGTAGTGATTGCAGCAATGATGGGAGCTGAAGAATTTGGTGTAGCAACAACAGCGTTAGTTGCGATGGGTTGCATTATGGTAAGGCAATGTCATTCTAATACATGTCCAGTTGGAGTTTGCACACAAGATGATGAATTAAGAAAAAAATTTACTGGCACCCCTGATAAAATAGTAAATCTATTTTCTTTTATTGCTCAAGAAGTTAGAGAAATTTTATCAAGTTTAGGTTTTAAAAATTTAAACGATGTAATTGGAAGAACAGATTTACTAAGACAAGTCAGCAAAGGATCACCAAACTTAGATGATTTAGATTTAAATCCTTTATTTGTTCAAGCTGATCCAGGCACAAACAAAAGATATTGTGAAACTCCAATAATTAATGAAGTACCAGATACTTTAGACCAAAAAATTTGGCCTGAGATAGAAAGTTTAATTAACAGAAAATTGCCATTAGAAAAAATTTATTCAATTGAAAATACAGACAGAGCTGTTGGAACAAGAATTTCATATAATCTCTATAAAAAATTTGGAAATAATAAATTAGGGGAAAATACTTTTACTATTAACTTTAAGGGTTCTGCTGGTCAATCTTTTGGTGCCTTTGGTGTTAAAGGACTAAAATTATTTTTAAAAGGAGATGCCAATGATTACGTTGCAAAAGGTCTCTCAGGCGCATCTATAGTAATTAAACTTCAAGATGAGAGTAATTTAATATCAAACGAAAATACAATAATAGGAAACACAGTTCTGTATGGGGCAACATCAGGATATCTTTTTGCAGCAGGACAAGCTGGTGAAAGATTTGCTGTTAGAAACTCGGGTGCTACTGCAGTTATAGAAGGATGCGACTCAAATGGTTGTGAGTACATGACAGGTGGGTCAATAGTAATATTGGGAGATGTAGGTGATAATTTTGGAGCTGGTATGACTGGTGGTATGGCATTTATATATGATCCAAAAAGCCAGTTTGCAAAAAAAGCTAATCCTGAAACAATAGTTTGGCAAACGCCAGAGACAGAATATTGGAAAAATTATCTAAAAGATTTAATTTTAAAACATACTCAAGAAACTAACTCAAATTTATCAGCAAAAATTATTGAAAATTTTGATGATGAATTAAATAATTTCCTTCAGGTTTGTCCTAAAGAAATGTTAAATAAATTAGAAAACCCTATTACAAATAAAAGTTTAGTTGGAAAAGCTAGTTAACTTTTTTGATTATAGATTTTAACTCTTTACAAATAATATTTAAATTTTTTTTTGAAGAAAGGCTATGATCTCCATTTTTTATTACTATTAGTTTTTTTTCTGCATTAGGAAAAATTTTTAAAACTTTTCTTGAATACACTACTGGAACCACCTCATCCTTCTGCCCATGAATCATAGTTACAGGATTTTTATTATATAATTGTTTGTTAAGAACTTTATTGCTGGTTTTTTTACCATCTAAAATTAGCTGTTTTGTTATTAAATACTCATAATCACCATTTTTAATTTTTGAGATACCTTTTTTTAAAATTTCACTTTTTGTTTTTTTTGGAAATTTTTTCCACATAATTCTTGTTAGAAATTCAGGAGCAGATCCAATTCCTAAAAAACCTTTTATTTGCGAACTAAAATATCTATGCATTAATAAAGAAATCCACCCTCCCATGCTAGATCCAATTAATATAATGTCATTCTTTTTAACTATTTTACTTATTGCAATTCTCGCATCATGGGACCATTTAGTGATGTTACCTCTTGTAAATTCTCCTGATGATCTTCCATGACCAAAGTATTCCAAAGCTAAAAATCCAAGTTTATTTTGAATGGCAAATTTTAAAAATTTTTTTGGCTTATCGCCATCAATATCAGATGCAAAACCAGGTAAAAAAACCACGTAAAGATTTTTTTTATAATTATTTGCTATATATCTTAGTTTTTTATATTTAGAAATTCTTAGAAATTTATATTTTTTCATATAAAGTAATTATGTTGATCAAGTTTATAATATTATTAACATATGCAGCCTAAATTAAAAGTCCTACAAGTAATCCCTAAACTAGGTTACGGTGGAGCTGAAACCGGTTGTTATGATATTGCCCATTATTTACCAGAAAATAATGTTGGATCTTATTTGATAACAAGTGGTGGTGAATTATTAAAATTTGTTGATAAAAAAAAAGTCAAAGTTATTAGACTTCCAGTTCAATCTAAAAATCCAATACTTATTCTTCTAAACTCTATAATTATTTCAATAATTATTTTATTAAATGGTATTAATATTGTTCATGCTAGAAGCAGAGCTCCAGCTTGGTCATGTTTAATTGCAACAAAAATTACGAGAACAAAATTTGTTACCACTTTCCATGGAACATATAATTTCAAAAGTAATATGAAAAAATTTTATAACTCAGTTATGGTTAGATCAGATTTAATTATTGCAGGTTCAAATTTTATATTTTCACATATTAAAGAAAACTATTCAGAATATTTATCTGATAAAAAAAAATTACTATCAATATTTAGAGGCATTAATACAGATTACTATGATGCTACCACAACTCTTGAAACGGATGAAGATAAATTATTTAAATCTTGGGAATTGATTGTTGGTAAAAAAATAATTTTATTACCCGGAAGACTTACTGCTTGGAAGGGCCAAGAAATGTTTTTAGAAGCTTTAAATAATGTAAATATTCAATTAGGCAACGATGCTTTCATTGGAGTTATACTTGGTAATGAGCAGGGGCGAGACCTTTATAAAAAAAAACTGATTAGATTGGTTGAGCAATACAGACTTACAAAACAAATAAGATTTATAGACCATTGCAAAAATATGCCACTAGCCTATAAAATTTCAAATATAGTAATTTCTGCATCAATAGAGCCTGAAGCATTTGGTAGAGTATCAGTTGAAGCACAATCTATGCAAAAAATGATCATTGCAAGCAACTTAGGAGGATCTAATGAAACTGTGATAGATGGTAAAACTGGTATTTTGTTTGAAGCAGGTAACGCAGAAGATTTATCTGAAAAAATTATTAAAGTCATAAATATGGATCAAAATGAACTAAATAAAATGGGTAGTTTAGGAAGAGAAAACGCAGTAAAAAAATTTAATGTTGAAAAAATGTGTTTTTCTACTTATTCAGAATACAAAAAACTATTAAATTAATGCCAAATATAACTCTACCTGACGGAAAAAAAATTAACTTCGAAAAAAGTATATCAGGTTTTGAGGTTGCAGAAAAAATTAGTAAATCTCTTTCAAAGCAAGCTTTGTTAATAAGCGTTGATGGAGAATTAAAAGATTTAAATCATAACATTTCTAAAGACTCCTCAATAAAGATATTTACATCAAAAGATAAAGAAGGTTTAGAGACTATAAGGCACGACACTGCACATATACTTGCTATGGCAGTTCAAGAATTATTTCCAGGGACACAAGTTACAATAGGACCAGTTATTGAAGATGGTTTTTATTATGATTTTGCACGAAAAGAACCTTTTACGACAGAAGATTTAGAAAAAATTGAAAATAAAATGAAAGAAATAGTAGATCGAGATGAAAAAACTTACAGAGAGGTCTGGAAAAGAAATGACGCAATTGAGCATTTTAAAAAAAAGGGAGAAATATATAAAGCTGAAATAATTGAGAGTATTCCAGAGGGTGAAGATGTGTCTCTATATTTCCATGGAGATTGGCATGATTTATGTAGAGGTCCTCACTTAAGTTCAACTGGTAAAATTGGAAAATATTTTAAATTAACAAAAGTCTCAGGTGCTTACTGGAGAGGTGACTCTAATAATGAAATGTTGCAAAGAGTTTACGGAACAAGTTGGTCTACTCAAAAAGAATTAGACGATTATTTAAATAGAATAGAAGAGGCTGAAAAAAGAGATCACAGAAAAATAGGAAAAGAAATGGATTTATTTCATTTCAGAGAAGAGAGTCCTGGATCTGTATTTTGGCATCAAAAAGGATGGAGCTTATTCCAAAAACTTATTTCATATATGAGAATGAAACAGGAGACTGCAGGATATCAGGAGATAAATACTCCAGAAATATTAGATCGTTCACTTTGGGAGAAATCTGGTCATTGGGAAAAATTCGGCGCCAATATGTATACTTCTACGACACCTGATGAAAAAGTATTTGCAATAAAACCTATGAATTGTCCAGGTTGCGTTCAAGTTTTTAATCAAGGTTTAAAAAGTTATAGAGATTTACCACTTAAAATGTCAGAATTTGGAAAGGTTCATAGATATGAACCATCTGGAGCTCTTCATGGACTGTTAAGAGTTAGAGCTTTTACACAAGATGATGCACATATTTTTTGCACTGAAGAACAAATTACGCAAGAATGTTTGACTGTAACTAATTTAATTTTAGAAATTTATAAGGATTTAGGGTTTGAAGATGTAATATTAAAATATTCTGACAGGCCAGAATTAAGAGTTGGTGATAATCAAGTATGGGATAAATCAGAAGCTGCTTTACTAGAAGCAATTAAAGCAACAAATTTAGAATATTCCATTAACAAAGGTGAAGGTGCTTTCTATGGTCCAAAAATAGAATTTGTTTTAAGAGATGCGATTGGAAGAGATTGGCAATGTGGAACTTTACAAGTTGATTTAAACTTACCAGGCAGATTAGGTGCTTCATTTGTTGATAGCGATGGAAACAAAAAAGTTCCTGTTATGTTACATAGGGCATTATTTGGATCTTTGGAAAGATTTATTGGAATTTTAATTGAAAATTACTCAGGAAAATTACCTTTTTGGCTTTGCCCAGTTCAAACAATAGTAATCCCAATCTCGAGTGATTTTGATAATTATGCAAAAGAAGTAAATAGTCAGTTAAAAAAAGTAGGACTTTCTTCTGAAGTAGATTTAAAAAATCACAATTTAAATTATAAAATTAGAGAACATTCATTAACTAAAGTACCAATGTTGCTAATATGTGGAAAAAAAGAAGTTGACAGCAACACAGTAACTATTAGAAGATTGGATTCTAAAAAACAAGTAACTATGGATTTAAAAGAATTCTTACAAAAATACTCTGCTTTAAACAAAGCACCTTCAATTTAGTGGCAGATTTTAAACAAAACTACTTTCAGAGAAGAACAAAATCTAGAGGTCCTAGAACAAATCAAAGAATTACTTCACAAGATGTTCAAGTTATAGCAAGTGATGGTGATAATTTAGGAATTCTAAATTTACAAGATGCTATTAGTAGAGCTAAGGAACAAGGTTTAGATTTGATCGAGATCGCTCCCAATGCAAAACCTCCTGTGTGTAAAATTATGGATATGGGAAAATATAAATATGATGCACAAAAAAAAGCAAATAAAGCAAAGAAAAAACAGAAAAAGATTGAACTGAAAGAAATTAAATTACGACCGGTTACAGAAGTTCATGATTATTCATTTAAAATAAAAAATGCTCAAAAATTTATTGCAAAAGGTGACAAGGTAAAATTTACAATTAGATTCAAAGGTAGAGAGCTTCAGCATTCTAGTTTAGGGCATGAGCTTATGGATAAGATAAAAATAGATATGGAAGCTATTGGTCGTGTAGAACTTCAACCAAAGTTTGACGGTAAGCAAATGATCATGGTTATTCAGCCTTTATAAGCTATATTTGTAGTTGTAAATTAATAGCAATATTTGTATAAACCCACAAAAATTATGCCTAAATTAAAAACAAAAAGTTCAGCAAAAAAAAGATTTAAAATTTCAGCTAAAGGAAAAGTAATAACTGCACAAGCTGGTAAAAGACATGGTATGATTAAACGAACAAATTCACAGATTAGAAAGCAAAGGGGGACTACGGTGATGTCTAAACAAGATGGCAAGATTGTAAAGTCTTACATGCCGTATAACTTAAGAGGATAATATGGCTAGAGTAAAAAGAGGTGTAACAAGTAGAGCAAAACATAAAAAAGTATTGAAAGCTGTTAAAGGTCAGTGGGGTAGAAGAAAAAATACAATTAGAGCAGCTCGTCAAGCTATGGAAAAAGCCATGCAGTATGCTTACAGAGATAGAAGAAATAAAAAAAGAGATTTTAAATCACTATGGATACAGAGAATAAATGCTGGAGTCAGGTCTGAGGGATTAACTTATTCTAAATTTATAAATGGTTTAAATAAGACAGGCATTAAAATAGACAGAAAAATACTAGCTGAAATAGCTTACGATAATCCAGAAGCATTTAAAACTATAGTTAAAAAAGCTCAAGCAGCATTAAATTAATTTTCATTGTTGTTTTTCTAGAGTTAACAAATATTCTACAAATATGTCCTATATTAAAAAAATTAAAGACGAATATTTATATAAATTAAATAATAATCTAAGTATTGAAATTGTAAACCAGATAAAAACTGAATTATTTGGAAAAAATGGACAGATTTCAAATTTATTTAAAACATTAGGATCTTTAAAAACTGATGAAAGAATAAAATACGCATCAGAATTAAATTCAATAAAAGAAGAGCTACAAGAAAAAATAAATTCTAAACTTCAAGAAATTGAAATAAGGGAAGTTAACTCTAAACTTGAAAATGAAAAAGTAGATGTAACCTTACCTGAAAGAGAAATTAATCGAGGAAAGATACATCCTGTTTCACAAGTAATAGATGAAATATCCTCAATATTTTCTGAAATTGGATTTAGTGTTGAAGAAGGCCCAGATATTGAGAATGAGCATTATAATTTTACAGCATTAAATACTCCAGATAATCACCCAGCAAGAGATATGCATGACACTTTTTATTTAGACAATAATAAAGAATTATTACTAAGAACTCATACATCTCCAGTACAAGTTAGAACTATGTTGAATGGAAAACCGCCATTTAAAATTATTGCTCCAGGAAGAACTTATAGATCTGATAGTGATCAAACTCATTCTCCCATGTTTCATCAAGTCGAAGGACTTCACATTGATAAGGATATAAATATGGGTCATCTCAAAGGATGTTTAAATTATTTTATAAAATCGTTTTTTGAAGTAGATAAAATTAAAATGAGATTTAGACCAAGTCATTTTCCATTTACCGAGCCATCTGCAGAAGTTGATATTGGCTATGAATTGAAAGATGGGAAAATAGTAATTGGTGAAGGAAATAAATGGCTAGAAATTCTAGGTTGTGGGATGGTACACCCAAATGTTCTTAAAAATGTAAAAGTAAATCCAGATAAATACCAAGGTTATGCTTTTGGGATTGGAATAGATAGATTAGGAATGCTTAAGTATGGAATAAACGATTTAAGAGCTTTTTTTGAGACTGACTATAGGTGGCTTAACCATTTTGGTTTTGATCCATTAGATGTACCATCAAATTATAGAGGCCTTAGCAGATGAAATTTACAATAGGCTGGTTAAAAGAGCATCTCGATACTAAAAAAAAAGATAGTGAATTAATTGATAAATTAACAGACTTAGGACTTGAAGTTGAGAGTTTTGAAAGCTTAAATTCTGATTTAGATAATTTTAAAGTAGCAAAAATAATTAATACTGAACAGCACCCTAATGCAGACAGACTTAGAATATGTGATGTTGATATTGGCCAAGAAAATACTGTTAAAGTTGTATGTGGAGCACCAAATGCTAAAAAAGATCTTTTGACTATTTATGCAGGTCCTGGATCAATAATTCCAAAAAATAATATGAAACTTTCAGTCAGTAAGATTAGAGGAGTTATTTCTTATGGAATGCTTTGTTCAGAGTCTGAATTAAATTTATCAGACGAAAGCGAAGGAATAACAGAACTAAATACAAGTCAGTACTTAGATAAAATAGGTAAAAACTTTTTTAAAAGTAATTCTGAAAAAGTTGTAGATTTATCAATCACGCCTAATCGTCCTGATTGCTTGGGGGTAAGAGGTGTAGCGAGAGATCTTGCAGCTGCTGGGGCTGGTAAATTAAAAAATATTTCCAACAAAAATATTAAAAAAAACGGATCTCAAACAATCAAAGTTTCAATTAAAAAAGAGAAAAATCAAGGTTGTATAGTATTTGGTAGTTGTTTAATCAAAGGTGTCACAAATAAAGAAAGTCCAAAATGGCTGAAAGAAAAAATTATTTCACTTGGTCAAAAACCAATTTCAGCGATTGTTGATATAACAAATTATGTAATGTTAGACTTAAATAGACCACTTCATGCATATGATGCAGATAAAATTGACAAAGAGATTACAGTAAGAAATTCAAAAAATGGTGAAACCTTTGAGGCTCTTGATAACAAAGAGTATAAATTAAGTGATGAAATGTGTGTTATTTCTGATAAATCTGGAGTTTTAGGTTTGGGAGGAATAATTGGAGGAAAACGTTCTGGAACTGAAATTAATACTAAAAATATTTTATTAGAATCTGCGTATTTTATTCCTAGATCAATCAGAAAAACTTCAAAACTTTTAAATCTTGACACTGATGCAAAATTCAGATTTGAAAGAGGGATTGATCCTGAATCCATCGAATTAGGTTTGTTAAAAGCTTCTGAATTAATATCAAAGATTTGTGGGGGCAAAATAAGTAATTTTGATATTCAAAAAACTGAAAAGTTCAACAAAAATAAAATTAAATTTAACCTCTCTTTATTTGAAAAAATAACTGGTTTTAAAATTAAAGATCATGAAATAATTAAAATTTTAACTGATCTAGGATTTGAGGTTTCTAGAAAGAAATTAGAATTAGATTTAAAAATACCTACTTGGAGACCTGATATAACTCAACCAATTGATATAGTTGAGGAAATAGTAAGAGTAAAAGGATATAATAACATAGAAACTTTAGAGCCTGAAAAAACTAAAATAAAAGATACCTTAAACAAACAACAAAAACTCTTTCATTTTCTACAACGATCTGTCGCATCAAAAGGTTATTTTGAGACTGTAACCTGGTCATTTACAGATTCTAAAATAAATAATCTTTTTAAAGAAAATCTAAAAGAAATTAAAATAGTAAATCCAATAAGTTCAGACTTAAATGTTTTACGAAATTCGATTTTCACAAATTTGATTTTTTATTTGAAGAAAAATTTAGATAGAGGATTTAAAGATATTTCCCTCTTTGAAATTGGACCAATTTTTAAGGATAGTAAGCCTGGTGCGCAATTGACGGTAATTGGAGCAATAAAATCAGGAAAAGTATCAAGATTAATTTGGAACGAAAAAGAAAGACTAGTTGATGTCTTTGATGTAAAAAAGGATGCTATTCAGACACTAGTAGAAGCTGGGTACGATAGGAAAAGTCTTTTTATAAGAGATAAATCTCCCTCATATTATCACCCAGGCAAAGCTGGCTCGGTCTATCTTGATAAGGATGATATTGAACCTGTTGCTTATTTTGGAGACATACATCCAAATATTATTAAAAAACTTGATATAAAAACCGAGGGTCTTGTAGGTTTTGAGATTTATCTAGATCATCTAAAAGAAAATAAAATTAAACTTAAAGATCAAAAACCTAATTTTGAGTACTCTGACTTTCAAAAATCAGAAAGAGACTTTGCTTTTATAGTAGATAAAAATTTTAAAGCACAGGATTTAGTAGAAATTATATCATCAATTGATAAAGATTTAATAAGGTCAATTAAAATTTTTGACATTTATGAAGGTGAAAATATACCAGTAGACAAAAAATCAATAGCTCTAAATGTAACAATTCAGTCATTTGAAAAAACATTAGAAGAGAGTGATCTTGAAAAAATTAATAATTTAATTATTTCAACTGTCGAAAGTAAGTCTGGTGCAAAAATTAGATCATAAATGTCTACAGAAATCGATAATATAAGAAATTTTGCAATCATTGCTCACATTGATCATGGTAAATCAACTATTGCTGATAGAATTATACATAGATGTGGTGGATTGACAGATAGAGAAATGAAGTCACAGGTTTTAGACTCCATGGATATTGAAAGAGAAAGAGGAATAACAATAAAAGCTCAAACAGTAAAATTAAATTATAAATCAAAAGATGGAAAAAATTATATTCTTAACATTATAGATACCCCAGGGCACGTTGATTTTAGTTATGAAGTAAGTAGATCCTTATATGCTTGTGAGGGTTCGATATTAATTGTAGATAGTACTCAAGGTGTAGAAGCTCAAACTTTAGCAAATGTTTATCAAGCACTAGATATAAATCATGAAATAATTCCGGTTTTAAACAAAATTGATTTACCAGCCTCTGACATAGATAGAACAAACAAACAAATAGAAGATGTGATAGGCATCGATACTGCCAATGCTGTACCTTGTTCTGGAAAAACAGGAGAAGGTATTGATGAAATTTTGGAGCAAATTATTCAAACTTTACCAGGACCAAAAGGTGAAAAAGATCATAAACTCAAGTGTTTATTAGTTGATAGTTGGTACGACACTTACTTGGGAGTAGTGATCTTAGTAAGAGTAATTGATGGGAAAATTAAAAATAATATGAAAATTAAAATGATGTCAACTAATCAAGATTATTTTGTTGAAAAAGTTGGGGTATTTACACCTAAACCAAAAGATATAGAAGAACTTAATTCAGGGGAAATTGGATTTATAACAACAGGAATAAAAGTTTTATCGGAAACAAAAGTTGGAGATACAATTTGTGATGCTACTAAACCATTATCAGATTTACTACCTGGTTTTAAGCCAAGTAAACCGGTAGTTTTTTGTGGATTATTTCCAGTTGATAGCTCTGAGTATCAAAAATTAAAAGATGGATTAGCTAAATTAAAATTAAATGACTCTAGTTTTTCTTTTGAGCCCGAGTCTTCTTCAGCTTTAGGGTTGGGATTTAGATGTGGTTTTTTAGGATTGTTACATTTAGAAATTGTTACCGAAAGACTAGAAAGGGAATTTGATATTAATCTATTAACTACAACTCCGGGAGTTGTATATAAAATCCACATGAACAATGGAGAGATAAAAGATCTGCAAAATCCGTCGAGTTTACCAGATCCGACTTTGATAAAATTTATTGAAGAACCATGGATCAAAGCAACAATTATTACACCAGATCAGTACTTAGGACCAATAATAAAAATATGTCAGGATAAAAGAGGGGTTCAAACAAACTTAAGTTATTCAGGAAACAGAGCTATTGTAAATTATGAATTACCTTTAAACGAAATAGTATTTGATTTTAACGATAGATTAAAATCAATGACAAGCGGGTATGCAAGTTTTGATTATGAAATAATTGGTCATAGAGAAGGAGATCTTGTTAAGATGAGTATTCTAGTAAATACAGAACCAGTGGATGCTTTAGCTATGATGATTCACAAAAGTTTTGCTCAAAAAACTGGTAGAGACGTTTGTGAAAAATTAAAAGACTTAATTCCAAGACATAATTTTATGATCCCAATTCAAGCAGCTATAGGTGGAAAGATTATTGCAAGAGAGACAATTAAAGGATTTAAAAAGGATGTTTTAACAAAAATTCATGGTGGTGGAGCTACAGATAGAAAAAGAAAGTTACTTGAAAAACAAAAAAAAGGAAAAGCAAGGGCTAAACAATTTGGAAAAGTTGAGATCCCACAAGAGGCATTTATAGGTGTGCTCAAAATATCTAAAGAGTAATAAATGGAGAGGTGGCCGAGTGGTTGAAGGCGCACGCTTGGAAAGCGTGTATAGGGGAAACTCTATCATGGGTTCGAATCCCATTCTCTCCGCCATTTTTAAGGGTTTTAATAAATTTAAATTAACGTTAAGATGCTTTTTGTCGTCGTCTTGTCGTCAATAATAAATAAATGAGTTGGCAAAATAAAATATCGGTTGGTTTATTTAGAATAGCAATAATTATTAGTTTTTTTACAGGTTTAATTGCATTCTTATTATTTTATCAAACTGGATTATTTAATGCGATTTTAGCTTCAGCAATCACTTTTGGAATAACTTTTGGTATAGTTGCTTTACTAAACTGGATAATAAGAGGCTTTATCGGTTAATGATTAAAAAAGAGGAAATCTATAAGGCATGTAAAAACACGATTAATGAATTTAAAAATGTTGATATTGAAGCTTTTAAAGAAGAACCTTCAATTGCGTGGATACAAACAGATCCAGAAAAGCTTAAAGCAAAAGCAATTATTAAAGATGTTAAGTTTCTAACAATTTCTATACTTGAATGTGAAAATATAAATAAGCAAAAGAGAAGAATGAAAGAGATTGTTTTTAATGAGGAACTAATTGCCTCATCTTTGTATCCAATTTTGCTAGGCAATAGTACAAATATTAATGATAAGAATTTAAGAAATTATACCAGGTGGCTAATTAATAAAGACCCTTTGATTAGCAGGATTGGTATTTCTGAGGAAAAAAGTTTATTAAACGCTGCAATAATAATTCAACAACATTCAATATCAAAAATATTATCTTCAGTTTTTCAAAAATGTTTAAAAAACTTAGGAGTTAGTAATATTTGGGATAGGGCAAATGCTTTATTTATAGATGCTACACAAAATATCTTAAAAATAATCCCTCTAATAAGTGACGATGGTGTCTTGGATGAATCAAAGTTAAGTGATGAATATAAATTTTTTCTTCATCTAAAAGCTAACATAGATAATGCATTTATTGAAGATGACTAATTTTATTCGTAACTATTTTCAAAAAAGAACAAATATGATGATTGCTCATCAAGACTATGAACTAGCAGAGCAATTTATGAATATAGATTTTTCCTTTGTGCAGAAACAAAATGGGAATATTGATGATGGAAAGAGTATTGGAAAAAAACTATTTCATCTAGAAGGTATCTTTTTAGACTTAACAGATAGAACGTTAAGTCATCCAAAAGTGCCATTTGCTCATGAAGATAGAGGTGGAAAATTTAAAAATTTAGTTAAAGAATTCGGTTTTGGTAACAGAAAAGTAATATGGAAACCATCTGATTTGTTTGATTTAGACTATTATTTTGATGAAAACTGGTTTCCTGCAGGTCTTGAAATGCATCAACTTGAACTAACTGAAATGAATGATGCAAAAGATCTTTATATAGAAAGAAGAATAAGTTTTTTAGAATACTTTTTTAAACGTTTAGATATTTATAAATATTGTGAATTACCAACATTTATAAAATATTATAGAGGAGTAGATCTAGAAAAGTACAAGGATAAGATAAGAAACATCACTCAGGATTTCCCACATCTAAATGAAAAAGGGGATTTAATTTAAGTCTACACTTATCTTTATAAAATATCTGTCGTCATCTTGTCGTCACTAGCTCCAAATTTTAAAAATCTAAAAAAAATAAGATAGAATTATCAATATTTTTAATCCGAGCGGTTTAAGGCGCACGCTTGGAAAGCGTGTATAGGGGAAACTCTATCATGGGTTCGAATCCCATTCTCTCCGCCATAAATCTTCAGCCTAAAAATGGCTTTTATTTAAAAAAAACAAAAAATAGAAAATTTTTTTAAAAAATCTAATATTATCGTTGAAAATAGTTACTAATTTAAGCTTAGGGTCCTAAGAGATTTTATTAAAAATTTCAAAAATGGTATAAAAGACTATTCCTTATAAAAAGTAATGACAAAAAATAATACTAATACTTATCAGGCCGACTCCATTAAAGTTTTAAAAGGTCTTGAAGCGGTAAGAAAAAGGCCTGGTATGTATATTGGAGATACAGATGATGGAACTGGTTTGCATCACATGGTCTATGAAGTTGTAGATAATTCTATTGATGAGGCACTAGCAGGACATTGTAAAAAAATTGAAGTAAGTATAAATTCTGATGGGTCAATTACAGTTGAAGATGATGGTAGAGGAATACCAGTTGACTTTCACAAAGAGGAAAAAAAATCAGCTGCAGAAGTAATAATGACACAACTGCACGCTGGGGGTAAATTTGATCACGACTCCTATAAAGTTTCTGGAGGTCTACATGGTGTTGGAGTTTCAGTAGTAAATGCTCTTTCGCAAAAATTAGAATTATATGTTGAAAGAGATGGAAAAAAACATTTTGTCGAGTTTATAAATGGCGAAACTAAAATACCACTAAAAGTAACAGGCAAGTCAAAGAATACAGGTACAAAAATTAATTTTTTACCCTCCAAAGATATTTTTTCGTCCACAAAATTTAGTTTTTCAATTATTCTAAAAAGAATGCGTGAATTAGCTTTTTTAAATAAAGGAATTAAAATCGTACTTAATGACCTAACTCAAAAACAAATAAAAACTCAACAATTTAAATTTGAGGGTGGCATAAATGAGTTTGTTGAATTTTTAGACGAAAAAAGAGAAAAATTAAAAAATAAGAATGATAATGATTTGTTTAGAAAGCCTATCTACATAGAGGGAATAAAAAGTAATATAGATGTTCAATGTTCGTTAAAATGGAATGCAGGATATAATGAGGATGTTTACCCCTATACTAATAATATTTATCAAAAAGATGGAGGAACTCATCTTTTAGGTTTTAGAAGCGCATTAACAAGAGTTGTAAATAAATATGCATCAGAGCAAAATTTATTAAAAAAAAGTAAAGTTTTACTATCTGGAGATGATATTAAAGAAGGTTTGACATGTGTTCTTTCTGTAAAAATCCCTGATCCTAAATTTTCTTCTCAGACAAAAGACAAATTAGTTTCTTCAGAAGTAAGAAATATTGTTGAAGGTATAGTGAATGAAAAATTGTCAATTTGGTTCGACCAAAACCCATCTGTTTCTAAAATAATTTTAACGAAAATAATTCAGGCCGCCGTAGCAAGAGATGTTGCCAAGAGAGCAAGAGAAAACGTTCGAAGAAAAGGCGCTTTAGAGCTAACTGGATTACCTGGTAAATTGGCAGATTGTCAAAACTCAAAACAAGAAGGTACAGAATTATTTATTGTTGAGGGAGATTCAGCTGGAGGGTCAGCTAAACAGGGAAGAAACAGAGAGTATCAAGCAGTACTACCATTAAGGGGAAAGATCTTAAATACATATACAGAGATAAATGGGTCAAAAAAAAATGGAAACCAAAGTGATTTAAGAACAAAATCATTGTCAAAGATGATCTCTTCAAATGAAATAGTTACATTAATAAATGCTCTTGGGCTAGATCCTAAAACAGAAGAAATAGATTTACAGGATTTAAGATATGGAAAAATTATAATTATGACAGATGCAGATGTTGATGGTTCACATATTAGAGCTTTACTTTTAACTTTTTTTAACAATATCCCTTTTAATAAATTAATAGAAAAAGGTCATGTCTATTTAGCCCAACCACCTCTTTTTAAAATTAATAAGGGCTCCAAAGGCATTTACATAAAAGATGAAAAAGATCTTGAAAATTATATTATTAAGAATTGTAAGGATATAAAAAAAGTTAAAAAAAACTCTAAAGAATTTGATAATATTATTCAAATAGAGAAATCTAAATTAAACATTCAACGATTTAAAGGACTGGGAGAAATGAATCCTGAAGAATTATGGAATACTACTTTAAACCCAGAGACCAGAAATTTACTAAAAGTTCAATATTCAAAAAATTTTCAAAAAGATCAAAACCTTATACAAACATTAATGGGTAACGATGTTGCTTCTAGAAAAGACTTTATTGTTGATAACGCTATAAATGTCGTTAATTTAGATATTTAATTAATGGGGTTAAGTAGCAATTCCAAATCATCGCACCTAAATAAAATTACATATGTTAATTTAAGATGGATAGGGGTAATAGGTCAATTTATTACTATAAATGCTGTTGCATTCTTATTTAAATTTGAATTTAACTTTTTACTAGCAAATATTATAGTTTTACTAGGTGCTTTAAGTAACATTTTCCTATTTTATTTTTTTAAAAAAAATCAGCTACAAGAAAAAATATCTTTAACTTTTCTTACCCTTGATATTATACAATTAAGCTTTTTGCTTTATTTAACTGGTGGTACCATAAATCCATTCTCAATATTCCTAATAATACCAAGTATATTTGCCTCAAATAGCTTAAGCATTAAAACAAACATTTTATTAATAATTTTGACGATCTCCTCAATCATTCTACTTACTTTCTATCATCAAGAATTACCTTCACCATTAAATGAATATATTTTTAGTAATTACTATTATTATTCAGTACCTTTAGCATTAATTATTGCACTTATTTTCTTGAGTTTTTTTGCTTTGACGTTTGGAAATGAGTCAAAAGTTAGAAAAGATGCTTTTGATAAGATTCAGGAAGTTATTTCTAAAGAGAATGAATTAGTTTCATTGGGAGGACAAGCTGCAGCGGCCGCTCATTCTTTAGGCACACCGCTCTCTACAATTAAAATTATTTCTCAAGATTTGTATGATAATTTTAAAAATAATAAAGAATTAAAAAAAGATGTTGAATTACTTTTAAGCCAAGTTGATAGATGCAATGTAATATTAAAAAAATTGTCTTTAAACCCTGTAGTTGAAGACGATTTTATAGACAAGGATATTACTTTGCATAACTATGTGAAAGAAATTGTGAATTCTTTTGAAGAAATATCAAATAAAAATTTTATCATCAATACCGAGCAGAATTATAATTCTTTCGAAATTTCAAAATTAATTGAAGTTGTTTATGGCATAAGAAATTTTATTGGTAATGCAAATAAGTTTGCAAAAAAAAATATATATATTTCAATAACAAGTGACAGCGAAAAATCTTCCATATCAATCGAAGATGATGGTCTGGGATTTCCAAGGGATATATTAACCAAAATTGGAGATCCGTATATAAAATCATTACAATCAAAAAATAAATCAAGAGCAGGGTTGGGATTAGGAATATTTATTGGTAAAACTTTATTAGAAAAAAATAAGGCAAAACTTTTAATTAGGAATTCAGAGACCAGAGGTGGTGCAGAAATTAAAATAGAGTGGTCTAATAAAGATTTAATTAGTCTTTAGTGAAGCTTTTTGTTTTCAAATAGCCCACTTAATTGATCTATCATGACATCCCCTAGTTCTTGTACATCAGAAATTTTGATAGCTTTTTTATAATATCGGGACACATCATGACCAATTCCAATAGCTAATATTTCTACTTCACTTTTATTCTCAATAAATTTAACAATTTTTTTCAAATTTTTTTCCAAAAAATCTCCTGAATTTACTGATAATGTTGAGTCATCGACTGGTGCTCCATCTGAAATAACCATAAGGATTTTTCTTTCTTCTTTCCTTTTTTTTAATCTATTAAATGCCCATGTTATAGCCTCACCATCTATATTTTCTTTTAATAAACCCTCCTTTAGCATCAATCCTAAATTCTTTTTTGACTGTCTCCAATGTGAGTCAGCTCCTTTATAAATTATGTGTCTTAAATCATTAAGTCTTCCTGGATTTTTTGTTTTACCCAATCTATTCCACTCTTGGCGACTCTTACCACCTTTCCAATTTTTTGTTGTAAAACCAAGTATTTCAACTTTAACTGAGCATCTTTCTAGGGTCCTGGATAAAATATCAGCACATATTGCAGCTATTGTTATTGGTCTACCTCTCATTGATCCTGAGTTGTCAATTAGAAGTGTCACAATTGTATCTTTAAAGTCTAAGTCTTTTTCTTTTTTAAATGATAAGGAATTATATGGATCAATAATAATTCTAGGCAATTTTGAACTATCTAACAATCCCTCTTCTAGATCAAATTCCCATGATCGATTTTGTTTTGCCATTAATTGTCTTTGTAATTTGTTTGCTAACTTAGTAATTAAATCTTGAAAACTTGTAAGCTGTTGGTCTAAATTTTTTCTCAGTTTTTGAATTTCTTCAGCTGTATCTAGACTTTCTGCTTTAGCAACTTCGTCAAATTCAGTAGTAAATATTTTATATTCTTTATCACTTACACTTAGATTTTTTTTTTGTATAACATTTTCTGACTCGGCATCCTCATTATTTTCACTACCAAGCTGATCTTCAAGTCTAAACTCATTTACGTTATCCTCGCTATCCATTCCTTGGCTTATATTTTCATCTTCGCTTGTTTTGCTAGAGTCGCTATTATCTTTATCTTCATTGTTATTAGAATTATTTTGATCTTGCGTATCATCATTTTCTTCATTTTCTTTTTCAGTTGTGTCATCATTTTCGAATATATCCATACTTTCTAAAATTTCGGAAAATTTAGCATTATACACTTCCTGATTTTCTAGATTTTGATTTAAAAATTTAAAGTGTTTGTCTATTGACTTATTAAAATCTTTCTCCCAAAATTTAAGAATTTTTTTATTTTCTGGGTATAATTCGACATTAAAAAATTTGTTTGTCATATAGATTTCAAAAGCATCAACAATATTTGTATCTTCTTTTTTTGTTATTTTTTCTTGTTTAAGATGTTGAAGTCTATTTTTATAATTTTCTTTAAAATTTTTGGAAATTCCTTTTAGCATCTCTGAACCAAGTAGTTCATATCTTACTTTTTCTGCTAGTTGGTAGAGTGTTCTACACGAGGGATTTCGTGGATTATTTTTATCTAATAATTCTCTATTTGAAAATCTTCTTTTTAAAGCTTCAGAATCTGTTTCTGCTCTTAGTTTTTTAAATTGATCTTTATCATTTATGTTGTCAATTTCTCCAATATCATAAGGTTTTTCATTTTTTTTTTTATTTTTAACAACTTTATAGTCATCCGAAATTACTTTGTATGTTGATTGAAGGGCTTGTTTGAATTTTTCTTTAATACTATCTTCTTTATTCATCAAATTTGAATATTGATCATTGACTCCGGTAGTTCATCCCCAAAACATCTTTGATAATATTCAGCAATAGTGTTTTTTTCAGCATCATCACATTTGTTTAAAAATGTTACCCTAAATGCATATCCTATATCTTTGAAAATTTCAGAATTTTCTGCCCAATGTAAAACTGTTCTAGGACTCATTACTGTAGATATATCACCTGCCATAAATCCTTTTCTTGTAAGTGAAGCAACTTTTATCATGTTTGAAACTTGTTCTTTACCTTTAGGATTATTTAAATTTTTGTTCTTACCTAATATAATTTCCATTTCTTTATCTAAACTAAGATAGTTTAATGTAGATACAATATTCCATCTATCCATTTGTCCCTGATTAATTTGTTGTGTCCCGTGATATAGTCCTGTTGTATCACCTAGTCCCACAGTATTTGTTGTTGCAAAAAGCCTAAAAAATTTATTTTGTTTAATTACTTTATTTTTATCTAATAGTGTAAAGCTACCTTCTGACTCAAGTACTCTCTGAATAACGAACATTACATCTGGTCTACCAGCGTCATATTCATCAAAAACTAAGGCCACAGGATTTTGAATTGACCAAGGTAATATTCCCTCTTTAAATTCAGTTACCTGTTTACCATCTTTGATTACAATTGAATCTTTACCTATTAAGTCAATTCTACTAACATGACTATCAAGATTTATTCTTATACAAGGCCAGTTAAGTCTAGCAGCAATTTGTTCGATGTGAGTTGATTTGCCAGTTCCATGGTATCCTTGGATTAAGACTCTTTTATTAAAAGAAAATCCTGACAAAATAGCTAATGTTGTATCTTTATCAAACTTATAAGTTTTATCGATTTCTGGGACATACTCACTTGATTTTGAAAATGCATCAACTTCCATGTCACTTTCAATACCAAAAGTTTGTTTTATAGATAATTTAATATCAGGGGTATGGTTAATATTTGGTGTCAATTTTATCCTTATACGTATTTTTTAATTGAGTATAAGCTAAAGTTATTACTTTAAGCTTGTCTTCAAATTTTTTATTTCCAGAATTCATATCAGGGTGAAATTTTTTGACAAGCTTTTTAAATTTTTCTTGTACTTTTTCCCATTTTAATCCAACACTGATACCTAATATATTAAAGGCTTTCAAATCATTGTTATTAAATTTAAACTTATTCATATTATTAAAATCATTATTAAATTTAAATTTATCCATCTCATCTTTTAAAGCATTACTCCAAAGAACTTTAAAAAAATTATCGGATGAACTAAAACTTTGTGTTGGTTTGTGCCAAGTCATATCAGACCTTAAAAAATCAACTATTTGTTGATCACTCATACCTGTAAAATAATTCCAATTTTTATTAAATTCTTTAACATGGTTTAAACATAGTAATCTATAATCTTTGCTATTATCCCTTTCTTTTGGTGCTTTAAAAAGACCTTCCTCCGTGCAATTATTCCAATCGCAAATATTTTTCATGATGTATAATACTTTATTAAATGAATATTAATCAACTAATTGAAACTGTAGAAAAAAAAATTTTGTCGCAGGATTGTATTACAAAAGTTTATATAGAGGATAAGTCATTTTTGCACAAAAATCACAAATCTAATGAAAATGGAAAATTTCACATTGTTCTTTCGATTGAGTCTGATGAGTTAAAGAATAAAAGTAAGCTATTCTCAACAAGGTTTATTTATAAAATTTTAGATAATGAATTAAAAAATTATATACATTCATTGCAGATCAAACTACTTTAAACTTTTAGAAATATATTTTTTTAAATCTGAAGGACTGATCTGAAAGTCAACTACTATCTTTCCAAAATCTTTTATTAAAATGAGGTTAATATTATTTGAATTATTTTTCTTATCACTTCTCATATAATTCATTATTTTAGATACATGTTTTTTTTTAAACAATCTATCAATTTTTGGTTTCATCTCAATTTTATTAATATGATTTAAAATAATATTAAATTTTTGTTTTGATAAAATTCTTCTTTTAAAACTAAATTCTACCGCATTTTTAATACCCAAAATTACAGCTTCTCCATGATTTAATTTTTTAGAAAAGCCTAAAGTAGACTCATAAGAATGAGCAAAGGTATGACCTAAATTTAATACCTTTCTGTAATTCTTCTCTTTCTCATCTCTTTCTACAACTCTTTTTTTTAAATTACAGCTTTTAATTATGGATCTTTCAATGAAAGGTGATTTTAATTTTAAAATTTTTTTTAAATTTTTGTCTAAATAGAGAAAATTATTTAAATTATCTATAATGCTACTTTTTAATATTTCAGCATATCCACAAATAATTTCTCTTTCTGGTAAAGAAGCTAAAATATTCATGTCAGAAACAACTAAATCAGGTTGATAAAAACTTCCAATCAAATTTTTTCCAAATTTATTATTTACACCTGTTTTGCCTCCTATGGATGAGTCTACTTGAGACAGCAAAGTTGTTGGAATATTTACGTATTTCATGCCTCTTTTAAATGTACTAGATGCGAAACCAACTACATCTCCAATAATTCCCCCACCAAAAGAAATAACACAGTCCTCCCTATTAAACCTGTTTTCAAATAAAACTGTGTGGATTTTTTCAATTGTTCTGTAATTTTTGTTTTTTTCCGATGCCGTTATTTCTATTTTAAAAAGTTTATTTATTTTTAACTTTTTGTATAAAAGTCTTTTAAACTTGTTAGGAATATTTTTGTCTGTAACTATTAAACATTTATCAAATTTTAAATGGTTAGCTTTTAAAATTTTGTCAATTTTACTTATTAAATCTCTTCCAATTAGAATTGGGTAGTTCTTAGAGCTAGTTTTAATTGAAATTTTATTTGTATTCATAAATATCTATTATCTTATTTATAATTTCAACTTTGTCTAATTTATCACAATTAATTCTGTAACTTGACATGCTATAAAATTTTGATCTTTCTTTTATTAAATTGTTAATTTGATCCTTAGTAAGATTTATTGCTAATGGTCTTTTCTTGCTCTTATATATCCTTTTTATTATTGTTTCATTTTTCCAATCTAACCAAAAAGATAAACAATTTTTCTTACACATTTTCCTTATTGAGGGATTTATAAAACCTCCACCACCCAAAGATATTACAGAATTTTCTGAACTAAGAAATTTTAAAGATATTTTTTCTTCAATTTTACGAAAATACTTCTCTCCATATTTAGTAAAAATTTCTGATATTTTTAAATCCTCAAATTCTTCTATTTTTTGATCAATATCAATAAATGTTAAGTTTAATTTTTTTGACAAAATTTTACCAATTGAAGATTTTCCAGATCCCATCATTCCAATTAATACAATATTTTTATTTGATTTCATGAGTTTCTATATTGAAAAAACACAAATATGTCTTATTTTGAAATTATTAAATTATATGCAATTTACAAAAAATACAAGCAAAGACAAAATTTTTAGCTTAGGCACAATTTTAAAAATTATAATAGCAATTTTCATAATTGTATTTGGCATTATTATGATTAACCAGATTAATTTGCCCGCTCCAGACAAACAAATTGAAAAAATTTTACCAAATGAAAATTTTAAAACAATTAAGTAACATTCTAATTTCTTTATCTTTTATTTTGTTGGCTCAATTTGTTCAAGCACAGGAAATAAAGGAGATTTGGTTAGAAATAGAAAAAAAAAAAAATACTAATAATCAATCAACAAATAATACAGACACATCTATTAATACAGACCAGCTTGAAGGCGTTAAAGTAAAACTTTCTGATGAGAATATTGTAGTAGATCAAAATTTAGACAATTCTAATATTTTATTAGCTGGACTATTTGACCCTGATGATAATGATCTAAACCTTAATATGTGGTCAAAAACAGATGGAATAAAAATTAAAAAGTTACTAGAAAAAATACAGTCTAAAAAATTATCAAGTTTCTCTGAAAGGTTAATGGATGTAGCATTATTAACAAATTCTTATATGCCAAATCAAAATTTATCACTAGACGAATTCGAAAATTTTACACTTGATCACTTAATAAAAAAAAAAGATTTTAATTTAGTTGAGAAATTTATTAAAAAAAATTCATCTATCAAAGATAAAGAAAGACTTATAAAGCATTTAGCTGATTACTATTTGTCATTAAACCAAATAGAAAATTCATGCTCTGCTATTGATAGTTTAAGTTTAATAAATGATGAATACTTAACCTATTTTAAAATTTACTGTTTAATAACTCAGAACAAAAAAGATGAGGCCCAGTTGTTGTTTGATCTTAACTCTGAGCAAGATTCTTTTAATGATTTTTTTGTTAAAAAGTTTGAAGTATTAATGGGATATGAGGAAAATAATTTTATATTATCTGATGAAAATATTCTTTATTTTCACCTGTCACACAAAACAGATAAGAAGTTTCTATATTATCCATCCCTAGAGTCCAAAGAATTTATTTGGAAATATTTATCTAACTCCAATTTAATCAAAAATTTAAATGAATTTGATCTCACCAATATTGATCAGGTAAAATTTCTAGAGAAAGCAACTAGTGAAGGAATTTTTGATGAGAAAGATCTTTTGAACTTGTACAGAAAATTCCAATTTGAGATTGATGACCTAATTAATCATGAAGAAGTAATAAAAAAGTTACCTGATTACGAAGGTAGGGCTTTAATGTATCAGAGGTTTTTATTAACAGATAGCCTTGAAAGTAAACTTTCATTATTATCAAAATTGAATGATTCTTTTGAAGGCTCAAATTTTAAAAAATCATTTGATGATGAACTATCAAAGTTACTAAAAAAAATTGATAAAAAAGACATTCCTTTAAAGTTTTCTAACTTTTACCAAAATAATTTAATTACTGAAGAAAACAGAAAAAACAAAATTAAGTTTAATAATGAAGTTTTTCATCAATCAAAAGTATTAAATTATTTTTTGAATAAGCACAGTTTACCTAAAACACAAAAATTAACTGACAATTTGTTATCAAAGATGAAACAAGATAAAAATTACTCTTTTGATTTTAAAGATGTTGTATTACTGCAATCATTGAAATCAGACGGAATTAAAATAGATCAAATTGATGAACTTTCTCAGTATAAATCTGAATTAAATTCTGAAATTGAAAAAATGATAGAAAATAAGGAATCAGGCATGATACTATTAAAATTAGTTGAGATTATTGGCGAAAAAGAATTGAATGATTTAAATAGTGAGTCACTAAATATCATAATTGAAATTTTAAATAGAACAAAATTAATTAGCCTAAGAAACGAAGTATTGTTGGAAATTCTTCCATTAAAAGTTTAAAATAACTCATTTAATGATGACAATAAGAAATATTATAACTGAACCTAACGAGATTTTAAGACAAGTCTCTAAACCAGTACAAGCGGTGGGTAATGAAGAAAGAAAGTTAATGGATGATATGTTGGAAACAATGTATGCAGCTAATGGTATCGGTTTAGCAGCGATTCAAATTGGTATTCCAAAAAGAATTATAGTGATAGATATTTCAAAAGATGGAAAGAAAAATCCAATGTGTTTTGTAAATCCTACAATCAAAAACAAAGACAAAGAAAAAACAACATATGAAGAGGGATGTTTATCTGTCCCTAATTATTTCGCAGAAGTTGACAGACCTAAATATTGTGAGGTTGAATATTTAGATTATAACGGGGAAAATAAAATTTTAGAAGCCGAAGGACTCCTTGCAACTTGTATACAACATGAAATGGATCATCTTGAAGGAATTCTGTTTATAGACTACTTGTCAAAATTGAAAAAAACAATGATTGTTAAAAAATTATCAAAAAGAAAAAATCCTCCTGATAGAATTATTGTTTAATGAGCAAAAAAATTGCTTTTATGGGTACCCCCACCATTTCTGGGCAAATACTCAAATCATTGTATCAAAATGGTTTTGATATTGAGGTTGTTTATACTCAACCACCTGTAGCATCAAATAGAGGTCAAAGATTAAATAAGTCAGCTGTTCATATAATGGCTGAAATATTAAATATACCTGTTAGAACTCCAGTTGAATTAGATAATATTGAAGAAAAAAACTTTCTTCATAAACAAAATATAAGTTTAGGTATCGTTGTTGCTTACGGGCAGATTCTTAAAAAGGATATTTTAAAAATTCCAAAATATGGATGGATAAATATTCATTATTCACTTTTACCAAAATTACGAGGTGCAGCTCCCATTCAAAGAGCTATTATGAACAATGAAACATCAACAGGCATTTCTATTATGAAAATTGATGAGGGGTTAGACTCTGGTCCCGTCTGTAATCAATATTCTATAAATATTTTAGAAAATGAAAATAGTGAGGATTTGGCTCAAAGATTAAGTAATTTAGCATCTGAAAAAATACTACAAAATATTGATGATATATTGGATAATAAAGCATCTTTTAAAGAGCAAGATCATAGTAAATCTACATATGCAAAAAAAATTAAAAAAGAAGAAGGAAAAATAAATTGGGAGGAAAGTAATTTAAAGATCATAGGAAAAATTAACGGTCTATATCCTAATCCAGGAGGTTGGTTTGAATTTAAAGGGGAAAGATATAAGATACTAAAGGCAGAAAAATCAATTTTAAGTGGAAAATCAGGATACGTCTTATCAGATAATTTTGAAATTGGTTGTGGTGAAAATTCAATAAAGATCATTGAGATACAAAGACAAGGTAAAACTACTCAAAAAACTAAGGAATTCCTGCGTGGTAGCCAAATTACTAAAGGTACTGATTTGAATTAAATATGTTCAGATATCAAATTCTAATAGAATATGTTGGTTCTTCTTTCATAGGTTGGCAGGTACAAACAAAAGGCAAAACCATTCAAGGATTAATTCAAAAAAAAATTTCATATCTTTTAAATGAAAAAGTTACACTTATTGGCTCGGGAAGAACAGATACCGGTGTTCATGCAATTGAGCAATCTGCGCATTTTGATATTACTGAAAAAATCCAAAATTTGAATAAATTTTTAAAATCAGTAAATTATTTTCTAAATAAATACGAAATAGCGATTTTAAAAATAAAAAGAAAAAGTACGAAATTTCACGCACGTTTTTCTGCGAAAGAAAGAATTTATCAATACGTTATTTTCAATCAATTGAGTAAACCTATCCTTCAAAATAAGCGAGGATGGTTTGTAATTAAAAAGCTCGATTTAGAGATTATGAAAAAAGCAGCAAAAAAGTTAATTGGAACTCATGATTTTTCAACTTTTAGATCATCCGGATGTAATGCTAAGAGCCCAATAAGATCAATTAAATCAGTGAAAATAAAGAAAATTAAAAACAAAATTGAATTAGAGTTTAGATCTCAATCATTTTTAAAACAACAAGTTAGATCAATGGTCGGTTGTTTAAAATATATTGGTGAAAAAAAGTGGACATTAAAAAAATTTATAAGTGTTATAAAATTAAAAAATAGAAATTTATGTGCACCACCAGCACCAGCAGAGGGATTATTTTTGAAAAAAGTTTTATACTAATTTTTCCTATTACTCATTGCGAATTTTTTATCAATCCTCCACCTTGATTCTGCTCTAACAATATAGCCACAACAATTTTTTGACTTACATTTACAAGGAAATTGTTTGTAATCTTTGTCATAACCAAATCCATAGTCACAAGTTAATTCCTCACCTTTTTTAATATTTTTGATAGCCTTAACCCAAATTTTAAGTCCCTTACCATCGTAATCACAATTATTTTCACAAGAGTGATTTATTAGACGAGCTGTATTCCATGGGAAATCCCCATCGAGATCATATCTTTTATTTATTGTAAACAAATATATTGGCTTATTGTTATCGTATTTATCAGAATTCTCAGTTTGTTTTTTAGTAATTAATTTTCCAATGTAATCTATTATTTTTTCACCTTCTTTTATATCTCTTGTGGCGTAAAGTCCTTTACCTTTTTTATCAATATCAGACTTTTTAATCTTATATAATTTCATCTGTTTGTGTTAATTGAAAAAAAAAATATTATCAATTAAATTCTAACAACGCATCAACATGTCTTTGAGTACTATCTTGTAAAGCCTTAAGATCATAACCACCTTCAATAATTGAAACGACTCTACCATTACAAAAAGATTTAGAAGATTCCAAAGTCCTTTTGGTAATTTTATAATAATCCTCTGTACTTAAACCCATTTGCGCTAACGGGTCGTTAATATGTGCATCGAAACCCGCAGAAAATAACAAAAATTCGGGTTTGAAATGTTTTATTT
>CACFIL010000010.1 GCA_902566315.1 uncultured Pelagibacteraceae bacterium
TTCTATTTCTGAAGGAAAATTAAATGTAGAAAAAAAAGCACCCTTAAAGCAAGAAAAAGAAGTTGAAACTATTGATGAAGACAAAATAAAAGAGGAAAATACTAACGTCATAAATCTAGATATAGAAAAAAAACTTACTCCAAAATTAGACGAAATTTCTTCAACTAGTAAAGAAGAGCCCATGGAACTTTTAGGTGAAGTAAATGAAGAGCCTCTTCTATTAACTGACGAAGTTCAAATAACTCAAACTACAAAAGTTAATCCTATTATTCTTTCACCAGCGGTAAGAAAAATTGTTGCTGAAAACAATATTGATGTTGAAAAGGTTAAAGGTACAGGAAGAGAAGGTAGAGTATTAAAAGGTGACCTTTTAAGTTTGATGGGTACAAATCCTCAACCTAATCAAAGAAGAATTCAATATGGTGAGGAAGAGAGAATTAAAATGACAAGGTTAAGACAAACTATAGCTAAAAGACTAAAACAAGCACAAGAAAATGCTGCAATGTTAACTACTTTTAACGAAGTTGATATGTCTGGGATAACCTCGATGAGAAAGGACAATCAAGAGGATTTCAAAAATAGATATGGTATAAAGTTGGGACTGATGTCTTTCTTTGTAAAAGCGTGTGTTGTTGGGTTAAAATTATTTCCAGCAATAAATGCTGAAATTGAAGGTGAAGATATTATTTATAAAAATTATTATAATATAAGTTTTGCAGTTGGTACTGATAAAGGTTTGGTTGTACCAGTTTTGAGAAATGCTGATCAAATGTCATTTGCTGATATAGAAAAAAAAATTAAAAGATTATCAGAAAAAGCAAATAGCGGAAATTTGTCAATTGAGGACCTTCAAGGAGGAACATTCACAATTAGTAATGGTGGAGTTTATGGCTCAATGTTATCAACTCCTATTTTAAACCCACCTCAATCTGGAGTATTGGGAATGCATAACATTGTAGAAAGACCAGTTAATGTTGATGGTGAAATTAAAATTAAACCTATAATGTATTTAGCATTATCCTATGATCACAGAATAATAGATGGAAAAGAATCTGTCACTTTTTTAAAAACTGTTAAGGAGAATCTTGAAGATCCAAGGAGATTATTTTTAAATATATAATGACTGATAAATTTGATGTTACGGTAATTGGTGGAGGTCCTGCAGGATATGTTTGTGCTATAAGATTGGCACAATTAGGATTAAATACTGCATGTATTGAATCAAGAGGTTCCCTAGGGGGAACTTGTTTAAATATTGGATGTATACCATCAAAAAGTTTATTAAATCTGTCTGAGAATTTTCACAAAGCTAAAAACTTTGCAGACATTGGTATTGAGACAGGCGAGGTAAAACTTAATTTAAAAAAAATGATGGAAAATAAGGAAAAATCAGTATCCACGTTGACAAAAGGTGTGGAATATTTGTTTAAAAAAAACAAGGTTACTTACATAAAGGGGACTGGAACATTAAGAACAAAAGATGAAATATTAGTAAAAAATAATAGTCAAGAGACAAAAATAAAGTCGAACAAAATAATCATTAGCACTGGCTCAGCTCCTTTGCCTCTTCCGGGTATAGAGTTTGATGAAAAGCAAATACTATCCTCAACGGGGGCATTATCTATCTCTAAACTCCCAAAAAAAATGATTGTTGTAGGTGGTGGATATATTGGTTTAGAAATGGGATCAGTTTGGTCTCGATTGGGAACCGAAGTACAAGTTGTAGAGTACCTAGATCATATTACTCCTGGATTGGATAAAGAAATTTCAAGAGAGTTTATGAAAATATTGAAAAAACAAAATATTAAATTTGATCTGAACACTAAGGTTGAAAAAATTTCTAAAAATAGTGAAGGCGTTGTCGTTGAAATTTCAAATGAAGGAAAAAAAAGTAAGCTAGAAGCAGATGTGGTTCTTATTTCAGTAGGTCGAAAACCTTATACTGATAATTTAAATTTAGATAAAATTGGCCTCAGTCTTGACAAAAAAGGAAGAATTAAAGTTGATAAAAATTTTGAGACAAATATAAAAAATATTTATGCAATAGGTGATGTAATAGATGGTCCTATGCTTGCTCACAAGGCAGAGGAAGAGGGAATTGCTGTTGCAGAACTCATTGCAGGTCAATCTGGACATGTAAATTATAACTTGATACCAGGAGTAATATATACATCTCCAGAAGTTGCTTATGTAGGTGAAAATGAGGAACAACTTAAAGAAAAAAATATCAGTTATAAAATTGGAAAATTTCCTTTTATGGCTAATTCAAGAGCTAAAGCAATAAACGAGCCAGACGGATTCGTTAAAATATTAGCTGAAAGTACGACAGACAGAGTCTTGGGAGTACATATAATCGGACCTCATGCTGGAGAAATGATTGCAGAAATGTCCGTAGCAATGGAATTTGGCGCTAGTTCTGAAGATATTGCAAGAACATGTCATGCTCATCCTACTTTTTCAGAAGCGATAAAAGAAGCTGCTTTATCTGTAGATAAAAGACAAATTCACTCTTAATATATTTCATAATTTATTTATGAAATATCCTGTCCTAATACCTAATATATTTAACTTCCCTTTTACATATGAAAGTGACTTGGATCTTAAAGTTGGAGATTATGTTTATGTTCCCTTTGGAAAATCAAAAATTACAGGAGTTATATGGAATGAATTTGAAAAAAAAAATAACAAAAATTTTCAGATAAAAAAAATTCTTAAAAAAATAGAAATTGAACCACTTAAAAAAGAAATTATAACCTTTTTGAATTGGTTTTCTGAATACAACTTAGTGCCAAAAGGAATGTGTTTAAAACTACATTTACTTAGTGGAGAAGCAATCACTAATTATGAAGATGAAAATTATCTATCCTATAATAAACAAAAGTTTGAAAATAAGTTTGCCCTTTCTTCAGATCAAAGAGAAATATTTGAGGAAATATCAAAAAAAAATAATAAATTTAGGGTCCATCTTTTACAAGGGACTACAGGTTCAGGAAAAACAATTGTTTATTTTAAACATATAAAACAATTGTTAGAAAAAGGCTGTCAAGCAATGATTCTACTACCTGAAATTGGTTTAACTGCAGAATTTGAGAATAAATTTGAAGAATTTTTTGGTTTCAGTGCTGCAGTGTGGCACTCTGGTATAACACCTAAAAAAAAGAAAATAATCTGGAGTGGAGTATCATCAGGAAAAATTAATGTAATAATTGGAGCTCGTTCCTCATTATTTTTACCATTTAAAAATCTTGGAATTATAGTTGTAGACGAAGAGCACGATCAATCATTCAAACAAGATGAAGGAGTAATTTACAATGCAAGAGACATGGCAATTGCTAGAGCTAATTTTGAAAATATACCTATCAATCTTGTTACTGCTGTACCCTCAATAGAAACATATGCAAATATTAAGAAAAAGAAATACTCTGTATCACGTTTAACTAAAAGATATAAAGATGCGAATTTACCTTCATATGAAATAATAGACTTAAACAAAAATAAGTTAGATAAACAATCATGGATTGCTAATAAAACTTTAAAAAAAGTAAATGATCACTTAAAAAAAAATGACCAAGTATTATTTTTTATTAATAGAAGAGGTTTTGCTCCCTATGCCCTTTGTAAGAAATGTTTAAATGTTTATTCCTGTCCAAATTGTTCAATAAATTTAGTATATCACAAACATAAAAATAAATTACTTTGTCATTATTGTGGTTTTCAATCTCAGTTAAGTAGGATTTGTAAGAAAGGTGATGTATGTGATCTTGTTTTTAGTGGCCCTGGTGTAGAAAGAATTTTTGAAGAGGTTAAACTCAAATTCCCAAATAATAAAATATCAATCTTTTCAAGTGATACTATGAATAAAAAATCTTCTAAAAAAAAATTGGAAGATATAGTTAAAGGAAAAATTGATATACTTATTGGAACACAATTAATTTCTAAAGGTTTTCATTTTCCAAAATTAAACTGCATTGTTATTTTAGATATTGATCTTAATTCAAATGGGCATGATTTAAGAACGGCAGAAAAAAATTTACAACTTTATCATCAATTATCTGGAAGAGCTGGAAGAACTGGTAAACCAGCTAAAGTATACTTTCAAACATATAACTCAAACCAAAATATTATTAATCAAATAACAAATCCTGATCCTTTTATTTTTTTAGAAAATGAACTGAAATTAAGAGAGAAAAATAATCTGCCGCCATATGAAAGGTTTGTTTCATTAATACTTACTTCTTCAAATGAAAGAAGTTTAGAAAAAGAATCAATGGATATAAAAAAAATGTTATCAGAAACCTTAAATGACAAAATTTTGGGACCTGTTAATGCACCTATATATCGAGTGAGGCGGAAATATAGGCAGAGACTTTTAATAAGATCTAAAAAGGGTTCTAATATCCAAAAAAGATTGAGTGAAGTCTTGATTAAATACAAATTACCTAAAGAAATAAAACTAACAGTTGATGTTGACCCAATAACCTTCAATTAATGGACAAATTTTGCACTATTTAGTCAATCTGTTACTTGAAGACACTAAACTCATATGCTACTTAATCCAAAAAAATCTTCTAAATTAAAGAGTTAAAATTGAGCAAAAATAACAGTTTTTCAGCAACTACAGCAAGCAGATATTCTTTGGCATTATATGAACTGGCTAATGAAAATAATTCAATAGATGAGGTTGAAAAACAATCAATATCTTTGTTAAAATTAATAGATGAAAGCAAAGATTTCAGTTCATTAATAAAGGATCCCACTAACTCTGTAAACGAACTTCAGGATGTAATTAACAAAATTTCAGAAAATTATAAATTAAACTCTTTAATATCAAAATTTTTAGGCTTTCTAATATCTAAAAGAAGATTTTTTTATATAAAAACAATTCTTCAAGATTTTGTTGATACTTGCTCAAAAAAAAAAGGAGAAGTAAAAGCTGAACTTATCTCTTCTAAAGAATTATCAGTAGAACAAGTAATTAAAATCAAAGATGAATTGTCTCAAAATTTTAACGCAAAAATAAAATTAGACTATAAACATGACAAAAGTTTAATTGGAGGTTTAGTAATACAAGTTGGTAGTATTATGGTAGATACCTCTATTAAAAATAAATTACTACAAATCGAAAACACAATGATAGAGGCTTAAATGGAAATAAATCCTTCAGAAGTAACAAAAATATTAAAAGAACAAATTAAAAAGTTTGGAGATAAAGCTGAGGTTACAGAGGTTGGTCAAGTTTTATCAGTAGGAGATGGTATAGCAAGAATTTACGGATTAGATAATGTTCAAGCTGGAGAAATGGTTGAATTCTCTGATGGCTCAAAAGGAATGGCATTAAACTTAGAGAGTGAAAATGTAGGTGTTGTAATTTTTGGTGATGATAAAGCAGTTAAAGAAGGTGATACTGTAAAAAGAACTGGTGCGATCGTTGATACACCAGTTGGAAAAGAATTACTTGGTAGAGTAGTTGATGGTTTAGGAAATCCAATTGATGGAAAAGGTGCATTAGATAAAAGTTTAAAAAGAAGCAGGGTTGAGGTTAAAGCTCCTGGCATAATTCCCCGTAAATCAGTTAGTGAACCAATGCAGACAGGTCTTAAATCAATTGATAGTCTAGTTCCAATTGGAAGAGGACAAAGAGAATTAATTATTGGTGACAGACAAACTGGTAAAACAGCAGTTGCGATTGATGCTATAATTAACCAAAAAAAAATTAATGAGTCTGGAGACGAAAAGAAAAAATTATATTGTATTTATGTAGCCGTAGGACAAAAGAGATCTACAGTTAGACAAATTGAAAAAACATTAGAAGAAGCTGGTGCAATGGAATATACAACAATAGTTGCAGCAACGGCATCAGATGCAGCACCCCTCCAATTTTTAGCCCCATACACTGGATGCACTATGGGTGAATATTTTAGAGATAATGGAATGCATGCTTTAATAATATATGACGATTTATCAAAACAAGCTGTTGCCTACAGACAAATGTCTCTATTGTTAAGAAGACCTCCTGGAAGAGAAGCATATCCTGGTGATGTCTTTTATCTACACAGTAGATTACTTGAAAGAGCAGCAAAATTAGGTGATGAACATGGTGGAGGCTCTTTAACAGCTCTTCCAATCATTGAGACTCAAGGAGGTGACGTTTCTGCATTTATACCAACAAATGTAATCTCAATTACTGATGGACAAATTTTCCTTGAAACTGAACTTTTTAACCAAGGTATAAGACCAGCAATTAATGTTGGTTTATCTGTATCAAGAGTAGGATCGTCTGCCCAGACAAAGGCCATGAAAAAAGTTTCAGGGTCGATGAAGTTAGAATTAGCCCAATATAGAGAAATGGCTGCGTTTGCTCAGTTTGGTTCAGACCTCGATGCATCTACTCAAAAATTACTTAACAGAGGTTCAAAATTAACTGAACTATTAAAACAAAATCAATATTCACCAATGACAGTTGCAGAACAAGTTATTTCTGTATTTTGTGGAGTAAGAGGACACCTTGACGATATTGAACAAAAAGATATTGCAAGTTTCGAGAATAAAATTATTGAAAAATGCAAAGCTGAAAAGCCAGATATAATTGAGTCAATCACAGCCTCAGGAAAACTTGAAGATGACAAAGAAAAAGAATTGAGTGAAATTATCATTCAACTTAAGAAAGATTTTAATTCATAAAATATTATGGCTAGTTTAGACGATCTAAAAAAAAGAATATCAAGTGTTAAGTCTACTCAGAAAATTACTAAGGCTATGAAAATGGTTGCTGCTGCAAAACTCAGAAGAGCCCAAGAGAGTGCCGAGAAAGGTAGACCGTACTCTGATAAAATGAATAATATTATTTTAAATTTATCAAATGGCATCTCAGACATTGAAAATGCTCCAAAACTTTTATCAGGTACCGGTGAAGATAAAGTACATTTATGTGTTGTTATGACATCAGATAGAGGTCTTTGTGGTGGTTTTAACACAAATATTATTAAAAAAGCTAAACAATATTTTCAAAAAGTTTTAGATGAAGGAAAAACTTTAAAAATTATTACGGTAGGAACTAAAGGTTATGACCAATTAAAACGCCTTTATGGTGATAATATTATAGAGAGAATATCCTTTAAGGAGTCTAAAAATGTAAATTATTTTGATGCAGATAAAGTTGGTAAGATAGTAATAGAAAAATTTGAAAAAAAAGAATTTGATGTATGCACAATATTTTATAACCAATTTAAAAATGTAATTACTCAAATACCACAAGAACAACAAATAATCCCTTTAAATACCTCTGAAAAAGATGAAAATTCATTAGAAGATAATTATGAATTTGAACCTGAAGAAGATGAAATATTGAGCAACTTGTTACCTAAAAATATTTCAACTCAGATTTTTAAAGCGATGTTAGAGAATTCAGCTAGCGAACAAGGTTCAAGAATGAGTGCAATGGACAATGCAACCAGAAACGCAGGTGAAATGGTTGACAAACTTACTATTGAGTATAATAGAAGTCGTCAGGCAGCGATAACTAAAGAGTTAATAGAAATAATTTCAGGAGCAGAAAGTTTATAATTATGAGAAAAGGACAAATAACACAGATTATTGGGGCGGTAGTTGATGTAAAATTTGAGGGAGAACTACCAGAAATTTTAACTGCACTAGAGTGCGATAACGGTGGAAATAGATTAGTCTTAGAAGTTGCACAACATTTAGGAGAGTCAAGTGTGAGAACAATTGCAATGGATGCAACAGAAGGCCTTAAAAGAGGAGATGAGGTAATAGACACAGCTGCTCCAATTAAAGTTCCAGTGGGCCCTGAGACACTTGGTAGAATTATTAATGTGATAGGCGAGCCAATTGATGAAAGAGGAGAAGTTAAAAGCTCAGACAACTGGCCAATTCATAGATCTGCACCAGAATTTAATGATCAATCAACAGAAACAGAAATACTTGTAACTGGTATCAAAGTAATTGATCTTTTAGCGCCTTATGCAAAAGGTGGTAAAATTGGTTTATTTGGTGGAGCCGGTGTTGGTAAAACTGTTTTGATTATGGAATTGATTAACAACGTAGCAAAGGCTCATGGTGGATTTTCAGTTTTTGCTGGAGTAGGAGAAAGAACTAGAGAAGGAAATGACTTATATCATGAAATGATAGACTCAGGTGTAATTAAAACTGACGGAGAAGGTTCTAAAGCGGCATTAGTTTACGGACAAATGAATGAGCCTCCAGGAGCAAGAGCTCGAGTTGCTTTAACTGGATTAACTGTTGCCGAGTATTTTAGAGATCAAGAAGGTCAAGACGTACTATTCTTTGTTGATAACATATTTAGATTTACACAAGCAGGATCTGAGGTCTCTGCATTACTTGGAAGAATACCTTCAGCTGTAGGATATCAGCCAACATTAGCAACTGATATGGGTAACTTACAGGAAAGAATTACTACAACGAATAAAGGATCAATTACATCTGTTCAGGCAATTTATGTTCCCGCAGACGACTTGACTGACCCTGCGCCTGCAACGTCATTTGCTCACTTAGATGCAACAACTGTACTTTCTAGACAGATAGCTGAAATTGGAATTTATCCAGCAGTAGATCCACTAGACTCAACGTCTAGAATTTTAGATCCTAGAATAGTTGGTGACGAACATTATAGAGTTGCCAGAGAAGTACAAAAAGTTCTGCAAACTTATAAATCTTTACAAGATATAATTGCAATTTTAGGTATGGATGAATTGTCAGAAGAAGATAAATTAGTTGTTGCTAGAGCTAGAAAAATACAAAGATTTCTCTCTCAACCTTTCTTTGTAGCTGAAGTATTTACTGGCTCACCAGGAAAGCTTGTAGATTTAGAGTCAACGATCAAAGGCTTTGATGCTATTTGCAAAGGTGAATATGATCACTTACCAGAAGCTGCATTTTATATGGTTGGTACTATTGAAGAAGCTATCCAAAAAGCTGAGAGTTTAGCTAACGAAGCAGCAGCATAATGAGCGAAGAATATTCTGTAGAAATAGTAAATCCTGAAAAATCATTTCTATCAAAAGATGATGTGACGGAAGTAGTTGTTCCCGCATTCGAAGGTGAGATAGGAATTTTAAAAGACCATATATCTATTATTTCTTTTTTAAAACCAGGAATAATAAAAATATTTTCAAAGTCTGGTGAAGAAAGCTTTTATGTGAATGATGGAATAATTGAATTTAAAAATAATAATCTTTCTATACTTACAAGTCTTATCTTAAATTTAAAAGACATTGATAAAGAAAAAATTTCAGAAATTCAAAAATCTGCTGAAGAAGAATTGAACAAGTCTGATATTAATGATCAGGAAAAATATTTGCTAGATCAAAAGCTTGAGGTATTAAAATCAATTAACTAAAATTTTTTTAATCTCTTCTTGAATTTTCTCGTATACGTGTAACTTAAATTCTACCACAAGTTCAGTAATTTTATCTGGATCTACCCATTTCCATTCAAGAAATTCTGGATGTTTTGTTTTAATATTAATTTCTTTTTCATCACCATTAAATCTCATTACATACCATTGTTGTTTTTGACCTTTAAATTTACCTTTCCAAATAATTCCTAATAATTCATTTGGTAAATGGTACGTAAGCAAGCCATCAATTTTTTTAATTAAACTTACTGATTTAATGCTAGTTTCTTCTTCCAATTCTCTTATTGCAGCTTCATAAAAGTCTTCACCCTTGTCAACTCCACCCTGTGGCATTTGCCAAAAGTTTTTTTTATTATCTATTCTTTTTGCAACAAAAATTTTGTTTTCTTTATTTAAAACAACTATCCCAACACCACTTCTAAGTGGTAAGTTTTTATATTTCTCTTTCATTTTAGCCGTTTAAAAGCTCTAGAGCAAATTGAAGTTGATTGTCTGTATCAGTATTAAATCTAAAGTCATCAGATCCTTCAGCTATCTCAATATCAGGCGAGACACCTATTTCTGAAATAGATTTTCCTGATGGAAGATAATATTTAGATACAGTCAATCTTATTGCACCTTTATTTTTGAGAGGAATGATTGATTGCACAGAACCTTTGCCATAGCTATTTTCTCCTATTATTATTGCTCTTTTGTGATCCTTAAGTGCACCTGCTACTATTTCAGATGCAGATGCTGAGCCATAATTTATTAAGACCACAATTGTACTTCCATCTAATATATCACCTTTTCTTGCAAAGAATTTTCTACTTTCATATTTTCTTTTACTTTTTGTTGAAACAATTTCTCCACTATCTATAAAAAAGTCTGTAATTTTAATTGCCTGAGAAAGTAGTCCACCAGGATTATTTCTTAAATCTAAAATATAATTTTTAACATTTTCATTTTTTTTAAACTCTCTAATTTTATTTCTAATTTGACCACTGCTGTTTTCATTAAAAGAGGTAAGTCTTAAATAACCAGTTTGATTATCTAATATCTCAGATTTTACTGATGAAACTTTAATTTTTTCTCTAGTAATATTAAAAATTAATGCCTTTCGCTCACCCCTTCTTCTTACTGTTATTTCAATATCTGAACCTACGGGACCCCTCATTATGTCAACTGCTTCACTTAAAGACTTACCTTGAACCTGAATATCATTAATTCTTACAATGTAATCACCAGCCTTAACTCCTGCTTCAGCCGCAGGTGAGTCGTCCATAGGTGTTATTACCTTTATTACCCCAGCTTCCATGCTAACTTCAATTCCCAGTCCTCCAAATTCTCCACTCGTTTCCGTTTGCATACTTTGATAAGAATCCGGTGACATATAAGCAGAATAAGGATCTAAGGATTGAAGAACACCATTAATTGCAGCATCCATTGCATCGCTTTGGTTTACATCATCAACAAATTCTTTATTAATTTTATCTAAGACTTCTGAAAAAACGTCTATTTTTTTATAAATATCATTCTCTTCTGATGAACTAACAATACTAGTTAAAAAAAAAAAAATAAATAATGATAAAAAATACGTTTTAAGTTTTTTCATCATATAATTACTTTTTCTTTAGGAATTAATTCAGACCATATTTTTTCTAATTCATAAAATTTTCTTTTTTCAGGATTGAAAATATGAATAATAAGATCTATTCCATCCACAAGTTTCCAATCACTACTTTCTCTTCCCTCAATTTTACAATTGCTAACACCATTTTTTTTTAAATATTCATATACTTGTTCTGACAAAGCTTGGATATGCCTAGAAGACGTTCCACTAGCGATTATCATTTGATCTGCTATTGATGATTTTCCATCCAAATCTATTGAAACAATATCTAAGGCTTTATTTGTATCTAAAATATTGACCACATCTTTGTGAAGAGAAGAGTTTTTGTCCATTAATTACTTATTAGAGTATCAAATTTTTCTTAATTTAGAAGATGAAATATTGACCTTATTAAATTTTATGAATTTTAAGCTTTTTTTACTGTATTTTCTAAAGCTACTAGAGCTTAACGATTTAGCCTTATATCTATCTCTATCAAATACCAGAATGTTACAAATAGATGAAATTAAATCAGAATTCTTCCATTTATGAAAATTAATTAAACTATCTGCTCCCATTATGAAATAAATATCAGCATTTTTATTATTTTTTTTTATATACTTTATCAGGTCAACTGTTCTATTTGATTTAATTTTATCTTCAAAATATTTTACTTTTATAAACGGATTTTTTTGAGCAATTTTTTTTGCAAAATTTATTCTTTTATCTAAACTTAAACCACTTTTGTCTTTAAATGGATTTTTTTTTGTCACCGCCCAAATAATCTTATCAATATCGTATCTTTTTTTTGCTTCTTTAGAGATACTTAAATGTCCTTTATGTGCTGGATCAAAGGTGCCCCCAAGAATACCAATTTTTTTTTTATTTCCTTGTTTGTCCAGATCCATATACCTCATATTTATAACTAACTAGCTGGTTTAGTCCAACAGGACCTCTTGGTGGAAGTTTATTTGTTGAAATTCCAACTTCCCCCCCCAAAACCAAATTCACCTCCATCAGCATACTGTGTTGAAGAATTATGAATTGCGATCGAACTTTTAATTTTTTTAATGAAAAATTTTGCAGAAATTTTATTATTTGTAATTATCGCATCTGTATGCATTGTTCCATACTTATTAATATGATTTACTGCATCATTAATATTATTTACTAATTTTACAGATATTTTTGCAGATAAATGTTCCTTCGACCAAGTTTTATCATTTGCTAATTTTGCATTTCCATTAAACAATTTATAAATTTTTCTATCAGCATAAATAGAGCAACCTCTTTCAGTGAGTTCATTTAATATCTCATTTATATTTTTAGATTTATTTTTATGTATTAAAAGTGTCTCAGTAGCTCCACAAATGCTGGTATTTCGTAATTTAGCATTGATTAATATTTTCTTTGCCATCTTGAGATTAGCATCTTTATCAATATATGTATGACACATACCTTCAAGGTGACCAATTACAGGAACAGATGACAAATCTTGAACTTTTTTTACAAGATTTTTTCCACCCCTTGGAATAATAACATCTATATATTCTGACATTTTTGAAAGCATATAGTCGACCAGTTTTCTATTTTTATTCTCTATAAACTGAACAAAATTCTTATTTATTTTATTTTTTTCTAAAGATTTTCTAAAAAGATCAGCTAAAATTTTATTACTAAAGTAAGCCTCTGACCCTCCTCTTAATATTACGCAGTTCCCAGACTTAAAACAAAGTGCGGATACATCTGAAGTAACATTTGGTCTACTTTCATAAATTACACCAATAATACCAATTGGAATTGATACTTTCTTAAGTTTTAAGCCGTTTGGTCTTTTCCAGGTTTCTATATCAACATCTACTGGATCCTTAAATTTTGAAATAGTTTTAATTGACTTAATAATTGCTCTTATTTTTTCATTATTAAGAGCAAGTCTTTTGATTAAATTCTCTCTCAGTTTTTTAGATTTTGCAATTTTTATATCCTTTGCGTTTTCGTCCAAAATTTTATTTTGGTTTTTTAAAATAAGTTGAATGTAATAATTTAATACCTTATTTTTACTTTTGTTACTTATTTTGTTTTGAAAAGCAATTTTCGCATTTGAACCAATTTTTTCTAAAGTTTTATTCATTTGATTAATACCATATCATCTTTATGAATAACTTCTGATTTTGAAACATAACCTAAAATATCATTTATTTTATTAGAGTGCTTACCTTTAATTTTCAAAATTTCTTCTGAGGAAAAACTACTTAATCCTCTAGCTAATTCGGTCATATTATTGCTTAGGATTTTGATATGATCACCTTTGCTAAAACTACCTTGAACATCCTTAATCCCTGCAGCAAGTAAACTTTTCCCATTATTCAAAGCTGATAATGCACCTTCATCAATAACTATTTCTCCCTTTGGAGAAACTGAACTTATAATCCACTTTTTTCTCGCATCTAATTTTGAGATTTTAGGCAAAAACCAAGTACATATATTTTTAGTTAAAATTTTTTGAATTGGTCTATTTATTAAGCCATTAGCAATCGCCATATGACACCCTGAGAATTGACAAATTTTAGCGGCATCAATCTTCGTTTTCATTCCACCAGATCCAAATTCTCCAGTTTTATTTGTTGCTAACTTTTCTACATTTTGATCAATATTTTTTATTTCACGAATTAATTTAGCTTTTTTATCTAATTTTGGATCTTTTGAGTAAAGACCATTTACGTCAGATAATAAAATTAAACAATCTGCACTTGATATTTGTGCAACCCTTGAAGCTAGCCTATCATTATCTCCATACTTAATTTCAGAAGTGGCAATACTATCATTTTCATTTACTATTGGAATAAAACCGAGACTAAATAAATTCTCAAAAGTCCTCTTTGCATTAATAGCTCTTCTTCTTTTTTCTGTATCTTCAAGAGTTAACAAAATTTGAGAAAGATTGATATTTGACTTATTAAAAGTTTTTTTAAAAAGATTCATTAACTCAATTTGGCCAATTGAAGCTATTGCTTGACTTTTATCAAGTCTCAATTTTTTTTTACTTAATTTTAATTTTTTACAACCTAAAGCAATCGCCCCCGAACTGACCAAAATGATATTTTTTTTTAATTTTTGAAGGTGTTGAACATCTTTTGCAAATTCTGACAGCCATTTTTCTCTTACAATTTTTTGGTCATTAATCAATAAAGATGATCCAATTTTGATAACAACCGTCTTTGAATCTTTAAGATACATAATTAAGCAATTTTGATTTAATATCAGATACAGATTTTTTATCGAGTGTTGATGTTGTAAAAGCAGATTTCTTGATAATTTTTTCAAAATCTTTAATTTTTTCTTTTATTTCAGCTTCATCAATTAGGTCCATTTTGTTAAATACTATTATTTCCTGCTTTTTTAAAAGCTCAGAACTGTATTTACCCATTTCATCTCTCACTTGAAGATATGAGTTTGCTAAATCACTCTCTGATATATCAATTAGATGCAAAAGGGCTTTGCATCTCTCAATATGCTTTAAAAATTTAATCCCTAATCCTGTTCCTTGATGTGCTCCTTCAATTAATCCTGGAATATCTGCTAAAGTTATTTCTTTATCGTCATACATTGCGACACCAAGATTTGGATTTAAAGTGGTGAATTTATAATTGGCAATTTTAGGAGTGGCGCTTGTTAATGATGCTAATAAACTAGATTTTCCTGCATTCGGCAATCCAATGATTCCTATATCAGCAATTGTCTTAAGTTGTAAATATATCCAGAATTCTTCACCAACTGCACCTTTGGTAAATTTCTTTGGAGCTCTGTTTGTTGATGATTTAAACCTTGTGTTACCAAAACCTCCTTTACCACCTACAGCTACAACAAATTTTTCATTTTCCTCCTTAAAATCAAATATCAGGGTTTTATTATCTTCCTCAAATACTTGTGTTCCAATCGGTACTTTTAAATATAAATCTTCTCCTCCTCTTCCTGTTTTATTTTTCCCACTCCCATCTTTGCCTCGCTCAGCTTTAAAATGCTGTTGGTATCTAAAATCAATCAGTGTGTTTAAATTTCTCTCTGAAACAAGAATAATAGAACCGCCTTTTCCTCCATCACCTCCGTCAGGTCCTCCAAATTCAATAAATTTTTCTCTTCTAAAACTAGGAGAACCAGATCCACCGTCCCCAGCTTTTACACATATCTTAACTTGATCGAGAAATTTCATGATTTTACAGAATTAATTAGCTGTTTACTAATTAGGCTTTACTGATACGTAAGTTCTGTCTGATTTACTTTTTTTAAAGACTACTTTTCCTTTAACAACAGAAAAAATTGAATGGTCTTTACCCATTCCAACATTTTCCCCAGGAAAAATTTTAGTGCCTCTTTGTCTTACAATTATATTTCCAGGTATTACTAATTCACCACCATATTTTTTCACACCTAGTCTTCGGCCTGCACTATCTCTTCCATTTCTTGATGATCCACCTGCTTTTTTTGTTGCCATAAATTACCTATTTATTTTGAAGCCTCATTTTTTTCTTTTTTAGCTTCCTTAACTACAACTTCGCTTTTTTTCATCTTTTCAGCTTCTGATAAAATTTTACCATCTTTTGAAAAAATTTTGTTAATTCTTATTAGTGAATACTGTTGTCTGTGTCCGTTTTTACGTCTTGAATTTTTTCGTCTTCTTTTTTTAAAAATTAGAACAGTTCTTTCTTTGCCATTTTTTAATAGTTCAGCTTCAACTTTCGCACCATCTACAGTTGGTGCACCTAACTCAATGCTTTTATCATCTCCATAAGCTAAAATTTCATTAAATTTCACTTTAGTGGCTGGATTTGACTCAGCTAATTTTTCTATTTTAATTATTTCGCCAGCTGAGACTTTGTATTGTTTTCCACCTGTTTGTATAACTGCGTATGACATTAACGATCCTAATTTTTAATTATCAGCAATATAGTCAGGGCCTTATTTTAGTCAAGCTGAATAAGCTAGAAATTATCCTTTAAAACTCTCAATTTTGAAAAGTTTTCAACATTTTTTGATCTTAAAAAAATATTTGTTTGTAGCTCTTCTTCAAGTGTCGATGGAATAGTTGGCTGACCTTTGGCCAGTCGATTTTTTATAAATTCAATTTTCGAAATTAAAGCTTTATTTTCTGGATCGTATTTTAGGCAAAAATCTGAATTTTTTAATGTATATTCATGTCCACAATAAATTTCTGTCTCAATTGGTAAATTCTTTAACAATTGCAAAGAATTAAACATCTGTTCATGAGTACCCTCAAACACTCTTCCACAACCTAATGAAAATAATGTATCGCCAGAAAATAATGCATTTTCATTAAAAAAATAGAAACATATATGGCCTAAAGTATGTCCTGGAATATGAAAAACTTTTGCTTCAAATACACCGTCTTTCCAAGTTTCATCATTTTTTAAAGATATATCTATTTCAGGTATTCTATGTTTATCCTCGTTAAAACCTATAACCTTAGCATTATATAATTTCTTGAGTTCTTTATTGCCTCCAACGTGATCATAATGATGGTGAGTATTCATTATGAATCTTAATTTTAGATTAAGACTTTCAATTTTGTTTATAATAGGCTCTGCTTCACTAGGATCTATTACAATGGTAGACTTTGTTAACTCATCAATTAATAAATATGAAAAATTATCTTCTAAACATTTTACAATTTCTATTTTCATTCTACTTTTCTAATAAAAAAATACCTAATTCAGATATTAGGTTTTTATATTTTAAATTTGAAGTTGTAATATTTGAAATTTTCTCTCCATTTAAAGAAATTGATTTATAAATATTAACTCTTTTGTTGTTACAAAAATTATAAAAGTCTTGAATTGTACACATATGTAGGTTGGGAGTATTATACCATTGATAAGGTAAATTTTTTGTAACTGGCATTTCTCCTTTTAATAGCAAATCTAATCTAACTTTCCAATGTCCAAAATTTGGAATTGTAACAATTACCTTTTTTCCTACTCGTAATAAATTTTCAATAACATTTTCTGGGTTCATAAATGCTTGAAGAGTTTGACTTAATATTACGTAATCAAATGATAAATCTGGAAATTGCCTTAAATCATTCTCTGCATCACCTTCAATAACAGCTAAACCTTTAGATAAACATTTTTTTACTTTTTCTTTAGAAATTTCAAGTCCTCTAACATCTACCACTTTATTTTTTAATAGATATTCCATCAAAATTCCATCACCACATCCAACGTCCAAGACTCTTGATTTTTCCTCAATAAACTTAGAAATAACTTTAAATTCTTCTTTCATTGATATTAGAATAAGTTGTATTTAAATAATTTTTAATAGTGCTTAAAAAGTCTGGTACGTCTAATAGAAAGGAATCGTGTCCTTTGTCAGTTTTTATTTCTACAAAACCAACATCAGCACCAATTGCATTAAGCGCTATTACAATATCTTTATTCTCTGAGGTTGGGTATAACCAATCAGAAGTAAAGGAAATGATGAAAAATTTTGTTTTAGTATCTTTAAATGCTTTGGAAAGGTTTCCTCCATGTTGTTTAGTTAAATCAAAATAATCCATCGCTCTAGTGATATACAAATAACTATTTGCATCGAATCTATCCACAAATACAGATCCTTGATATCTCAAATAACTCTCAATTTGAAAGTCAGCATCAAATCCAAATTTTAGGTCAGATCTTTCTTGAAGATTCCTTCCAAACTTTTCTTGTAAACCTTGTTTTGATAAATATGTGATATGAGCAGCCATCCTAGCAACAGCTAGACCTTTATCTGGATTTGTTGATTTTTCATCATACAATCCCTCTTTCCAATTGCTGTCAGACATTATTGCTTGTCTTCCAAGTTCATTAAAAGCAATATTTTGAGCTGAATGACTAGCTGTACAGGCAATTGGTAAAGCTACTCTAGCCTTATTCGGAAAGTTTGATACGAATTGTAAAACTTGCATTCCACCCATGGAGCCGCCAGCAACTGCAAATAATTTTTCTATTTTAAAGTAATCTAATAAATTGTATTGGGCGTTAACCATATCGTTAATTGTAATGACAGGAAAATTTGTACCTATAGGTTTATTGGTTAAAGGATCAATAGTTCCTGGTCCGTAGGATCCCATGCATCCACCAATAACATTTGCACAGATAACAAAAAATTTATCAGTATCGAATGACTTACCTGGACCAACTGCATAGTTCCACCAACCCTCTTTTTTTGTAATTGGATTGATGCCTGAAGCATACTGGTCGCCTGTTAGCGCATGAAAAATTAATATAGCATTATCTTTCTTCTCATTAAGATTTCCATAGGTCTCATAAGCTAATGGAAAGTTCGATATTTCTTTGCCACAATCAAGCTTAAGAGTTTTCCCAATAATTATATTTTTCATTTCATTTAAATTGCTCATAAAAATTTTGCTGAAATGAATTGTGAGAAAAAAAACTTATTTAGCAGGTTTTTTAAAGCGCTCGCAATTCAGTTAAATCAGCGCAAAATGCTTTTATAAGATAGCTTTTTAGATGTCAATTTTTTTAGAATTATTGATTGTATTATCTAATTATCTGACTATTTATTAATAAAATTAAGCATCATGAATACTCCATTATTTAGAAAATTAAACCTAGAGGCCTACAAGCCTGGAAGATCCTTCTTAAACAAAAAAAAAAGTATTATAAAACTATCAGCTAATGAATCAGCCTTAGGCATGAGTAAAAATGCTAATAAAGCAATAATAAAATCCAAAAATAATATATCAAAGTATCCGGATGGGAAATTTAAGGAATTAACATCCACAATTTCAAAAAAATATAATTGCAAACAAAATCAGATTATCTGTGGATCTGGATCTGACGAAATTATTCAAATGCTATGTCAGTTATTTTTAAACAAAGGAGATGAAGTAGTCGTGCCAGAGTACAGTTTTTTAATGTACAGAATTTATGCAAAAATAGTAGGAGCAAAAGTTTTATTTTCTAAAGAAAAAAAATTTAAGGTATCAAATGATGAAATTATAAAAAAAACAACTAAAAGAACTAAGATTGTATTTATAGCTAATCCAAATAATCCTACAGGCACATATATTTCTAAAAATCAACTATTAGACCTAAGGAAGCGATTAAATAAAAAAATTTTATTGGTAGTCGATGATGCATATTTTGAATATATGTTAAATAAAGATTATAGATCTGGCTTGGAACTTTTTAAAAATAAAAATAATGTATTTATATTAAGAACTTTTTCAAAAATTTATGGTCTTGCATCTCTAAGAGTTGGATGGGGTTATGGAAGCAAAAAAATTGTAGATGCTTTATATAAAATTAAACCACCATTTAATGTAAATAAGATAGCACAGGAATGTGCAGTTGAGTCTCTTAAAGATAAAAGCTTTATAAAAAAATCTGTAAAACATAATTTAGATTGGGCTAGAAAAATAAAAAAAATAATGAATTCTTATAGTATTCAAACAAATGAAATTGGACCAAATTTTTTTCTTTTAGATTTTAAAAGTTGTAAATTAAATGCAAGCTTTGTTGAGAGAAATCTTGAAAAATCAGGAATTATTCTTAGAGAGATGAATTCGTATGGTATTAAAAACTGCTTGAGGCTTACAATTGGAAATGTGAAAGAAAATATACTTTTAATTAAACAGATGAAAAAAATTTTTAAAAATGTTTAAAAATATATTAATCGTTGGTTGTGGATTAATTGGATCTTCAATTTTAAGAGCATCCATAAATAAAAAAACTTCTAGAAACTTTTTTGTTTATGAAAAATCAAAAAAAAATATTAAAGAAATTAAAAAAATAAATGATAAAATAATTATTTTAAAAAAACTTGATAATAAAATTTCAGATATGGATTTTGTTGTAATTGCTACTCCAATGAGTCAGTACGAAAGAGTTATCCCTCACTTAAATAGGCATTTAGGTAAAAAATCTTTAATCACTGATGTAGGTTCCACAAAAGAAAATATTAGAAAAATAAAAAAGAATAGACTGTCAAAGTCACTTGATTGGATTATGAGTCATCCAATATCTGGATCAGAGGTAAGTGGACCAATGTATGGAAGTAAAAGTCTATTTATTAAAAAATGGTGCATAGTTTTTAATGACAAAAACAAAACAAAACAGAAAAAATTGGTAAATTTTTGGAAAAAAATTGGTTCTAAAGTAATAATTATGGATGAGAAAATTCATGATAGGATATTTTCAATTACAAGTCATTTACCCCATTTGATAGCTTACAACTTAATAAAAACTGCTCAAGATTTTCAAAAAACTCAAAAAAAAGATGTAATTAAATTTAGTGCGGGAGGGTTAAGAGATTTTTCAAGGATAGCTGCATCAAACGAAATTATGTGGAGAGACATTTTTTTTAGTAACAAACAAAATATTGTTAGCGCAATAAACTTATTTATTAAAAATTTAAAATCTTTTAAAAAAAATATTGAAAATTTTGATGACAA
>CACFIL010000011.1 GCA_902566315.1 uncultured Pelagibacteraceae bacterium
TGAACGAAAAGTTTATAAATATTAAAGTTGATAGAGAGGAAAGACCTGATTTGGATTATGTATTTCAAAAAAGTTTATCAATACTTACTGGAGCTCAAGGTGGATGGCCATTATCAATGTTTTTAGACGAAAATGGCGTGCCATTTACAGGTGGAACATATTTTCCTCCCAAAGAAATTCAAGGAAGACCTGACTTTAAAAAAGTCTTAAACAACGTACATAACGTCTACAATGAAAATAGAGAAAAAATTTTAGCTCAAGCGCCACAAGTTAAAAAAATATTTTCAAAAATTAATCAAAGATCTGCAGTTTTAAATCAGCCATTGGAGCCATTTGTTGAAAAAATTATTAATTATTTAGATGAAAATAATGGAAGTTTCAAAGGAGCCCCAAAGTTCCCCCAATTTTATTTATTTGATGCAATGTTTTACTTTTTTTTAAAGACTAAAAATAATAATTATTTTAAGCCTGTTGAAATTTTACTCAATAATCTTTGTTCCAAAGGTATTTATGATCAACTAGAAGGAGGAATTTCAAGATATGCTGTTGATGAAAAATGGATAATTCCTCACTTTGAAAAAATGCTTTATGACAATATCCAATTCATCGATCTCTTAACTAAATTTTATCAAAATACAAAAAATGATTATTTTAAAAATAAACTTTTACAAACAATTCAATACTTTAATCATGAATTCAAAAATAATGAAAAGTTGTATGGTTCAGCATATGATGCTGATAGTGAGGGTGTTGAAGGAAAATATTATGTTTGGTCATATGAAGAATTAAAAAATCTTTTAAAAGAAGACATTAAATTACTAGAAAATAAGTACGAAATTTCGGAGAGCGGTAATTTTGAAGGCAATAACATTTTGGTGGAAAAAAATTTAATACTTGATGAAGATAAAAATAACCTAGATCGAATAAAAAATAAATTACTAGATGTAAGAAAAAAAAGAATAAAACCATTTTTTGACGATAAATCGCAAACTGATTTAAATGCGTATATGCTCCAAGTTCTTCTAAAAACTTCAGTAAATTTAGACGATGAAGATTTAAGAATTAAGACAATAGAAACAATTGAAATATTAAATAAAAAATTGCATCAAAAAATTATTCATTGTTATGAAAATAAAGAAATAGAAACTTTTCTTGAGGACTATGTATATTATGCTCTACTAATGATAACACTTTATGAGGTTAATGCTGACAAAAAAGCTTTAGAAAAATCAATAAAAATTATGAATGATACTTGGGAATTATTCTTTAATAAAGAAACGCAGCTGTTCCAGAAAAATATTATTAAAGATAATGATTTGTTTGCAAGTCCATTAGACTTGAATGATAGCAATATACCAAATGGTAATAGTATTTATCTACTAATTTCAAATAAATTATATTCAATTACAAATGATAAAATATGGTCTGAAAGAAATGAGGTTCTTAAAAAATCATTTCATCAGGTTTTAAACTCTTATTATTCACAAATGTTTAGCTTTATTAAAACCCTAGATATTTGCGATAATAGCTTATCATTCACATTCAGTGGTACATCTCAGTCTATTAGGGAAATGCAGCTTTTTTTACAAAAAGAATATCTAGGAATTGCAACATTTGTTTACCAATTAAATAATGATACAAAACCAAGTGTTATTATATGTAAAAACCAAACTTGTTCTAACAAATTAACCAGTATAAGTGAAGCTGTTGAATATCTAAGTAAGAGTGATTAGATCATTAATATGAATAAAGATAACATAATAGATCATTTTAAATTAGGAATTAAGGAGCCTATTAATACTAAAATTGGTGTCGAGCATGAAAAATTCCTTTTCTATAAAAAGAATAATAAAAGAATTAATTATTCTACAATTAAAGAGATTTTCAAAATTTTATATGAATTTGGTTGGAAACCATCATATGAAGGTGAGAATGTTATAGCGTTAAATAAAGATAACAAGAGTATAACTTTAGAACCAGGTAATCAAATTGAGCTTGCAGGTGCTCAATTAAATAATATTCATGAAGTATGCTCTGAAGCTAATAATTATTTGTTTGAGCTTAAACAAGTTGTAGAAAAATTAGATTTAAAAATAGTTAGTGCTGGATTTGATCCAATATCTAAGTTGTCTGAAATTCCAAACAATCCTAAAAAAAGATATGAAGTAATGACAGAAGATATGCCTAAAGGTGGATCGCTCAGTTTAGATATGATGTATAGAACATCTGGGACACAGTTAAATCTAGACTACACATCTGAAGATGATTTTATAAAAAAGTTTAAATTAGCAAATAGTTTGGTTCCATTAAGTATTGCACTTTTTGCAAACTCATCGATTGTTGAGAAAAAAGATAGTAAATACTTATCATACCGATCAAAAGTATGGCAAGAAACATCCAGAGGTGGTCTTCCGGAAATATTTTTAGAAAATGTTGATTTTGAAAAATATGCTGATTTTGTAATAGATTATCCAATACTGTTTATAAAAAAAAATGATAAATATTTATCTGGTAAAAATTATAAATTTTCTGATTATATGAACGGTAATATTAAAGAAATAAATAAATCTTTACCAAGAATTGACGATCTTGGATTGCATTTAAGTACTATATTTACAGAGAATAGATTAAAACAATATATTGAATTAAGATCTATGGATACTTGTGGTTGGAATTGTATATGTGCAGGTCCTGCTTTTTTCACTGGTCTCTTATATGGTAATTTAGACGAAGCATTAGAGTTTATTTCAAAATGGGAAAAGAAAGATTTATTGAATGCGTATAAAGATGCACCTATGAAAGGACTCGATACAAATTTAATGGGTAAAGATATGATTTATTGGACCTCTAACTTATTAAAAATTGCTAAAAAAGGCTTAGAAAAGAGAGATTTTATTGGAAAAAGCGGTACAAACGAAACTAAATACTTGGAACATCTAAATAAGATTATCAATAATAAAGAAACAGTCGCCAGTCATGTTATAAATAAATTCTCTAAATTTCAAAATTTAGAAGATTTATATGACAAATAAAATAATAGGCATACAAGGTGATATTTTAGATAAAATTAACATATTATCTGACACATCAATATTTTTAGCTCATGAAGCTCAGAAACTAGGATATAAAATATTTTATTATACTCCTTCAAACTTATCCATTATCAAAAATAAAACATATGCAAATGGAGTATTTGTAAAATTTAATTATGAAAAAAAAAAATTTTATAAAATTTATAAAAAACAAAAAATTGATGTTGAAAATCTTAAATTTATTTTAATTAGGCAGGATCCTCCATTTAATTCAGAATATTTAATAACTACTCTAATTTTAGATGGTTTAAAAAAAGTAAAAGTAATAAATAATCCTACTGCTATCAGAAATGTATCAGAAAAACTGTACTCAAAGCATTTTATAAAATATATGCCTAATACATTATTTTCAAATAATATAGAAGATATTAAGAAATTTTATAAACAAAATAAAAGTATGATTATGAAACCCATAAATGGATATGGAGGTAATCAAATCCATTTAATTAAAAATAAGTTTAATAAAAAACTTATTACAAATTTTTTAAATAAAAATGGTCATTCTATGTTTCAAAGATTTTTAAAAAATATATCTAAAGGAGATAAAAGAGTTTTTATTATTAATGGTAAAGTATGTGGAGCAATCTCAAGAGTTCCTAAAAAAGGTTCATATTTGAGTAATATGAGCAAAGGTGCTGTGCCTAAACTAACAAAACTTACAAAACAAGAAATAAAAATTTCAAAACTTATAGGAAAAAAATTAAAGAATGATAATATTTATTTTGCTGGAATTGACTTCATAGATCAGAAACTAAATGGAGATATTAATGTAACGTCTCCTACTGGATTAAAAACATACTATGACCTTTCTAAAATCAATCTTGCTAAGATATTTTGGAAAGGTTTAAGAGCTTGAATAAATTATCTGATCAAAAGAAAGGTTCACTACTAGCCTTCGTAGCTGTAATGTTTATTACACCTGATTCATTACTTATCAGGCTTTCAGACATAGAAACATGGGGAATGCTTTTTTATAGAGGAGCCATACCTTTCGTTATAGTTTTAGTTGGATTGCTGTTATTTTATAGGCAAAATTTTATTAATGCTTTTTTAAAAGTTGGTACAGTTGGTATTTTTTACGCAATTAGCTTTTCTATTTGCAACATCACTTTCATTGTATCTATTCAAAATACTAATGTAGCCAATACATTGATTATGATTGCTTTAGCCCCAATGCTTTCCGCAATACTTGGGGCAATATTCTTAAAAGAAATGCCTAGTAAAGGGACTTGGATCGCCATTTTCATCACATTTTTAGCGGCTTTATTTATTTTTTATGACTCTCTCCAAGTCGGTAATCTTTTTGGGAATATAATGGGATTTGTTACAGCTTCTGGATTAGCTGTAAATGCTGTTCTTATCAGATATGCTAAAGACAGAGATCTTTTGCCATCTGCTGTAATGGGGAAATTAGGAGTTGCAGTATTTGCTTTCTTTTTTGTTGAAAACTTTTATCTAATTGGAACAGATCAAATTTATATACCAATAATGTGCATTATTTGTGTAGCCCTACCTTTTGTTTTGGTAACAATCGCACCAAGATTTATACCAGCAGAGGAAGTAAATCTATTTTTCTTATTAGAAACAATAATAGGTCCAATTTGGGTTTGGTTAGTTGTTAAGGAGCAGCCAACTCTGGAGACGATCATTGGAGGTGCCGTGATCATAATCACTTTAGGCATTCACTCATTTATTAAACTAAGAGAGCCTGAAAAAATTATTAATTAATTTCTTGATTTACTATCAAATCATCCATAGATAGCGCAATTATGGAAAAGATACTTAAAAATTCCTGGGCATTATTCACAGGTATGGGTCTAATTATGATAGCTCATGGCTTTCAAGTTTCTTTACTTGGAGTAAGAGCTGTTCATGAAAGTTTCAGCTTAACGGCAACTGGCTTTATGCTGTCAGGTTATTTTGTAGGCTATTTTATAGGAGCAAAAACAGTTCCAATTTTAGTATCAAGAGTTGGTCATATAAGAGTATTTGCTGCTTTTGCATCAATTGCTTCTATCGTTATTTTAGTACACTCCATAATCATCAATCCATTTACATGGTTTATATTGAGAATTGCCTCAGGTTTTTCAATGGTTTGTTTATATACAATTGCTGAAAGCTGGTTAAACGACCGAGCAAGCAATAAAAATAGAGGAAGTGTTTTATCAATTTATATGATTGTTCTTTACGCATCTATGGCAATTGGAATGTTTTTTTTAAACTTCAGTAAGCCAGAAAATTTTCAGCCATTTATACTTGTTTCTTTATTCATGTCGTTGTCACTTGTTCCAATATTATTAACTAAGAAAAAACCACCAAAATTTAAAAGAATTATTGGAATGAAAATTAAAGAACTTTATGAGGTCTCTCCTTTTGGAATGGTAAGCGCACTTTTATGTGGAATTTGTCACTCAGCAATGTTTGCTTTAATAGCTGTATATGCAGCCTCAATGAATTTTAGTATTTTTGAAATTTCTTTTGTGACATTTTTAATTGCTATTTCTGGTGCAATTTCACAATGGCCGATTGGTAAACTATCAGACATTTATGATAGAAGAACTGTTACAGTATATTCCACATTTGCATCAGCTTTCTTTGCGTTATGTGCAATTTTTTCAGTGGGAACGATGCATTTACCTGAAGGTTTAGCGAGCTCAAAGTTTTGGTTTTATATTTTTACAGGTCTTTATGCATTCTTTAGTCTTCCTATGTTTGCATTAATTTTCGCTCACACTAATGATTTTATAGCTAAAGAAAAATTTGTGGCTGCAGGTGCAGGTTTACAATTTACATTTGGAATGGGTGCAATTAGTGGACCCTTTTTATGTTCTATGTTTATGGATTTAATTGGAGAAAATGGTTATTTTGTATTTCTAATTATATTTCACTGTTTAATAGGAGCATATGGAGTTTACAGGATGAAAGTTAGAGAAGTTATTGAAAACCCTGACTCTCAATTCACACCTCTTCCTACAACAATAACACCTATTGGATTAGAACTTAATCCAGCGACAGAGCCTATCGAAGACCCGATAAAACCGGTGGGAACTGAAGAAACAGTTATTGTAGAGAATAACCCTTCCCAATAATTAAAATCTTATTTAAAACTTTTATTCTGTTAAAATAGTTTATGATTAAAACTATAAATCTTGGAGTATTGGGTATTGATCATGGTCATATCTTTGACATGCTTGATGAGATGCTTAAAGAGGGATGTAGTTGTAATTATTTTTGGACACAAGGTTCTCCGTTAACTTTAGATGAATTTAGAAAAAAATATCCTCAAATTAAAAGAGTAGATAATAAAAGTGATATTTTAAATGATGATACAATTGATATGATTTTAATTTCATCCATTCCTAAAGATAGAGCAAATCTATCTATAGAAGCAATGAAAGCTGGAAAAGATGTTATGGTTGATAAACCAGGATGTACAACACTTGAGCAACTTAATAATCTAAAACAAACAGTTAAGGAGACAGGAAAAATTTGGTCAATTAATTTTTCAGAAAGATTTCATGTAGCAGCTGTTGCAAAAGCAGAAGAACTGGTCGCTGATGGTAAAATTGGAAAAGTAAAACAAACAATTGGCACTGGTCCGCATAGACAAGGTAATTATGAAAGACCAGATTGGTTTTATGATCGTGATAGTTATGGTGGAATAATAACAGATATAGGCTCACATCAAATTCATCAATTTTTAGTATTTACAAATTCAAATGAAGCTAAAGTAAATCATGCGTTAGTTGAAAATACGACTAGGAAAGAATTTGCTGGTTTTCAAGATTTTGGTGAAGTTAATCTTACTGGAAATGGTGGTCATGGATATGTTCGTTTAGATTGGTTTACTCCTGATGCGCTTCCCACTTGGGGAGATGGAAGGTTATTTGTCCTGGGTGATAAAGGTTTTATTGAAATTAGAAAATACACAGATTTAGCAAAATCTGAAAAAGGAAATCAGTTATATTTAGCAAATAATGACGAAGTTAAACATATTGACTGTTCAAATGTTAAACTCCCCTACTTTGCTAATTTAATTGAAGATGTTTTAAATAGAACTGATAATGCTTGTTCGCAAGAACTTACTTACTTATCAATGGAAGTAACAATTAAAGCTCAAGAATTAGCTGAAAAAAAATGAAAAAATATCGGGTAGCAATAATAGGAACTAATATAGGAGCTAAGCATTTTGAAGATTTTCAAAAAGTATCAGACCGATTTAGTGTTCATACATTGTGTGGTTTAACTAGAGATGCAATAGATAAAATATTGGCGTCAAATAATGATACTAAAATGTCATTAAACTTTGATGATGTATTAAAAGTAAAGGAAATAGATATAATTGATATTTGTCTCCCACCCCATTTACATTTTTCTGCGTGCAAAAAATCTCTTGAAGCTGGAAAGCATGTAATTTGCGAAAAACCATTGGTTTCAAGCCTTAAAGAAATTGATGAGCTAGAAAATATTAGTAAAGAAACAGGAAAGATAATTTTTCCTGTATTTCAATATAGGTATGGATTAGGATTTTCTAAATTTAAGGCATTAATAAAGTCAGGACTTGCTGGAAAACCTTTAATCGCCTCATTGGAAACTCATTGGAATAGAGGAAAAGATTATTATTCAAAACCTTGGAGAGGTACTTGGGATGGTGAACAAGGTGGGGCAATTTTAAGTCATTCAATACATATTCATGACTTGGTGAGTATGATACTAGGCCCAGTTTCAAATGTATTTGCAAAATTAACAACAAGAGTAAATGATATTGAGGTCGAAGACTGTGCGTCTTTATCAATTGAAATGGAAGATGGAACATTGGTTACTAGCTCAATCACCCTTGGTGCAGCAAATGATACCAGTAGACTAAAATTCTGTTTTGATGGACTGACAGTAGAATCAGGAGCATCTCCAGATAAACCTTATAATCCAGCTGACGATGAATGGGTATTTTTACCAAGAGCTCCTATTACACAAAGACAAATAGATGAAGTATTATCAAAAGTCGAAAAACCTAAGTCATGGTACGCAGGAATGTTTGATGAAATAGCCAATAAACTTGATGGAAAAGTTAGTGATGAAGTAACTTTATTGGATGCTAGAAAATCTTTAGAATTTGTAACAGCTGTTTACAGTTCATCAAGACAAAACAAAAGTATCAAACTTCCAATTAACAATGATAACCCTTTGTACAGTTCCTGGTTACCAAAATAATTAATAACCTAGTTTAGGATCAACTTGATTATGCAAATCTTTTTTTTCAATAAATAGTTTTAAATTCTTGAAAAACTTTTCTAAAACCATCTCTATATAATTTCCTTTACTATCTGAAGATATATGAGGTGTAATTACTAAATTTGGTGTATCCCAAAATTTAGAATTTCTGTTTATGGGTTCTTCTGAAAAAACATCTAAAATAGCTCCAGCAATTTCGTTTTTTTTTAATTTTTTTCTTAGATGCTCATAATCCATTACAGATTGACGACCAATATTAACAATTCCACACGTAGCTTTAAGTAGATCTAATCTTTTCTTATTAATTAATCCTTTTGTTTCGTTTGTTTCTGGAACAGCTAAATAAAGAAAATCAGCCTCAGGTATGACTTCATCAATCCTATCAAATGTTATTACTTTTGAACAACCTTCAACTGCTCTACCCCTTCTATTAACTCCAATAACTTTTGCTCCTAATGAGCTGATATGTTTAATCATTGACCCACCTAATGATCCAGTACCTACCACTACAACTTTTTTACTATCAATTGGGTTACTTAATAAAGTTACAAACTCTTTTTTTTTTTGATTAGTAATTATTCTTGTCATATGATTTTGAAGCATCAAAACACTCATTAATCCAAATTCACCTGCCTTTTTAGAATGTATTCCACTACTATTTGTTAAAACTAAATCTTTTTTAAGCCAATTAAATGGATAAAGATGATTTACACCCGCTGACACAACATGTATCCATTTTAAATTTGGTGCAATTTTACTTAGATTATTTGTTGGAAAATTCCATGTAAGCAAAATATCTGCATCTTTCATAGAAGATTTCCAATTATCATCATCCCAATCAACTATGTATGAAATCTTATCTTTTATACCAGAATATTTATTGAGAAAATTCTCAAATAATTCTTTAGGGACACTACTATTTTTTTCGCCTTCTAAATCACATGGCAAAGAACCTTTTTTCCAGTGATTATTTCTTATATGAATTTTAATTTTACCTTTGGACATTTAAAATTTAAATATACTAAAATTTTAAAAATTATAACAATGATTAAAGAAGGTTGTTCTCATAAAAAAATGTAATATTGTATAGAATATTAAAATTATGCCTTCATTTGATGTAATAAGTAAAATTAATTATCAAGAATTCGACAATGCTCTTGCAAATTGTTTAAGAGAAATTGCGAACCGATATGATTTTAAGGGACTTAATATTTCAATTGAAAGAAAAGATAAAATAATAACTACAATAGCGCCTGATGAATTAAAATTAAAACAAGTAAATGAATTGTTACAAGTCCATCTTATAAGAAGAAAAGTAGATCCAAGAGTAATAATTATTAAAAATTCAGAAGGTGCAGCTGGTGGAACCATCAGACAAGTCAGTGAATTAGCAGAGGGCATTAGTCAAGAAAATGCTAAGAAGATTATTGCTGATGTAAAAAAACTAAAACTTAAAATTCAAATTAAAATTCAAGGAGAGGAATTAAGAGCTCAAGGAAAAAAAAGAGATGATCTTCAAGAAGCTATATCTGCCATAAAATCTATTGATATTGGACTTCCAATTGAATTTATAAACTTTAGAGATTAATTAAACATGATTGAAATAATTTTAGGTATATTCGTTATTGTTATAGTAGGTTTTTATTTATTTAGACCTACTTCAAAACAGGAAGAGAAAGATTTGAAATCTAAAAATAATTGGCGAGGGGGATTTTAAATGAAAAAACTTTTAGAAATTATGGTTCTGAGTTTGTTGTTTTGTGGGAATGCTTATGCAAAGAAAAATAATATTTTTATTCCAAAATATTTCTTTGCAAATGAGCTCACAAAAGAAACTTGTTTACTAGAAGGTGTGCACGGTCATGGTAGTTGGGGAAAAACATATTGGGAATTGGATCTTGCTATAAATCATGTAAGCAAGTCAAAAAATCCTGAACTTAAAGGAAATAATTATGATCATTTAATGGAACTTACCAAGTATGATTGGAATAAGGATCATGAATTAAGATCAAATAGTGTATATGTTAATCATGAGAAACATTCTAATAGATTAGCCCTATTACATGGAGCAATTGTCACTGCAATTGTAGATAATAAAATGGATGAGCATGGTCCAATTATTGCAGAAGTCATGGTTGCCTGGGCAGAAGCAGGTGTAATGCTAAATACTTTAACTTCTAAAGAAATTAGTAAACTAAAAGATGAAGGCAAAGATAAGGGTTGTTATGGCGGTCATAAAGCAAAAAGTGACAGCCCATGTCTTTCACACAGGCCACATGAAGCTCAAATATACGGAGGCACCTATATACAACAAGCATATTTGATGAAAGATCAATTTACTAATGAACAGATAAAAATTGTTGATAAGTATATTGATACTTTATACAAAAAATATATTGAACCGTGGACTTTATCAGAACTAAATGGTCCAAAAGGTTTTATACAAATGGCTGACGGAACTATTTCTGTATTATCATATTTGGCTTGGAAGGATAAACCAGAACAAGCAGCAAAATGGATTAAAAAAGGAATAAAAAAAGCTAATAGAGTTGTATACAAAGATGGATACATTAATAATAACAGTTTTAGAGGTGTTAAAGATGTATGGTATCATTCACAAGGTGTAAATAATTTACTAGGGCTTTATGCTATAGCTGAACTATGGGGTTACAAAAAATTTCCGAAAAAATTAAAAAAAAAATAGATAAAACTGTCGACGTATTAAACTTGGGTCTCACAGACCTTAAAACTTATAGAAAACGTAAAGATCCTACCAAACTACAGAATCATACAAAAGAAAGAAAACACGCTGCATATCACGTGCACCAAATGGCTATATCTTTAGACTGGCTAATTAAAAAGTACACAGACAGAGATCATACTATAGTTGCAAATGATAGGATGTGGAAATCTAAAAAATCAGCCTATTTTGTGGACAGAAACTTTGGATTTGAGCCAAAGTGTATGAATTAATAAAAAATAATTAAATAAAAAACTAAAATATAAATCTGCTAATATAGGATTTTTTGGAACAACTAGTTATGGAACTATAATAAGTTGAGATAAATTTTTTGACAATCTTATTGATAAGGAATTTATTGAGTCTATATTAATTTAATTGATTAAAGAAAGGACAAACTATGAACTTTGTTGGAACAACAACGTATGAAGGAACTAAAAAAGATGCAGAAGAATTATACAGTATATTTAAAGATGAAATTGCAAAGTGCACGTCATCATTTGAATGGGCGCACATTCGAGAAGGTAAAATGATTTTTATTGCAAATGTCACTGATGAAGAAAAATTTTATGCCTTATTTGAAGATCAAAGATCTAAAGACTGGAACGCAAAGTTTAATGCTAAAGATGAAGCTTGGAAACTTGAGAAAATAATGTAATTAGTTCCCAAACTAGAACTTTTTGAGGCAAAACAAGAAAAGTGAAGGTGTGAACAAAGAAAACGCAAGTAAACTGTGGAAAATTATTCAGGAAGCTGGCGATTATTTACGGTGCTAGTGGTACACCCTACCTCACACGACCTCACACTACTTCACACTAGTTATGCGGACTATTTAACTTTCATAAAAAATTAATCGCTTAAAGACTCATCAATTTAAGCAATAAACTAGATCATGGACTAGATCATTTAGAGATAAAACAAATCTCAATTTTCAACCAAATAGACTCGTAGTTTAGGATTTGTTAGTCTTTAATTATGAAATTTAATGAGGACTCAAGAGTAAAAATCCCAGCAATACTTCATTGTATGCGTCTAGGGTATGAATATATTTCTTTAAAGAGTCAAGACTATGACAAAATAGAATCTACAAATATTTTTTCCACAATTTTTCTTTCAAGTATTCAAAAAATAAATCCTGGACTGAGTGATAGTGAAGCAAGACAAACTCTGGATGAAGTTTCTTTGGCACTCGAAAATGAGGATTTAGGTAAAGCTTTTTATAAAAAACTCATCAATAAGTCTGGAGTACGATTGATTGATTTTGAGAACTTTGATCAAAACACCTTTCAAGTTGTCACTGAATTGACATATAAAAACGGCGAAGACGAATTTCGTCCTGATATAACAGTGCTCTTGAATGGCATGCCTCTTATCTTCATTGAAGTTAAAAAACCCAACAACAGAGATGGTATTATAGCTGAACATAAACGTATCCAAAGCCGTTTTAAAAATAAAAAATTTAGAAATTTTGCAAATATAACACAATTGATGATTTTTTCTAACAACATGGAATATGATGAAAGTTCCCCACATCCAGTAGAAGGTGCGTTTTATGCCTCGTCATCATATAATAAAACAAAGTTCAATTATTTTCGTGAAGAGATAGGATTTAATCTTGATTCAATACTTTTCCCAATAAGTGAAAATGATGAGCTTTCGGTTTTAAGAGACAATAACCTTATCAGCATTAAAAACTCACCTGAGTTTGAAAAAAATAAAAATCCAGATTCACCAACAAATCGAATTTGTACTTCCCTACTTTGTCGAGAAAGACTAGCTTTTATTTTAGAGTTTGCTTTCGCATATGTAGAAGAAGAAGATGGATTGCAAAAACATATAATGCGTTACCCTCAGTTTTTTGCAAGCAAAGCTATCTCGAAGAAATTAGACAGTGGAGCAAAGAATGGAATAATCTGGCACACACAAGGCAGTGGAAAGACAGCGCTGGCATTTTATAATGTAAGGTACCTTAGTAACTATTTTCAGAAAAAAGGCCAGATTGCAAAGTTTTATTTCATTGTAGATAGGCTGGATCTTTTGAAACAAGCAAGTGGGGAATTTAGAAATCGAGGTCTAGTAGTCCACAATATTAATTCTCGAGAAGCTTTTGCTGATGACATTAAGAATAATGCTGCCCTTCATAACAGTAGTGGTGCTCAAGAAATAACAGTAGTGAATATTCAAAAATTTCAAGATGACCCATCGGTCATGAAAAGTAGTGACTACAACTTAGATGTCCAGCGTATTTTTTTTCTTGATGAAGTTCACCGGAGCTACAATCCTAAAGGTAGTTTTCTTGCCAACTTAGAACAAGCAGACCGTACTTCAATAAAAATAGGATTAACAGGCACACCTTTATTAGGTAAAGATTATAATTCGAGATCACTCTTTGGAGATTATATTCATAAGTATTATTATAATGCTTCGATCAAAGATGGATATACTCTTAGATTAATCAGAGAGGAAATTGAGACTAATTACAAACTCACACTTCAAAAGGCTTTAGAGGAGATAAATGTTTTAAAAGGAAATACGGATAGGACATTTCTTTATTCACATCCAAAATTTGTTGAACCAATGTTGGATTATATAGTCAAAGATTTAGAGACATCCCGTATTACAACAGGAGACTTTGATATCGGTGGGATGGTGATTTGCGATTCTGCACCACAGGCTAGAAAAATGAATGATATTTTTCAAAAAAAATATGGTTCTTCAAACGAAGAGGGTGCCGAAAAAAAAAGAGGTGTTAGAACTGCTCAGCTTATTCTTTACGATGAGGGTGATAAAGAAACTAGAGAAGATTGGGTTCGGGATTTTAAACGTGGAAAGTTAGATTTACTTTTTGTTTATAACATGCTTCTTACTGGTTTTGATGCCGAACGTCTTAAAAAACTTTATTTAGGTCGGGTTATTAAAGCTCACAATCTATTGCAAGCCTTGACGAGAGTGAACCGCCCTTTCAACGAATTTGAATACGGTTATGTTATTGATTTTGCAGATATTCAAAAGGAATTTGAAAAAACAAATAGAGATTATCTTAAGGAATTAGAAAGTGAGTTAGGAGACGAGACTGAGAGCTATAGCAACTTATTCAAATCTGAGGAGGAAATACAACGTGAAATCGAAGATATTAAAGAAGAGTTATCTCGTTTCGACATTATTAATGCTGAGGTGTTTTCACAACAAATATCGAGTATTAACGACCGAAAAGAAATACTAAAGATCACTACTGCGCTAAACAGTGCAAAAAATCTTTATAACGTTATTCGTTTATCTGGCAAATACGATATGCTTGACAGATTAGATTTCCAAAAACTCTCTACTTTATTGAGTGAAGCTAATAATCGGCTAGCTATGATTAATTTGAAAGAAGCTCTCACAAATAAAGTTGATACACAAAACCTGCTTAATATTGCGCTTGAGGATGTTATTTTTGCATTCACGAAAGTAAAAGAAGAGGAGTTGCTGCTTGCTGATGAACTCAAAAATACGCTCCAAAAGACGAGGGAGGGTCTTGGAGGTAATTTTGATCCTCAAGATCCTGAATTTATCTCATTAAAAGAGGAGCTTGAACGTCTTTTTAATAAAAAAAATCTTACAGAAGTCAGCAAAGAGGAAATGGAGAGTAATATTAGAGCACTGAATAAAATTTATGAAAAGGCTAAAGAATTAGATAGAAACAATCAGCTTTTAAAAGCTAAATATAATAACGATGAAAAATATGCTCGCCTTCATAAGCGATTAATGGAAAAAGATCCACTGACAGAAAGAGAGAGTAAATTATTTGAATTACTTAATGGCTTAAAGAAAGAGGTCGACCTTAAGATAGAGCAGAACACGCAAATACTAGATAACGAAAATTATGTTAACCAAATGGTAACACGACTAATAATTGAGGAGTTTAAAACTAAAAATAACATTTCGTTAACTGCAGATATTGCAAAAAATATTAACACACTTTTAGTTAAAGAGTATATAAAGGAGTACAGGGGTGAGGCAGCGTAAAGATCCCAAACTACACAAATGAGAAATAAAACTTAATGAGTGAAGTACAAGAATTTTCCCAACAAGTGAGAGCACTGATTGATGATTTAAAAAGTGTATGTGCCAACTATGGCCTAGGTAACGATGGTAATGAGTATAAAATCATAACGCAGGTTTTTCTTTATAAATTTTTGCATGATAAGTTTGTCTATGAAGTAAAGCAAGTTGACGAAAAACTTAGACAAGCTAGTGACTGGGAAAGTAAACTTGCATCTTATAGTAAAAATGAATTTGAATTACTAACCCTAGAATTGAGTGAAGGAACAGCTGTAATTAAGTCGGAGCAACTTATTACCTCATTATTCGCACGGCAAAATGAAGGGAATTTTGCAGATATTTTTGATAAGACCCTAGTAGATATCGCACAAGAAAATAATGATATCTTTTCAGTTATTACTGGTGGGGGAGAAAAGGTAGCTTTATTTGAAAATCTAAGCAAATATGTCTCTGATAATCGTGATGAATTTTGTAAGGCTATAGTTAATAAGCTGGTCGGATTTAGTTTTGAAAATATATTTAATGAGGGATTTGATTTTTTCGCATCAATCTTTGAGTACCTCATTAAAGATTATAATAGTGACAGCGGTGGTAAATATGCCGAGTATTTTACGCCTCACTCGGTTTCTAAAATTATGGCTAAGTGTTTAGTTTCTGATACTGAAAAAAAGAATATTAGCAATGTATCTTGCTACGATCCATCATCCGGATCAGGCACTTTATTAATGAGTCTCGCTCACCAAATTGGTGAGGATAAGTGCACGATACATTCTCAAGATATTTCTCAAAAGTCTTCCAACCTACTCCGTTTAAATCTTATTCTCAATAAACTGGTGCACTCTATACATAACGTAATTCAGGGAAACACACTTATTATTCCTGCTCATAAAGATAGAAGTGGTAAATTAGCAACTTTCGACTATGTAGTTGCTAACCCTCCATTCAAGCTTGACTTCTCTGACTTTAGAGATGAACTTGATAAAAAAGAAAATGTTGATCGCTTTTTTGCTGGCATACCTAAAGTACCAGCTAATAAAAAAGAAACGATGGCTATATATCTTGTGTTCTTACAACACATAATTTTTTCACTGAAACCAGGAGGAAAGGCTGCTGTTGTGGTACCAACAGGTTTTATTTCTGCACAGAGTGGTATTGAAAAAAAGATTCGCCAAAAACTGGTGGATGAAAGAATGCTTCGGGGTGTAGTCAGTATGCCTTCTAACATCTTTGCTACCACTGGTACTAACGTAACTATCTTGTTCATAGATAAAACCAACAAAGAAGACGTGGTTTTGATAGATGGCTCAAGTCTTGGTGAGAAGCTTAAAGAAGGTAAGAAGCAAAAAACTCTTTTAAGCAAAAATGATGAAGCGCAAATTATAGATACCTTTAACAATAAAGAGGCTGTTGATGATTTCTCTGTAGTAGTGAGTTATGAGGATATAAAAGCAAAGAATTATTTGCTTAGTGCTGGTCAGTACTTTGAAATTAAAATTGAATACTCAGATATAACTCAAGAGGAATTTGATAAAAAGATAGGATCATATATCAATCAGTTGAACGAAAAATTTGAAACAGAGGATGTTTTAAAAAGCCAAATCACTAAAGCTTTGAAGAGTCTTAAGTATGAATGAATTTCAAAAAATTCGCTTAGGGGACTATATTGAAATTCTTACAGATTATCACGCGAATGGATCTTACGAAGTATTGGAAAAAAATATTACGTTAAAAAGTAATCCAGATTTTGCGGTTATGATTAGGACTTTAAATTTCGAACGGTCTGATTTTAAAAATCAGCTAATTTATTTAAACGAGACCGAATATGACTATCTGTCAAAAACAAAGGTCTACCCAGATGATATCTTGATGAACAAAATCGCAAACCCAGGGACGGTTTATTTAATGCCAGATCTCAAAAAACCCGTTTCGTTAGCGATGAATCTTTTTTTGATTAGATTTAACAGCAAGATGAATCAGCAATTCATGTATTATTTAATGAAAAATAATGAGAAATATATTAAGCGATTATCTGGGGGTACAACCACCCATACTATCCGTAAGGATGTCATCAGGGATATTGAATTTATGGTTCCATCCAAAGCAAAGCAAGACTCAATAGCTAATTTTTTGACTGCGTTAAATTCTAAAATTGAACTGAGTAATAAAATAATTGAAAAATTAGAAGCCATGACCAAGCTTATTTATGACTATTGGTTTGTGCAATTCGATTTTCCTGATGAGAACGGAAAACCTTATAAATCCTCTGGGGGCAAAATGGTTTATGATAAGAATTTGAAGAGAAAGGTTCCTTATGGTTGGAAAGTTCGAGACTTTGGAACCGATAATGAAATTCGCCGTGGTGATCTAATAACTAGCGATACAATAAAAAATGGTAACGTTAAGTTAGTTTCAGCTGGAGTTAAGTCCTCTCATTTTCACGACCAAGCCAATCGTTCTGAAAATGTAATTACGGTAAGTAGTTCAGGCGCAAATGCTGGTTATATCAACTTCTGGCGGGAGCCAATTTTTGCATCAGACTGCATAACTGTTCAAACCACTAGTATCGGGAAAACAATCTTAGCTTTTCAATATTTGAAAATGATACAAAAGCATATCTATCGTAAAGCTAGCGGCTCTGCACAACCACATGTTTATCCATCTGACCTGTCTAGTCTAAAATACTTACTGCCGCCCAAAGATCTAATTGATTTGTTTGAGAGCAAGATAATTTTCACCAATGAATTAATAGGTTATCAAAACCAAAAAAAAGATAAACTAGAAAAAATGAGAGACTGGCTTGTGCCAATACTCATGAATGGCCAGGTCACAGTCAGCGAAGCTAGCTAATTTTTTTCACAGATATCTAGGCCTTAGGATTATTGAATATTGTTATAGGATTTTATAGGATACTAGATCATAGACTAGATCATTTCGAGATAAAACAAGGTTTGGATTGGCATGAACAAAGAAAACGCAAGTAAACTCTGGAAAATTATTCAGGAAGCTGGCGATTATTTGGAAGGACAACTTCCAAATCATCCTAACCATCCTAAAGGCAGAAATCCTTACGCACATGTCGCAATTTGTGTAAAGAGTAAATTTAATTCAAGTTATAAAGATATTGAGGATGAAAAATTTGATGAAATAGTAAATTATATAAATTTCCTTAAACAAAATCCTAGCTAAATTAAGATTTAATTATATTTAAAAACGAATCTACATCATCCGGATGAGTATTCCAGGCAGCAACTAATCGAACAGCTTTATCTTCCCACTCATCATCGTTAATTTTGTAACCATGCGAATTAAATTGATCAATTATATTTTTTGGTATTTTAACAAAAACCTCATTTGCATCTGTTGGGTAAGCTAATTCAATATTTTTGTGTTTCAGTAAACCTTGGCTTAATTTTTTCCCCATAGCATTGGCATGCTTTGCATTTTTTAACCAAACTTCATTTGAAATATAAGCATCTAATTGAGCTGATACAAAACGCATCTTTGATAGTAAATGTCCTGCTCTTTTCATTAAAAAAGCTAAATTTCCAACTAACTCTGGTTTAAAAAAAATAATAGCTTCTGCTGCTAGGCATCCATTTTTAGTTGCTCCAAATGATAGTACATCAATTCCAGACTTCCATGTCATTTCTGCTGGAGTACAGTTTAATGAAACTAATGCATTTGCAAATCTTGCTCCATCCATATGAATATTTAGATCATGTTTGTGAGCAATCTCTGATATTTTTTTTATTTCATCTAAATTGTAAGCAACGCCTGTTTCACATAATTGAGTAATACTTACTGATGAGGGTTGAGTATGATGAACCACGCCTTTTCCAGAGATATTACTATCTAATTCTTCAGCTATAATTTTTCCATTATTACCGTCCAGATTAACTAACTTTGCACCTCCAGTATAAAATTCGGGAGCTCCACATTCATCTACATTTATATGGGAAAGTCTATGACAATAGATATTTCCAAAAGAAGGGGTCATAGTTGATAAAGCCAAAGCATTAGCTGCTGTTCCTGAGGCTGTTGGAAAAACTACAACTTCTTTTTCAAATATTTCTGAAAATTTATTTTGTAAATTTTTTGACAGCTCATCATTACCATATGGAGTTTTGTCATCCTCATTAGCTTTAAGAAGTGCATTTAAGACTTCTGGACATGCACCTGTAACGTTATCTGAAGCAAATTTTACT
>CACFIL010000012.1 GCA_902566315.1 uncultured Pelagibacteraceae bacterium
AACAAAGCTATTGATTATTATGTACAAAAAAATATTAGTGATAATTCAAACTATATGAAATTAGCAAATAAGATTATTTTAAAAAAAAACTTTTTTAAACAACCTGATGAAATAGTGTTTAGATCATTTTCAGATTTGGTACTAAAATTTGGAAAAAAAAGCGATTATGCTAGAGGTATAAAAATCGAAAATATTATCAGTCAATTAAAATCAAAAAATAAACACATTAAAAGAACACTTTCAGGATGTATTATTCAAAAACTAGAAAACTCAGTCATTATTTCTCGAGAAAATGGGTAAATATCATCAAATTGGCACAAAATGACACTTGTTAAATTGATAATAATTCTTAATTTATATTCATGAATTTTAAAAACCTAGCTATGTGGGCAGTGATAGTGATCTTGACTATTGGCCTGTACAATATGTTCAAGAATCCACAAGGTTCAGTTAATCAAAAAAATAATATTATATTTTCAGAATTTTTAACACAAGTAGATAATGGAAGAGTTGTTCAAGTAGAAATTCAAGGCAAAAATATAAAAGGGGTAATGTCTAATGGAGAAATGTTTAATACTTATGCTCCTGATGACCCAAATCTAATTCAAAAATTGAGTGATAAAGGAGTTAGTATTTCAGCTAGTCCATTAGAAGAAAAAATGCCTTCATTATTTGGAGTACTTTTATCTTGGTTTCCTATGTTACTTTTAATTGCTGTATGGATATTCTTCATGAGACAGATGCAAGGTGGTAAAGGTGGAGCCATGGGCTTTGGAAAATCGAAAGCTAAAATGATGAATGAGGTAAAAGGTAAAGTTACATTTAATGATGTTGCTGGAGTAGAGGAAGCAAAGGAAGAAGTAGAAGAAGTAGTCGAATTTTTAAAAGATCCAAAGAAATTTAGTAGGTTGGGTGGAAAAATACCTCGTGGATGTCTTTTAGTTGGACCTCCTGGAACAGGTAAAACTTTACTAGCAAGAGCTATAGCAGGTGAAGCAGGAGTACCATTCTTTACTATTTCAGGTTCAGACTTTGTAGAAATGTTTGTTGGTGTTGGAGCTTCAAGAGTTAGAGATATGTTTGAACAAGGTAAAAAACACTCACCATGCATTATATTCATCGATGAAATTGATGCAGTTGGAAGGAGTAGAGGCGCAGGTTTAGGTGGTGGTAACGATGAGAGAGAGCAAACACTAAATCAATTACTTGTAGAAATGGACGGCTTCGATACAAATGAAGGTGTAATAATTATTGCAGCAACTAATAGACCTGATGTGCTTGATCCTGCTTTATTAAGACCAGGCAGATTTGATAGACAGGTAGTAGTATCTAATCCTGACTTAATTGGAAGAGAAAAAATATTGAAAGTGCATGCTAAGAAAATATCTATGGCACCAGATGTCAACTTAAGAACTATTGCAAGAGGAACTCCAGGATTTTCCGGTGCTGATCTGGCGAACTTAGTAAACGAAGCTGCATTATTAGCAGCAAGAAAAAACAAAAGAATAGTTACCTATATGGAATTCGAAGAAGCAAAAGATAAAGTAATGATGGGCTCCGAAAGAAGATCAATGGTAATGAGCGAGGAAGAGAAAAAACTTACTGCTTATCATGAAGCTGGTCATGCTATTGTTACTATTAATGAAAAGGCAGCATACCCAATTCATAAGGCAACAATTATTCCAAGAGGAAGAGCACTAGGGATGGTAATGCAACTTCCTGAAAGAGATGAGGTATCTCAAACAAGAGAACAACTACATGCTCAAATGGCTATAGCAATGGGAGGACGAGTTGCAGAAGAAATTATTTTTGGAGACGATAAAGTGACCACTGGGGCTGCAAGTGACATAGAACAAGCAACAAAAAGAGCAAGAGCAATGGTAATGAGAGCAGGATTAAGTAAAGAGCTTGGTCCAGTTGCTTACGGTGAAAATGAGGAAGAAGTTTTCCTTGGAAGATCAGTTGCAAGACAACAAAATATGTCTGAAGAAACTGCAAGAAAAGTTGATACAGAAATAAGAAAATTTGTTGATCAAGGTTATGATAGAGCAAAAAAAGTATTGACAGATAAAATTGATGACTTGCACAAATTAGCAAAAGCTTTACTTACCTATGAGACATTGACTGGTCAAGAAATTGAAGACATAGTGAATAAAAATTTGTATCCAAAAAATAAAGAAGATTTAAAAGTAGAGGAAGATGATCAAAGCTCTGCTTTAGGTTCAATGGGACTAAAACCAAAGATTGTTCATTAAATTTTAATGAAAAAATATTACACAAGAGCGTGTAATTTTTATTATAATAGAATATCCAGAGAAAAAGTAAAAAAAAAGATTTCACTTCCAGTTAGTGGTAATAAATCATTTTCATTTGACACTATTGAAATTATTACTAGGACTAATAAAAAAAAAATAAATATTAGAAATATTAAAAATCTTCAGTCAAAAATTAAAAAGAAAGTCTTAATTGATATTAATAATATTTCTAAAGTTAAAAAAATTCCTAAATTAAAATTTGATAACTTACCAATATTAATGGGTATTTTAAATATTACACCAGATAGTTTTTCTGATGGTGGAAAATTTAATAAAAAAATTTCTGCAATAAAACAGATTAATAAACTAATAGCTGATGGAGCAAAGATAATTGATGTAGGTGGTGAGTCTACAAGACCAGGATCAAAAGAAACTCATCAAACAGAGGAGTGGCTGAGAGTAAATAAAGTTATGAATTATTTAAAATCTAAAAGATTTTTTATTTCTTTAGATACTAGAAAAAGTTTTGTAATGAAAAAAGCTTCTAAATATAAAGTAGACTTAGTTAATGATGTATCTGGTCTAAGTTATGACGAGAAGACAATTGATTTTTTAAAAAAATCAAAGTTACCATTCGTTCTGCATCATATGAAAGGTAACACAGAAACAATGCAAAAAAATCCTAGTTACAATAATGTTTTGTTGGATATATATGAATATTTCGAGAATAAGCTGAGATTAATTAGAAAAAGTGGAATTAAACATAATCATATTATCTTAGATCCTGGTTTAGGATTTGGTAAAAATATGAAACATAATATTACTCTAATCAAAAATGTTTCTATTTTTCATTCTTTGGGATTACCAGTAATGTTGGGAATTTCCAGAAAAAGATTTATAAAGGATATATCTGGAAATAATGATAGCAAAGAAAGAATAGGTGGGACTGTATCTTCAGGTATTTTTAGCATGTTACAAGGAGTTCAAATACTTAGAGTTCATGATGTTAATGAAGTTAACCAAGGAATAAAGGTCTTTAAAAAACTCAATTTTAATAAATGACAAAAAAATATTTTGGTACAGACGGAATAAGAGGCAAGGTAAATGGAAGTAAAATAAATGGTGAAATGTTTTTTAAGTTTGGTTTAGCTGTTGGTACATATTTTAATAATAAAAAAAAAATTAAACAGATAGCAATAATTGCAAAAGATACTAGGTTATCAGGATATGCACTAGAACCTGCGCTAGTGTCTGGTTTAACATCAGCTGGAATGCACGTTTTCACTTTTGGTCCATTACCAACAAATGGTCTTGCAATGCTTACAAAAAAAATGAGAGCTAATATGGGTATCATGATCACTGCATCTCATAATCCTTTTTATGATAATGGTTTAAAATTATTTGGGCCAAATGGCTTAAAATTGTCTGATAAAATAGAAAAAAAAATAGAAAAATTAATTGATTCTAAAGTATCAAAAAAATTTTCAAAACCTGAAATATTAGGCAGGGTTAAAAGATTAGAGAATGGCTCACATAAATATCTTGAAATTTTAAAAACAAATTTTCCTAAACAATTTAATTTAAGAGGATTAAGAATTACTATAGATTGTGCTAATGGAGCAGCATATAAAGTAGGACCTCAATTGTTTAGATCATTGGGTGCCACAGTTCATGAAATTGGAACTTCGCCAAATGGATTTAACATAAATAAAAAATGTGGATCTACATTTCCAAATAAAATTAAATATCATACAAAAAAAAATAAATCCCATATTGGAGTTTCTTTAGATGGTGATGCAGATAGAATTATAATTTGTGATGAAAAAGGTAACATTATTGATGGAGATAAAATAATAGCAATGCTAGCAACAAGATGGAAAAGAAAAAAAATTTTAAAGGGTGGTGTTATAGGTACCTTGATGTCAAACTATGGATTACAAAAATATTTTTCTAAAAATAAGATAAAATTTATAAGGTCTAAAGTTGGTGATAGATATGTAAAAGAAGCAATGCAGAAAAGTAAATTTAATTTGGGAGGAGAACAATCTGGCCATATTATACTTGGTAAATTTGCGACTACAGGTGATGGTTTATTGGTTGCTTTAGAAGTTCTATTTTCCATGAGAAAAGGCAAAAAAGCTAGTGAGATGTTTGAAAATTTTACACCTACTCCTCAATTGTTAGAAAATGTTGAAGTTAAAGATAAATTAATAATTAATAACCCTAAGTGCAAAAATGCAATTAAAAAAGCAAACCGTTTAATAAAAGGAAAAGGCAGAATGTTAGTAAGAAAATCTGGAACAGAACCAGTAGTGAGAATAATGTGTGAAACTGAAGATAAAACTATGCTCTCAAAATGTGTTAATATTGTAAAAAAATCAATTATCTAATTTGAAAATAAAATCTAAAATTTTAGTTATTGCTGGCTCAGACTCTTCTGGAGGTGCAGGCATACAAGCAGACATTAAAACTATTACATCGCTTGGCTCATACGCCATGACCGCTATAACTGCTATAACATCACAAAATACGACAGGTGTTAAATCAATTATTCCAGTAAATAGTAAAGAAATTTCTAATCAGATTGAATTTACAGCAAAAGATATAAAACCAGACGCTGTTAAAATAGGAATGCTTCATTCAAAAGAAGTTATAAATTCAGTAATAAAATCGTTAAATAAGATAAAAGCAAAAAAAATAATATTAGACCCTGTGATGGTGGCAAAGGGTGGAAAAAAATTAATAAATGACCCAGCTATTGAAATTTTAAAAAAAAAACTTTTATCTAAAGCGGATTTAATTACACCAAACATACCTGAAGCAGAAGTTTTAACCGATTCAAAAATATCAACTATCCAGGATGTAATATTAGCAGGAAATTATTTAATTAAATTAGGTGCAAAAAATGTCCTTATTAAAGGAGGTCATTTAAATTATAAAAATGTTAAAGACGTCTTAATTAATAAAAAAGAAATCAAAATCTTTAAAAATAAGAAAATTAATACAAAAAATAGCCATGGCACTGGTTGCACTCTCTCTAGCGCTATAACTACTTATTTTTCATGTGGAAAAACTTTAAAGAAATCTTGTGAAATGGCAATTAAATATGTAAATCATTCATTAAGAACACAACCAAATTTAGGGAAAGGTCACGGTCCTGTAAACCATTTAAATAGTATTCAAATTAAAAAAAATTTTAGATGAAAAATGTAGTTGTAGTCGGTTCACAGTGGGGAGATGAAGGAAAAGGTAAAATTGTTGATTGGCTATCAAGTGAAGCTGACGTAATTGTAAGATTTCAAGGTGGACATAATGCTGGCCATACTCTTGTTATAGATAGTATAGTTTACAAATTAAGACTGTTACCATCAGGAATAGTTAGAAAAAATAAAGTATCAATTATAGGAAACGGTGTAGTTGTTGATCCATGGGCACTTTTAGATGAGATTGATGAAATTAAATCTAAAGGTGTAGAAGTTAATCCTGATAATTTAATTTTATCTGAAGCAGCCACTCTTATTTTACCATTTCATAAAGAAATGGATGAGATCAGAGAAGATACAGCAGGAAAATCAAAAATAGGAACTACAAGAAGAGGGATAGGACCAGCTTATGAGGATAAGATTGGTAGAAGATCAATAAGAGTAATGGATCTTGTATCAGAAAATAATTTGGATAAAAGATTAGACGTAGTATTAAATCATCATAATACGATAAGAAAAGGTTTAGGAAAAACTGAATTTAAAAAGGAGCAATTAAAAAAAAATCTTTTAAATATTGCTCCACAAATACTCAAATTTTCACAGCCAGTATGGAAAAAAATAGATGAATTTAAATCTCGAAACAAAAAAATATTATTTGAAGGTGCTCAAGGAGTTCTTTTAGACGTTGACCATGGGACTTATCCATTTGTAACTTCCTCAAATACTGTCGCTTCGTCTGCGGCGACCGGCTCTGGCTGCGGTATAAACTCCATTAACTATGCTTTAGGTATTACAAAGGCCTACACCACAAGAGTTGGAGAGGGCCCTTTTCCAACAGAACTAAATGATGAGATAGGTGACTTACTTGGAACAAGAGGAAAAGAATTTGGAACTGTTACAAACAGAAAAAGAAGATGTGGTTGGTTTGATGGGGTTCTTGTAAGACAAACTCTAAAAATTTCAGGGATTGATGGAATTGCCTTAACAAAACTAGATGTGCTAGATCAACTAGATGAAATTAAAATGTGTATCGCCTATGAGATAAATGGTAAAAAATATGATTACCTTCCAGCTTCAGTAGATGACCAATTTATGGCTAAACCAATATATAAATCATTTAAAGGTTGGAAATCTTCAACAGTCGGTATAAAAAAATTTGAAGAACTACCAGAAAATGCAAAAAATTATGTAAAAGAATTGGAAAAGTTTGTAGAGACCAGAATTTCAAGTATTTCCACTAGCCCAGAGAGAAATGATACAATCCTAATTCAAGATCCTTTTAATCTTTAATTTGCTGGCAATAAGTTTTTTGATTTAGCAGAGTTAAGCATATGCTTTTGAAGTTTTTCAAAAGCTTTGTTTTCTATTTGTCTAACTCTTTCTCTACTTATCCTATACTTTTTACTTAACTCGTCTAAAGTTATAGGATCATCTGTCAATCTTCTTGAGTATAAAATCTTTTTTTCTCTTTCATTTAAAATTTTAATTGAATCTTGAAGCAAATCTTTTCTTTGCTCCATTTCATCACTTTGAGCGATTTTTAATTCATGATCCATTTCATTATCAACCACCCAGTCTTGCCACTCATCTCCATCTTCGCCTATTGGAGCATTTAAAGATTGTTCTTTTCCTGAAAGTCTTCTATTCATTGAAACAACTTCACTTTCACTTACTGAAAGTCTCTTAGCTATATCTTGAACATGTTCTTTTCTTAGATCACCCTCTGACCGAGGAGCTATTTGATTTTTAATTTTTTTTAGATTAAAAAAAAGTTTTTTCTGTGCTGTTGTCGTTCCTATTTTTACTAAACTCCATGACCTTAATATATATTCTTGTATTGAAGCTTTGATCCACCACATTGCATAAGTTGCAAGTCTAAAACCTTTTTCTGGCTCAAATTTTTTTACTGCCTGCATTAATCCCACATTACCTTCAGATATCATCTCGTTAAGAGGTAAACCATAGCCTTTGTAACCCATTGCTATCTTTGCAACTAGTCTCAAATGGCTAGTTACAAGTTTTTCTGCTGATTTTACATTTCCAGTTGATTGCCAATTCTTAGCTAACATATATTCTTCTTCAGCTGCAAGCATTGGAAATTTCTTAATCTGAGCAAGATAAGCGGCTAATCCACCTTCATTTGAAAGTGCTGGTAAGTTGTATGTATTTTTATTCATCCGATGTATTTATTTAATAAATAATTAAATTTTTACAATGATTTTATTACTTGATTTTTCTTAGTCTTTTTAAAATCTGTTCTAAATCTGATGGTAAATTTGATGTAAATTCAAGTCTTGTATTATTACTAGGATGATTAAAGCCAATAGTTTTCGCATGTAAAAATTGTCTATTAAGTCCAATTATACTATCCTCAAGCTTACTATCAATACTTACAAATTTTTTAAATTTTTTTTTGTATTTCTTGTCACCTAAAATATTATTACCTTTGTAAGACAAATGAACTCTTATTTGATGAGTTCTCCCAGTTTCTAGTTTACATTCAACAAGACTAAATGTTGGAATTTTTTCATCTTCAAATATTTCTAAAGTTTTATAATTGGTCACAGCCTTTTTGCCTTTCTTAGATGAAACTTCCATCATTTGTCTATTTCTTGAACTTCGAGTTATAAAAGTATCTATTTTTCCATTTTGAGGTCTTAATTTACCCCAGACTAGAGCTTGGTAAACTCGTGTAATAGAATGATCAGAAAATTGTTTTGACAAATTTTCGTGTGAAATATTATTCTTTGCAATAACTATTAATCCAGATGTATCTTTGTCAATCCTGTGTACAATTCCAGGTCTTAGTTCGTTTCCAATATTTGATAAATTCTTGTTATCATAATTTATCAGTGCATTTACAATTGTATTGTCATAATTTCCTGGCCCAGGATGCATAGAAATTCCTGCAGATTTATTGATAACTATTAAATCTTTATCTTCATGGATAATATCAAGAGGATATTTAAATGGCTCAAGAGTTTCTTTTTTCGGTTCTGAAATTTCAAAATAAATTTCATCATTCAATTTAATTTTCTTAGAGGGGTCGTTAATAATAATATTATTAATTTTTAATTTATTTTCTAAAATTAAACTTTTTACCCTTGACCTACTTAATTTGTAATCCTGATTGGATAATAGAATGTCTATTCTAGAATTTTTTTCTTTATTTTTAACTTTAATATTTATAAAACTTTTCATATTGATATAAATATACAATATGCGCTTGTAGCTCAACTGGATAGAGCGCCAGATTTCGGCTCTGGAGGTTCAGGGTTCGACTCCTTGCGGGCGCACCATTATTCACCCATATTAATCAAAGTACCTTTATTTTTTGCGGCATTGAAAGAATAATAAAATAAAGCAATTGAAACAGAAAAATAAAAAGTGTTCCACATAAATGCATAGTAAACATTTTCGATATTAACTGTTTGATTAATCAAAATATTTCTAGCTTCTTCAAATATGTAAACTAATGGAAGTACATAGGCTATTTTTTGAAATATTTCTGGTAGAGTTTCTATTGGATAATAAATGCATCCAAAGGGTGCCAGTAAAAACATTGTTGACCATGCTATATTTTCAAATGATGGACCAAATCTAAGCAAACCTGAAGAAACTAAAATACCTAGTGTGATTCCAAAAATATAAAGACTCAAAAAAAGAAAAAATAAAAATATTCCTAAATCTAAAATTGAAATTCCAAACAATGGAGATGTAAGTAAAATTGCTGGAACCAGACCAATTAGCGACCTAATTAAAGCAGTTATAACAAGTGAAGTTAATATCTCACCAATTCTCATTGGTGCTATAAAAAGATTAGTGAAATTTCTACTCCAAATTTCTTCTAAAAAAAGCATATTGAAACCAATACTTGTTCTAAACAAAAAATCATAAAGTATTGCACAAGTAAGAATTACACCAACTGCATTATTGTAATAAGTTGTGTGTGTAGCAAAAAAATTGGATATAAATCCCCATAATGTGATTTGAATAGATGGCCAATAAACTAAATCTAATATTCTGGGAAATGATCTGGTGATTAGATAAAAATGCCTTAAAAATAAACCATATATTCTAGTTAAACTCACTTTTACTCCTTGATAGTTTTAGAAAAACTTCCTCTAAATTTGTTCTTCCATGTTTTGTAATTAAATCTTCAGGTTGACCTTGGTCTATTATTTCTCCATTTTTCATCATTAATACAGATTTACATAAACGTGTGACTTCATTCATATTATGAGAAGCTAAAAGTATCGAAATTTTTTTTTCTTTTTTATAATCTTCTAAAAATGTTCTAACAAAGTCTCCTACTTCTGGGTCTAAAGAAGCTGTTGGTTCATCAAGTAGCAGAACTTTTGGTTCATTAACTAGGGCTTTGGCCAAACTTACTCTGTTCTTTTGACCTGATGAAAGCTCCCCAGTAATACTGTTTAATAATTCTCCTATTCTTAACTTTTCTGACAAATACTCAATTCGTTCCTTAATATTTTTAACTTTATAAAGTTTAGAGTAAACATATAAGTTTTGTTTCACCGTAAGCTTTTTGGGGAGTTCAATATAGGGGGATATAAAATTAATCATCTCAAGAATTTCAATTCTATTTTCTTCAAGCTTAAGGTTATCGATAAATATTTGACCACTAGTAGGTTTAAGTAAGCCTAATAACATTCCAATAGTTGTTGTTTTTCCAGATCCATTTGGACCAAGCAAACCTAAAATTTCATCTTCCTCAACATTAAATGATATACCTTTTACAGCCTCTTTTTTTCCATAATTTTTTTTTATATTTTTTACTTCAATTAAATTTTTCATTTTTTTGATGCTCTTAAAATTCTATCATTGATAGCTTCACCAATATTAATATTTGGTATTCTTTCAATAGCAATTTTTTTGTACCCATTTTTTTTTATTATTCTTAAAGTCCTGTATAAATTTTTTGCAGCTTCTTTTAAATTACTTGTTTTGCTTATATAAAAATAATTATTGTCTATTTTTTTTCTTTTTTTTATCAAGATATATGCTTCATTTTGATAATTTTTTTTGGCATTTAGTCTCACAGGGATTCCAGGTGAATAATGCAATTTGCTAGTACCAGGAACCTTTATTATAATCTTTTTTTTATTCTTATTTTCTAATGTATTAATTAGTTTATAGATTAATTTGCTATTTATTCCCCCTAATCTTAAAATATGAGGTTTCCCAACAAGATTTATAATAGTTGACTCCAAACCTATTTTTGAGGGACCGCCATCTAGGATAAACTTTAATTTAGGACCAAATTCATCAAATACATCCTGTTTTGAAACAGGGCTTATGCTTGTTGAAATGTTTGCACTTGGTGCTGCAAGTGGGTAATTAATTTTTTTTAATAGCTTTCTAGTTAAAGGATGACTTGGAAATCTTACTGCTATTGAATTTGAATTATTTGTAATAATTTTTGAGATTCTACTAGTCTTTTTTAATTTTAGAACAAATGACACAGGTCCTGGACAAAATTTTTTGTAAAGTTTAATAAAAGTATTATCAATTTCACAATCTTTTTTTAAGCTATTAATGCTATCATAATGAGTAATTAGAGGATTGCTTCTAGGTCTTTTTTTTAATTTATACACTCTAGAAACTGCTTTGTCTGAATACGCGTTTCCTGCCAGTCCATAGACTGTCTCGGTAGGTATTGCTATACATTCATTATTATTTAAGTATTTTATTGCTTTTTTAATATTTGAATCATTCTTTTTCATATAATATTACCAACTAATATATGAATGAAAAAAATTTGCCAGATGATATTGAGTCAAAATCTTTAAATGAGCTTACTGAATTAGCTGATGAAATTATTAAAAATTTAGAAAATGAAAATAATCTAGAAAATACATCTGAAGATTATACAAATCTATTAAAAATTAATAAATTAATAGAAAAAAAATTTCAAAAAAATTTGAAGGAAATATCTGATAAAACGAACTTAAAAATTAAAAATATAAAATCAAATAAACATGCAAAAAAAATTAAATAAAATAGTTAATAGAACTAATAACTATCTTTATAAGTATTTTTCTAAACAAAAAAAAACTGAGCTTATAAAACCTATGCTTTATGGACTTTTACCTGGAGGCAAAAAAGTAAGATCAAAAATACTCTTTGACATTGGGTCTATATTCAAAGTAGATAAAAAAAACATTTTGCAAGTTGCAGCAGCAGTTGAATGTATACATGCTTATTCATTAATACATGATGATTTACCATGTATGGATAATGATAATTTAAGAAGAGGAAAATTGACGACACACAAAATGTTTAGTGAGTCAACAGCAATTCTCGCTGGGAATTCATTGCTTACTATTGCATTTCAAATTCTTAGCGAAAAAAAATTAAATTTAGACGATCATAAAAAAATAGAATTAATAAACTTACTTTCCGAAAGCTCAGGACATAGTGGAATTGCTGGGGGGCAATTTCTAGACTTAAGTTATGAAAAAATGAAAAAAACTAAAAAACAAATTATAGACATGCAAATTAAAAAGACTGGAAAGCTTTTCAGTTTCTGTTGTGTCGCTCCTATTATAATGTCAGGTAAAACAAAATATCGGAATAAGTTTAATGAAATAGGTAACGAAATTGGATTATTATTTCAAATTGCTGATGACTTGATAGATTTAAGAGGTAAAACGTCTAGAGCAGGAAAAAAAACAAACAAAGATTTAAAAATGGGAAAAGCTACTTTAATAAGTTTACTAGGCACCGATAATACTATTAAATATGCATATAAATTAAAATTAAAATTATTTAAAAGTTTGAAAATTTTTGGAAAAAAAAGTGAAGATTTTAGAGAAACAATAAATTATATTTTAAATCGAACAAAGTGAGCAATAATTATAAATTTCTAAATAATATCAATTTTCCTGATGATGTGAGAAAACTTTCTCAATCTGATATTAAAATTTTAGCAGATGAAGTTCGACAAGAATTAATTGATGTTGTTTCTGAAACTGGAGGACATTTAGGTGCTGGTCTAGGAGTTGTAGAGTTAACTGTTGTCTTACACTATATATTCAATACTCCACATGATAAATTAATTTGGGATGTTGGGCATCAAACTTATCCCCATAAAATATTGACCGGTAGAAAAAATAAAATAAGAACTCTGAGAAAAGGTCAGGGTTTATCAGGTTTTACAAAAAGATCAGAAAGTGAGTACGATCCATTTGGTGCCGCTCATAGTTCAACTTCTATTTCATCTGCATTAGGAATAGCAGTAGCCAACAAGTTATCAAATAAATCAGGCAATGTAATTGCAGTCATAGGTGATGGAGCGATAAGTGCTGGCATGGCTTATGAGGCGATGAACAATGCAGGCGAAAATAAAACAAAGATGATTGTTGTTTTAAATGACAATGATATGTCAATTGCCAAACCTGTTGGTGCTATGAGAAAATATCTTGCAAAAATTTTATCTGGTAAAATTTACTTTAGTTTCAGAGAGACATTAAAATTAATTATATCTGCTTTTTCAAAAAGATTTAAAAATCAAGCGGGAAAAGCAGAAGATTTTTTAAGATCTGCTGTCACCGGTGGAACATTATTCAATTCTATGGGATTTTACTATATTGGACCAATTGATGGCCATGACATTGATACAATGGTTTCAGTATTTAATAATGCAAAAGATATTAATTATGATGGACCAATTTTAATTCATATTAAAACTGAAAAAGGAAAAGGTTATTTTTTTGCCGAAAAATCAGAGGATAAATTTCATGGTGTTTCAAAATTTAATGTAAAAACAGGAGAACAAGAAAAGTCTAAATCTAATACTCCTTCTTATACAAAAGTATTCGCCAATTCATTAATCAAACATGCAGAAAAAGATAGCAAGGTTGTTGGCATAACTGCTGCTATGCCATCCGGAACAGGAATGGATTTATTTGGAAAAAAATTTCCAGAAAGAATGTTTGATGTTGGAATAGCTGAGCAACACGCGGTTACTTTTGCTGCGGGTATGGCTACCGAAGGGTATAAGCCTTACACTGCAATATATTCAACATTTCTTCAAAGAGCTTACGATCAAGTCGTTCACGATGTTGCTATACAATCTTTGCCAGTTAGATTTGCAATTGACAGAGCGGGGTTAGTTGGTGCTGATGGCCCAACACATGCTGGATCTTTTGATATAACATACCTCTCAACATTGCCAAATTTTGTAGTAATGGCTGCAAGTGATGAAGCTGAGCTTGTGAGAATGATAAATACATCAATGGATATAAACGATAGACCATCAGCTTTTAGATATCCAAGGGGCAATGGAGTAGGAGTTCAATTACCTGAGATATCTGAGAAAATTGAGTTGGGTAAAGCAAAAATAATTAAAGAAGGAAAAAAAGTTGTAATCTTAAATTTTGGAGCAAGATTACAGGAGTGTATTTTGGCTTCTGAAAATTTAAAAAAAAAAGGAATTGATATCTCTATTATTGATGCAAGATTTGCAAAGCCGTTAGATGAAAACCTAATATGGCAAATTGCTACAGAACATGAAGTTTTGATTACAATTGAGGAGGGTTCTATTGGAGGATTTGGATCTCATGTGAGCCAATTTTTAAGTGAAAAAAATTTATTAGATAGTAATCTAAAATTTAGATCAATGATATTACCTGATAGATTTATTGATCATGACAAACCAGATTTAATGTACAAGCTTGCTAATTTAGACTCTATCGGTATTGAAAATAAAATTTTAGACACATTAAATTCAAAAGTTTTAATTAAAAAATCAAATTAAATTTTATTTTGTGCTGTATTCATTAAATAGTGATCAAGAATTACACAATGCATCATCGCCTCTCCTATTGGAACTGCTCTGATTCCAACACATGGGTCGTGTCTTCCTTTAACAGATATTGTTGTATTCTTCCCAAATCTGTCGATTGTTTTCCTAGATGTTAAAATAGATGATGTTGGTTTCACAGCAAACGAAACATTTATTTCTTGTCCAGTAGATATACCACCAAGAATTCCTCCAGCATTATTTGATTTAAAACTAGTTTTACTTTTTTTTTTCAAAATTTCATCAGAGTTTTCCTCACCAGTTAACATTGCCGATTTCATTCCTGAACCAATATTTACACCCTTTACTGCATTAATACTCATCATTGCTGCTGCAAGATCCATATCTAATTTTGAGTATATTGGTGCTCCGAGTCCCAAAGGAACTCCTCTAGCTCTAATCTCAATAATTGCTCCACAAGATGATCCAGCTTTTCTTATACTCAGTAAATATTTTTCCCAAAGTTTAATCACAGTTTTATCAGGACAAAAAAATGGGTTATTGGAAATTGTTTTGTCTTTCCATTTCTTTAAGTCACATCCTAATATTCCTAATTGCGTAACTGCACCAATAGCTTCATACTTCTTACCAATTTTATTTTTTAAAATAATTTTTGCAATAGCGCCTGCGGCAACTCTCGCAGCAGTCTCTCGAGCAGATTGTCTTCCACCACCTCTGTAATCCCGTATTCCATATTTTTTAAAATAAGTATAATCTGCATGTCCTGGCCTAAATTTATTCTTTATTGTCTCGTAATCTCTAGATCTCATATCTTTGTTATAAATAATAAGAGAAATTGGTGTTCCAGTTGTTCTACCTTCAAAAACACCTGATAAAATATTAATTTTGTCATCCTCTTTTCTTTGAGTTGTATATTTAGATTGCCCAGGTTTTCTTTTATTAAGTTCTTTTTGTATATCGCTGTCTTTTATTGGAATATTTGGAGGGCAGCCATCAACAACACATCCAATAGCTGGACCGTGTGACTCTCCCCAAGTAGTAAATCTAAATAACTTTCCAAAAGTATTAAATGACATTATTTTAATGTATAAATTATTTTTTTAAATTTATGAACGAAAAAAACTCGCTTGGACTAAATCTTTGCTTTAAAGATCATAATAACCCAATAAAGCTTTTTGAAGAATGGTTCAATAAAGCGAAAAAAACTGAAATTAATGATCCAAACGCATTTGCAGTTGGAACTGTAAGCAAAAATGGGTTTCCAACAGTTAGAATGGTGCTTCTTAAAGATTTTGATAAAAATGGATTTGTTTTTTACACAAATCTCAATAGTGACAAAAGCAAGGCTATCAAAAATTCCTCAAAAATTTCTATGTGCTTCCACTGGAAAAGTTTACAAAGACAAATTAGAATAATTGGTATTGCTTCCAATGTAACAAAACAAGAAGCTGATGCTTATTACAATTCAAGAGCCTATGGAAGCAGAATTGGTGCTTGGGCCTCAAAACAAAGTTCTATTTTAAAAAAAAGACAGGATTTATATAAGTCCATTGAGGAATTTAAGAAAAAATTCCCAAACAAGAATAAGATACCACGACCCGAATATTGGTCTGGTTGGAGAATCAAACCTCAAGAAATTGAATTTTGGTTAGATGGACAGAATCGAATTCATGAAAGATTAAAATATATTAGAAAAACTAAAAAATGGAAAAAAGTATTGTTAAGTCCTTAAAAATTTCTTTCAATACTAAAAGAAGTTAAGTTTTTTAATATATCTTTTTCTTCAGATTCTTCAAATACACTCAAGGAGTTAGAGGCTAAATTAATATAATGTTCTGCTTTTTTATAACACTCATTAATAATATTATTTTTTTTTATTAGATCTAGCACATAGTCTAAATTTTGCTTTTCACGTATATCTCTTTCAAAAAGAAATTTTAATTTTTCTTTTTCAAACTTATCAACTTTTTGATAAAGTAAAATTATAGGCAAAGTCACTTTACCCTCATAAAAGTCATTGCCAATATTTTTTCCAAATAATTTTAATTCAGAATTGTAGTCTAATGTGTCATCTGCTATTTGAAATGTAAGGCCTAAGTTTTTTCCGTAAAATTCTAATGCATTTTTATATTTTAAATCTTTTTCAGCAATAATTGCTCCAACTTTAGTTGCTGCTGCAAACAAAGATGCAGTTTTTGATGAAATAATATTTAAATATGTTTCTTCTAAGATATCTATTTCTTTATTGTGTTGTAACTGCAAAACTTCACCTTGTGCAATTTCAGACGATGTAGTTGCTAATAGTTTCAATAGTTCTAAATTCCCGTCATCTACCATCATTTCAAAACATTTACTAAGTAAATAATCACCTACCAAAATTGAAGAATGGTTTCCCCAGATTTTATTAAGTGTTTTTTTCCCGCGTCTTATGTCAGCGCTATCTATTACATCGTCATGCATTAGAGTTGCTGCATGTATAAGTTCTACACAAGCGGCAAGATTTACATCTCTTAATCCTTTTTGATATTCACAAATTTTAGCACTTTGCAAGGTCAAGAGTGCTCTTAGTCTTTTTCCGCCAGTTTTTAAATGATACTCGGTCATTTTTTGAACCAAGTCGACCTTACTTGCTAGTCTAGAATTAATTTTTTCTTCAACTAGAATCAATTTATCCTCAACAGAATTTTTTAAATCTTCATAAGAATTATTAAATTTTTTTTTTAGCTGTATTACAGTTCCCATATTTTAAAACTATTATATCCAATTTATTAATATACTTATCAATTGACGCACCTTATTCTTTAATTATAACTAGGGTTTATAATATATTAAAAAAACTTATAACAATTTTAATGTTCTCATATTTTAAAAAAAAAAAGATAATAAGTCACCTTAAATTATCAGGAGTTATAGGAAATGTTGGAAGGTTCAGACAAGGAATAGAATATTCAAGTGAGGAAGAAATAATAAAAAAGGCTTTTTCGGTAAAGAAAGCCTTAGCAGTTGCAATTACAATCAATTCACCAGGTGGATCTCCAGTACAGTCACATTTGATTTACAAACTAATAAAAGAGCAATCTAAGAAAACAAAAAAAAAAGTAATTGTTTTTGCTGAAGACGTGGCGGCATCTGGTGGATATCTTATTTCATGTGCTGGTGATGAAATTTACGCTAACTCAAGTTCAATCATAGGATCTATCGGAGTTATTTCTGCATCATTTGGTTTTAAAAATTTAATTGAAAAAATTGGTATTGAAAGAAGGGTTTATACTGCTGGGAAAAATAAAAGTACTTTAGATCCATTTTTGGATGAAAAGGAAGAAGATATTAATCGGTTAAAAAATATTCAATTAGAAATACATCAAGATTTTATAGATGTTGTTGAGGAGAGTAGAAAAGAAAAACTAAACAAAAATTCTGGTATTGAACTTTTCTCTGGAGAATTTTGGGCAGGAAAAAAAGCAAAAGAATTAGGACTAATAGATGGATTAGGAAATTCAGAGCAAATATTAAGAGAGAAATATGGTGAAGATATAGAAATTAAGAAATTTGGAAAAAGTAAAGGATGGTTGTCAAAAAAGCTATCATCTACAGAAAATTATACTGATAAAGTAATAACTTTATTAGAAGAAAGATCAATCTGGCAAAGGTATGGTCTCTAAAATAAAAAAAAAATTTTTATCTTTTCAAGATACAATCTTTAATTTACAAAAGTACTGGTCTAAAAAAGGTTGTGTAATATTACAGCCATATGATCTAGAGGTAGGAGCTGGGACATTCCATCCAGCAACCACTCTAAGATCCCTCGGCCCAAAACCATGGAAAACTGCATATGTTCAACCATCACGTAGACCGACTGATGGAAGATATGGTGACAACCCTAATAGATTGCAACATTACTATCAATTTCAAGTTTTAATTAAACCTTCACCAAAAGAAATAAAAAAGATGTATTTAAAAAGTTTATCATCAATAGGTATTAATCATGAGGAACACGATATAAGGTTTGTTGAAGATGACTGGGAAAGTCCTACATTAGGAGCGGCAGGTCTTGGATGGGAAGTTTGGTGTAATGGTATGGAAGTTACACAATTTACCTATTTTCAGCAAATGGCTGGAGTTGAATGTAAGCCTGTATCTGTTGAAATTACATATGGATTAGAGAGATTATGTATGTTTATTCAAAACAAAAAAAGTGTTTTTGACTTAATTTGGAATGATGAAGGAACAATTTACAAAGATGTCTTTCATCAGTCAGAGAAAGAATTTTCAGCATATAATTTTGAATATGCCAATACTGATAATTTATTTAAAATATTTGAAATGCTTGAGGATGAAGCAAAATTATTGGTTGAAAAAAAAATTTCTCTTCCAGCTTATGATCAATGTTTAAAATGTAGTCATGTCTTCAATATTTTAGATGCAAGAGGGGTAATTAGCGTAGCACAAAGGGCTGAATATATTGCAAGAATAAGGGAACTAACTAAATCAATTGGGAAAG
>CACFIL010000013.1 GCA_902566315.1 uncultured Pelagibacteraceae bacterium
CTTGTAAAGTTTGTAAATATGCCAATGTCAAATTCTAACCCATCCAATCTATTTTGATTTAATCCATGACTCGATGCTTCTAAAATAACGTTTTCAATTTTTCTTTCTTTTAATTTGTTTAAAGTTTTATTTATTTGAATTGTATCAAGAGTAGTGTTTGAAAAATTTTTTTTAGATTTAAGACCAATAATACCCAATGTTCCAATGGCAGCTGCCTTAATTTTATTAAGTTTAAGAATTTGAAAATAAAAATTTGATACAGATGATTTACCGTTTGTACCAGTAACTCCAATTAAGTTATTTGGTTTTTTATTAAATATTTTAGTGCTAAATTTTGCTATTAAATTTCTAGGATTTTTATTGTTTAAAAATAAAATATTATTTTTCAAACCATTTATTTTAAATTTATCAGTGATTATTATTTTTGATCCATTTTTAATTGCATCTTTTATAAAAAAATTTCCATCTGTATTGTTTCCTTTAAATGCAAAAAATATATATCCCTCCTTCACGTCTTTAGAATTAAAAGCTATTCCTTTAAAACTTAATTCATGATATTTTTTATGCAAATTTGGAAAGTAGTCTTTGAGTAACATGATTTACGCTCTTAATATTTTGTGGCTAAAATTGGCCCGATTTTATCCATTATCTGACCTGTTACCCAGACAGTGGTCCAACCCGCTGTATTTCTCCAATTCCCCTTATAAGGATATCTATCATCTCTATAATGATAAATAAATTCTCTATTTGCTTTGGGTTCATCCAACATTACTGCTAACACAAATTTTGGATCTGAGGTTGGAAAAACTGCTGCAAAGGTGTTAACTTTCTTTTTTGAATAGCCACCCTTTGAGGGTTGATCGGCAGTGCCTGTTTTACCCCCAATTTCGTAGCCTTTTACATTAGCAAAACCTGCTGTTCCCTCTTTTGTTGATACAATTTTTCTAAGAATAGGATTTATTTTTTTTGATAAGTTTTCATTCAATATTCTTTGTCTTTGTAATTTTCCCCTCTTTAATAATGTTGGTATTATTTCATAGCCACCATTACTAATAATTGAATAGCCCTTTGAAAGTTGTAATAAAGTTGTGGCAATCCCATGACCAAATGCAACTGTTGCAAGTTTACATTTACCCCATCTGCCTAATTGAGTTGTGCCTACTTCCTGTATATCGAATTCTAAATTTGATATAATTCCAATTTTTTGAAGAAAATCATTATAATTTTCAATACCAACTTTTTCAGCTATTCTAACTGAACCAATATTTCCTGATCTAATAAGAATCTCTTCTGCGGTTAAATCTGATGGTATTTTATCATCATATTCTGATATAGAGTTCCCTGCACACGTAATTTTTTTTTTAAGGTCTTTAAATTCAGTTTCTGGTTCAACAACATTGTATTGTAAGCCTGCAGCCAAAGTAAACGTTTTAAAGACAGATCCAAATTCATAAACACCTTTTGTTGCTCTATTTATATATTTTGTATCATTTATTTTCTTTCTTTTATTAAGATCAAAGTCTGGGAGAGATACCATTGATAAGATGTTACCATCGTTAATATCCATTAAAATTGCTGCACTTCCAATATTTTGAAATATATCTCTGGATTTTGATAACTCTTCTTTAATTAAATATTGAAGATCTTTATCAAGAGTTAATTTTAGAGGTTCTTTTGAAGTTGTTAGCTCATAATCAAAAGTTTTTTCAATTCCTGATATACCATTATTATTATCATCTATTTGACCAATTACATGACTAAATAAATTTCCGTTAGGATAAACTCTTGCTATGCTATCCTCTTGAATAAAGGACTTATCTCCCAAAAGAAGGACTTGCTCAAGTTTTTTGGGACTTATTTTTTTTTTAACATAAAAGAATTTCTTTCCATACATCTCCTTATCAAAACTTTTATTAGGAAAAATCAACTTAAGAGAAATTAACAAATTTTCTTTGTTAATTACTAAATTAGGATTAATCCCTAGGTTAATTATAGGAACACTTTTGGCCAATATATTTCCATCGTTATCTAAAATACTAGATCTGAAATTATCTTTTTTAACTATTTTTTGATTTTCGGGAATTTTTTTTATGCTCAATAATATTACCTTAGATGAAAAAATTATTGCTAAAATGAAAAATACAAAAAAAATAAATGCTATTCTCTCAAAAGATATTTTAAGATGTGATTTGTTCTCTTTATATGAAAAGCTATCATTATATTTATCAGAATTTTGAGAGTGATTATCTAATTCACTCATCAATTTTAACCATTTTATTAATTTCTAATTTATCATCTAAAAATTGAATTTTGCTGAGATTTTCTATTTTCTTTTGAATAAGTTGATCCTCAAAGAAAAATTGTTGATACTCCATTAGTTTTTTTGGAGAAGTTAAAATACTATAATCAAGTAAAGTCAGTTCATAACGATCTTCTAATATTCTAATATTTTCTCTTAGTTGAAAAATTTCTTCATCCAGTTTTTTTGTTGAGTTTTTTGTTATAGTAGTTGCGAATATTAAAAAAATTATAGGTACAAAAAAAAATAGTTTTTTCATTTAATTATCTTAGATCCTCAACATTAATTAAATTTTTAAATTTTTCTCTAAATTCACTAAAATCACATTTATCATTAGTTTTGATCCCATACCTTAATTTGGCTGATCTTGAAGGTGGGTTTTGCCTTATCTCGCTCAGACTTGGTAGAATAGGTTTTTTATTAATTAATTTAAAGCATATTTCTGGAACCTCTTTTTCAGGTAAATATCTTGAGGAATTTTTTTGCTCAGAATAGTGTTTAAAAAAAAATTTAACAATTCTATCCTCTATCGAGTGAAAACTAACTACAGCTATTATGCCACCTATGGGAATTAAATTAAATGAGTTAATCAATCCATTTATTAATTCACTAATTTCTTTATTTACTAAAATTCTAAGAGCTTGAAACACTTGAGTAGAATTATGTATTTTAGTTTTTTGATATTTTTTAATATTATCAATAATTTGAACTAAATCTTCTGTATTTATAATTTTAACTTTTCTTATCTCTACAATTTTTTTTGCTATTTTTTTTGAATATTTTTCTTCGCCAAAAATTTTAAATACTTTTGCAAGATTATTTTCACCCATATTTGATATAATCTCATTTGCTGAAAAATCATTTATACCCATTCTCATATTAAGCTTTCCTTTATCAGAAAATGATAAACCTTTTTGAGAATTTTTTATTTGGTTGAGTGAATACCCTAAATCAAAAATTATTCCTTTTATTTTGTAATTTTTTAATTTGATTTGATCTAATTGGGAAAATTTGAGATTATAAAAATTAAATCTTCTGTTATATTTTTTTTGGAATTTTAAAGTATTATTCAAGACATCTTTATCTCTATCTATTGCAATAATATTGTTTTGTTTATTTTCAAGAATTTTCTCTGAATATCCCCCTTGACCAAAAGTGCAATCAATAAATGTGCCACCATAAAGAGGGGAAATAATGCTAATTAATTCATTTAGCAGAACTGGAAAATGTTTTTTTTCCAGATTTATGGTGGCATTCATTTATTTTATTGAAGACCATTAATTTTTTTGTCTTCTCAAAAATGCTGGGATTTCTAAATCATCTTCTTCTTCTCTTGATGAACTTCTTTCAGTTGATAAAAATTTTTCTTCATCTGTTTCATCTATTGATCCATCAGAATTAAAAAGATCAGGTGTTTCTTCATCAAAATTAAAGTTCTCTAATCCGTTTGATGGAGAGGAGTTGCTTTCATCTGTTTCAAAAGATTGCTCAGTGGCTGTAGACACCTCATTCTCTAAAATATTATTTTCCTCCTTAATATTTGTCGAACTTACTAATTCTTCTGAATTATCGAATTCAGATGTTGCATGACTCCCAGTTTCAGCTTTAATCTCATCTTCTATTTTAAGAGCATTTGCTCCATTAGTTATAATTGAGCTGTTTTGGTTAGAGAATGTAAACGCTTGAGAAGAGCCTGAATTAGAAAAATCAGAATATCCAGGATTTCTATTTTGTATTCTATGAACCATATTAATCACTGATTTCGGCTCTGGCTGTTGCCCATCTAAAGAAGTTGCTACAATTGAAACTCTCATTAAACCATCAAGATTCTCATCTGTAATTGCTCCAATTATTAGTTCTGCTTCTGGATCTACTTCAGCTCTAACTTTATTTACAGCTTCGTCTACTTCAAAAAGTTTAAGATCTTTTCCACCAGTGATGTTGACTAGTAAGCCTTTAGCTCCTTTTAATGTATAGTCATCTATAAGAGGATTACTTATAGCCATTTCTGCAGCTTTAACTGCTCTACCTTCACCTTCAGCCTGACCTGTTCCCATCATAGCTTTACCCATTGAGCTCATGACTGTTTCAACATCAGCAAAATCTAAATTTATTAAACCAGGTCTTACCATAAGGTCAGTAATACTTTGAACTCCATGCTTTAATACATCATTAGATAACAAAAATGATTCTTCAAATGTAGTTTGCTCACTTGCAATTTTGAATAAATTTTGATTTGGAACTACAATTATAGTATCTACATGTTTTCTTAATTCTTCAAGACCTTGATTTGCTTTTCTCATTCGTGAAGGACCTTCGTATAAAAAAGGAAGGGTAACTACTCCAATTGTAAGGATATTTAATTCTTTTGCAGCACGGGCAATGACATGAGCAGCACCAGTTCCGGTTCCACCACCCATTCCTGCAGTTATAAAAACCATGTTAGAACCTTGAAGAACGTTCACAATTTCATTTAAAGATTCATCAGCAGCAGCTTCACCTATATCTAATTTTGCTCCAGCACCTAATCCTTTTGTTAAATTTAATCCCATTTGGATTTTAGTTTGTGCATGACTTATTCTTAAATCTTGAGCATCAGTATTTACAGCTATAAACTCTACTCCTTGTAAACCTGACTCTATCATGCCATTGATTGCATTACCTCCTGCTCCTCCAATACCTAAAACTAGTATTCTTGGTTTCAGCTCTTTTATGTCTGGTGTTTTAAAATTAATTGTCATTTATCCCCCGTTGAGTTATTAAGTTTTTGCTCCCATTTAAGGTTAGCTCTATTAATGTTTGATTTTTTTCTAGCAGTGACCCTAAATTTTTCAAAACTTGTTGGTTCCCATATTTGGAAGGTTTTCCCCTGACCAACAAACAACATACTGTTTTTTATTTTTGCATGTTTTAATAGTTTTTCTGTAATAAGAATTCTTCCTTCACTATCAAATTGTAAGTTAATACTTTCTGATAATATGGAGGTGGCAAAATAATCTTTCTTATCCTCAAATGGATTTAAAGAGTCTATTGCATTTGAAATTTTTTCAACCCTGTCTTGTGGCCAAGACTCGATTGATTGATTATTAAATGATGGAAAACATACGACTCCGTTATATCCCATGTTTGAAAGATAGCTTCTGAAACTAGCAGGCACAGATACCCTTCCTTTTTTGTCTAATTTGTTTTCGTAAGTAGATAAAAACATAATCCATAAATTCCGTATTTGGGATATTATGGGACATTATGGGATTTGAATATAATCGTCAATACTTAAAATTATTCTGGAGTATTCTTGATTTGTTCTAAATTTCCGCAATGTAGAAAATAAATATAGTGATTAAATTTTATATAAATTTAGAATTTTAATTAAATTTTTGCCAGATAAAATATAAGCCGGGTTCTGTCATTTAAACTTATCATTTCTCTAGACCTTAAATCACTTTAAGGTTCAAGCAACTAACCCAGATGACTAGCCAAAGACTGCTTTTCGTTATTTCTAACAGTGTCATCTCTACTCAGTCTTGCTCCCAGTGGGGTTTTCCATGCACTAGTTGTTACCAACTTAGCCGGTGTGCTCTTACCACACCTTTTCACCCTTGCCTTGATAAGGCGGTTTATTTTCTGTGGCACTATCCCTAGGGTCGCCCCCGCCAGCCGTTAACTGGCACTGTGTCTTTATAGAGCCCGGACTTTCCTCTTTAATAAATTAAAGCGATAAGTCTTTTATCTGGCAACTGCACAATATTAATTTTTAAGCAAAATTCAATTATTTATTATTGAAGATTTAAAGGGATTTCGCAATCATAAAACATTCAAAATCTAATTTTCCGTCGACTTTCTCAGGTCTAAATTTCATCTGGAAAATTTTTATCAATTTTTTCAATTGTGTGGAATCTGTATAATCAATTCTATATCCGATTTTGATTAAATACTTACTAAACTTTTTTAAATCAAATTTTGATTTTTTATCCTTAAAAAGTTTTTTTTTTTTATTACTAACATTATGCCAGATACCGATTTTTTTATTACTCAAAAGTTTCCAAGGAAATTTCTCTCCTGGATCTAATTTTCTTACTGGGGCTATATCTGAATGACCTAATATATTTTTTTTGTTAATTCTATATTTTTTGATCAAAGTTTTTGAAACCTTAATTAAAGTTCTAATTTGTTTATCGTTAAATTTTCTGTATCCATATTTATGACCAGGATTTGAAATCTCAATTCCTATTGAATTATAGTTAAGAGATTCATCATTTTTCCAATTTGACTTACCAGCATGCCAAGCTACATATAAGTCTGGAACCATCTGTATTAATTCACCAGATGAAGTTATGTAATAATGACAACTTACATTAGAATTAAAGCTTGTTAATTTTTTAATTGCTAATTTATCATTTTTCATGCCGGTATAATGGTAAATTAAATATTTTATTTTATTTTTTAGCCTTTTTTTTAAATCAAAGTTTGGAGAATAATTTAAGATCATTTTTTCAACATTTTTCTGCATTATTTCAAACATTTAAATCTTTAAATTAATAAAAGATATAATATAAACGGCATTAATGAAAAAGATTTTAACAGTTATTAAAATTTTAGTAATTTCTCAAGTTCTAACCCTAAGTGTTTTTGCTGGATCAGACGGCACAATAGAACTAAGTAATAAAAATAATGAGCAAAGTACTGAGGTCAAGGATTGTTTTGAACCTGTTAACAGAGCCATTTTTACTTTCAATCAAGGTTTAGACAAAGTTTTTTTTAAGCCTGTTGCAAAAGGTTATCGATACCTACCAAAGCCCATAAGATCTGGAACAGGTAATGTTTTAAATAATTTATCAAATCTTGTAACCATTCCTAATAATATACTTCAAGGTCAATTTAAAGAAGCTGGAGTAAATACTTTGAGATTTTCAATTAATTCAACACTAGGCATTGTTGGAATTTTTGATGTTGCTTCATATTATGGATTAAAAAAGCTTGATAAAGAAGACTACGGACAAACTTTTGGATCTTGGGGAGTGAAAGAAGGATGTTATTTTGTATTGCCAGTTTTGGGCCCAACAACAGTTAGGGATACTTTGGGGTCGATGGTAAATCTTGTAGGTGGAGATCCGTGGTACAACGTAACAATTTCAGCTGATACAAAATATTTTAATAATTCAGATTACTATTATTCAAGATTAGCCACAGGTATTGATTTTAGAGCAAAAAATTTAGAGGCATTTGATAACCTTGAAAAAAATTCATTAGATCTTTATGCGTCTGTAAGAAGTCTATATTTACAAGATAGAAAAAGAAAAATTCTAAATTCAAATGAAACCACAGAAACGATGAATGATGACGATTGGGAAGAAATAGATTCCCAATAATTGTTAATGTTTAAAATCAAAAAATTTTTAATTATTTTTTTAATTTCTTTTTTTACTACGCCTTTAGCATCTAAGGAACCAACTTTATTAATAACTGAAATAGTCAATGAAGCATCTATGATTTTGTCTAGCGCTGATCCAGTTGAGTCTAAAATAATTAAATTAAATAATATCGCAGAAATAAACGTAGATATTGAAGGAATTGGAATGTACACATTAGGAAAATTTCGTAATAATTTAAATGAAAGTCAAAGCATTAAATATAAGAAACTTTTTAAAAGTTATTTTTTGAAAAGTTTTTCAAGCAGGTTAGTTGATTATTCTGATCCCAAAATTAGTGTAGTTTCAGAAAAAAAAATAAATGATAAATATACAATTGTAAATACTGTTTTAGAAGAAACATCTAAAAATCCTGAAATAAAGATTGACTGGCGAATTTATACCAAAAATCCTGAGAGACCCTTAATAAGAGATCTCATAGTTGAAGGCTTGAGTTTAGCAAGAACTCAAAAAGAAGAGTTTAAATCAATACTTCAAAATAATAATGAAGATATTGATTATCTATTTAAATCTCTTGAAGAATTTATTATTAAGTAGTTGGTGGGCCCGCCAGGACTCGAACCTGGGACCAATACATTATGAGTGTACTGCTCTAACCAACTGAGCTACAGGCCCTAAAAGCTTCGTTTAATTACATCATTTTTACGTTGTTATCAATTATAGATAATAAATTTTTGGTGGGCCGTGTTGGTTACGCTCCAACTACCCCTGCAATGTCAATGCAGTACTCTACTATTGAGCTAACGGCCCTACTAACTCTCTAAGAAACTTTTAAGCTGTTTAGATCTACTAGGATGCTTCAATTTTCTTAACGCTTTTGCCTCAATTTGACGTATTCTCTCTCTTGTAACAGAAAACTGTAAGCCAACTTCTTCCAAAGTATGATCTGTATTCATGCCTACTCCAAACCTCATCCTTAAAACACGCTCTTCTCTAGGAGTGAGCGTTGATAATATTTTAGTAGTAGCTTCACTCAAATTGGATTTTATAGCCTGCTCAAGAGGTGCTAATGCCTTAGTGTCCTCTATAAAGTCACCTAAACTACTATCCTCCTCGTCACCAACTGGTTTTTCAAGTGATACGGGTTCTTTAGAAATTTTTAAAACTTTTCTAACTTTTTCTAATGGCATTCTTAATTTTTTAGCAAGTTCCTCTGGTGTTGCCTCTCTTCCAAATTCACTTAGAATTAATCTTTGAGTTCTCACAATTTTATTAATTGTCTCAATCATATGCACTGGTATTCTTATAGTTCTAGCTTGATCTGCAATTGATCTTGTAATTGCTTGTCTTATCCACCAAGTTGCATATGTCGAAAATTTATAACCTCTTCTATACTCAAATTTATCAACTGCTTTCATTAAACCTATATTTCCCTCTTGAATAAGATCTAAAAATTGTAATCCTCTGTTGGTGTATTTTTTTGCAATAGATATAACAAGTCTTAAATTAGCTTCCACCATCTCTTTTTTTGCAATTCTAGACTCTTTTTCTCCTTTTTGTATTCTACTAACCATTAATTTAAATTCTGTAACAGAAATTCCTAGTTTATGACTTATGTCAATTAACCTATCCCTTATATTTTTGAACTCTGTTTTATATTTTTGGAAAAATTTTTTCCAACTTTCATTGGTATCTAAAAAGTTTTTAAGGTTTGGATTTATCTCATTGCCAACATAAAATTTTATAAATTCATCCCTAGTAATTTTTTCATTTATTGCGAGTCTTAATAAATTACCTTCTAACGATAATATTTTACGATTTTCTACATAATGCTTTTGAACCAATTCCTCTAATACTGAGGGGGATAATTGAAGAGTTTTTATATTCTCCAAAATATCATCAACTATTTTCTTATAATTTTTTTCTTTTGATTGAGAAAAAGGTTTTGAATTCAAGACACATTCTAACTTTTCATTTTGGTACTTTATAAGTTTATTATAATCTTTTGTTAAATTGTAAACAGTTTGCAAAACTTTTGGCTTGATCTCAGTTTCCATTGCAGCAAGAGTTGGATTGAATTCGTCGTCATCATTATTGTTAGCACTTATTTCCTCATTACTTTGATTTTCATTTCCGTCGTCAGATTTTTTTTGTTTTGCGCTCTGTCCAGTATCTTCATCCTCCATGTAATTTGTGTCGATATCAATAATTTCTCTAACTAAAATTTCATCATTTTGAAGTTTTTTATTCCATTCAAAAAACTGTTGAGCAGTTATGGGACTTTGTGAAAGAGCATTTAACATTACATCTTTACCAGCTTCAATTCTTTTGGCGATAGCTATTTCACCTTCTCTGGAAAGAAGTTCAACTCCCCCCATTTCTCTAAGATACATTCGAATTGGATCATCACTTTTTTCAATTGATTTACCCTCCTCTTTAGTACCATTATCTTTTTTTCTTAAAACTTTAAAATCAGCTTTCTTTTCGACTAATATTATTTTTTCATCCAGAATATGAATGAATGCTTGTTCCAAGTTTTCATTGGATAAATTTCTTTTTCCTAAAGATTTGTTAAGCTCTTCGTAAGTGATAAATCCTCTATGGACACCTCTGCCCATTAATCTTGCAAATGATTTTGTAATTATACGTTCCACAATAAAAAAGTTCAGAATGTATATAATGGTAAAATAGAAAAAATCTATTGGATTCTGATTATAATTTAATTGATTTTCTGTTGTTTTTTGAGCTCTTTTAGCTCATTAAAAGTTACTTCACTCAGATCTTTAGAAAATCTTGATTCTAATTCCTCTATTCTTATCTCAAGTTCATGATTTTTCAAATCCCTTAATATTTCAGATAAAATTTCTAGTATTTTTTCATCATCATTAAAATTTTTTAACACTATATGTTTAATTGAAGCGTATTTTAAAACTCTTTCTATTAAATTCTGGTCTATATTAAAATCTTCAACACCTGTAATTTTAAAGTTATTGGATTTAAATAAAATTTCTTCAAGTAATAATTTATTTTCACTACTAAATAATTTTACATTTTCAATTAAATTAAAATTATCTCTTATAAGCTGAGGCTTTTTTAGTAAAATATATAGAAAAGAAAATTCCTTTATATCAATGGCTGATAAAGATTTTGTTTCATTATAATAATTCTGAGTTGATTTGAGTGATTTTGTAAGTTTTGTGTAATTTTTATTATATTTAAAGTTTGTATTTGGTGTTAATTCAGAAATTTTTTCTAAGAAATATTCAAGCACATACTTTCTAATAAATTCATCTTTAATTGTTGATGAAATTGATCTTAATTTTTTTTCAAAAATAGCTCTTGATGAAGGGTTATCATTCATTTCTTTAGAATAGTGACTAAATATAAATTTATGAATAGGCACAGAGTTATTTTTAGAAAAATCTTCAAAAAAATCCTTTCCCTTTTCATTAACATAGCTATCTGGATCATGTTTGTTGGGTAAAAATAAAAACGAAATTTCTTTTTCTGGTTTTAATACAACAATAGAATTTTCGGCTGCTCTTAAAGCTGCTTTATATCCACTTTCATCACCATCAAAACAAACAGTGATATGTTGAAAAAATTGATTAAGAGTTAATATTTGTCTTATAGTTAAAGAAGTACCCAGATTTGCAACTACATTTTTCACTTTGTTTTTACTTAGACCAACCACATCCATATAGCCTTCAACAAGAAATATGTTATCAACATTGTTTGAGAGTTTTCTTGTAAAATCTAGATTATAAAGATTAGATCCTTTTTTGAAAAATGGGGTTTCTGGTGAGTTAATATACTTTGCAAGGTACTTATTATCTTTTAATACTCTACCTCCAAGAGCTATTGGATCACCTGAAATATTATTTATTGGAAAAATTACTCTGTCTCTAAACCTATCTACATATTTTTTTTTATTTTCATCGAAATAAAATAATCCTGTTTCTTTGATTTCACTTTCAGTAAATTCCTTAAAAATTTTTTCTTTAAAGTTTTCATCATTTGAAACATATCCAATTTTAAATTTCTTTACTTCTTCAATAGTTAAATTTCTATTTTTTAAATAGTCCTTTGCTACTTTTGCTAAAGGATTTTTAAAAAGATCTTGATGATAAAATTCAACATATTTTGTATATATCAATTTATATTTATTCCATTTTTCTTCTCTGATTTCATCCTCTTTTGAAAATGTATAAGGCCTCATCCCTGCTAGATTTGCTAAATATTTGACTGACTCTCCAAATTTAAGATTTTGAGTCTTCATTACAAAATCAAAAATATTTCCATGCTCTGCAGTACTAAAACAATGATAAAATTCCTTTTCATCATTCACTGTAAAAGATGGTGTTTTTTCAGTCTTAAATGGTGAAAGGCCAACATATTCCTTTCCTCTCTTTTTTAAACTAACTGTTTTTGAAACTACAGTTGAAATTTTTAATCTATTTTTTATTTCTTGTAAGTACTCTTTTGGGTATTTCATTTTTGCTTTAATAATTTGTTTATAATTGCTCCAGCTTTAGAAAAATCGATACTGTCAGCATTATTTTTCTTTAATTCACCCATAACTTTTCCCATATCCTTAATTGAGTTTGCGCCTGTTGATTTAATCACTTCTTCACAAATTTTCTTAGTTTCCTCCTCGCTAATCTGTTTTGGTAAATATCTGCTAATTATTCCAACTTCTTGTTCTTCTATATCCTGAAGATCCTTACGATCATTTTTTTTATACAATTCAATTGATTCGCTACGCTGTTTAATCATTTTTTTTAATAACTTCTTAATATCTTCATCATCTGTTTCTTTTTTTTCTGCCCCAGATCTATTGCTAATATCTAAATCTTTAATACCAGATAAAATTAACCTATAAGTTGATATTTTATTTTTATCTTTAGATTTTAAAGCTGTTTTGTAGTCTGACTCTATACTTTCTCTTAATGTCATAATTAATTTTAGCGTATTAAAAATATTCTTCAAAAAGAAAAATATTTTTTTTACAAAATATACATTAGATGTGTTGCGCAAAAAAAGGTTTTATTGTATAGACCTTTAACTCATGAGTTGTAATTGATCAAAAAACAAAAAAATAAAATTGCAATTAATTATCCATTTCCTACAGGTATTTTAGTTCTAGATAATAAACTAGTTTTCAAAGGTATTGGCCTTGGATATCAAGGAACTTCAACTGGAGAGGTTTGTTTTAATACATCTTTAACAGGATATCAGGAAATTATATCAGACCCATCTTATGCTGGACAAATTATAAACTTTACATTTCCTCATATTGGAAACGTTGGAACCAATAATGAGGATTCAGAGTCTGATAAAATTTGGACGAAAGGTGTAATATTTAATTCCGAAATTACCTCTCCATCAAATTATAGAGCATTTCAGACATTAGATGAATGGCTTAAAAAGAATCAAATTGTTGGATTGACTGGATTAGATACTAGAAGCTTAACAAACTTTATTAGAGATAAGGGTGCTCCAAAAGGTACTATTACACATAATAAAAAAGGTAAATTTAATATAAAAAAACTAACTAATATGTCAGTTAAATGGCCTGGCTTAAATGGATTAGATCTTGCTAAAGAAGTATCAACAAAAAAAACTTATATTTGGAAAGGGTTTAAAACGTGGAATAAGGATATCGGATATAAAAAGAATTCAATTAAGAAATTTAAAATTATCGCAGTCGATTATGGGATTAAGAAAAATATTTTAAGATATTTCTCAGATTATAACTGTGAGATAAAAGTAGTTTCTTGTAAATTATCTGCTGATGAAATTGTAAAATTAAAACCCGATGGTATTTTTTTATCAAATGGACCTGGGGATCCAGCAGCTACTGGAAAATATGCAATTGATACGGTTCAAAAATTAATTAAATTAAATTATCCTATATTTGGAATTTGCCTCGGTCATCAAATTTTAGCTTTGGCTTTAAATGCAAAAACAAAAAAAATGAAATTAGGTCATAGAGGTGCCAATCATCCAGTCAAAAATTTTATGAATAATTCAGTTGAGATTACAAGTCAAAATCATGGATTTGTTGTTATAGAAAAAAGCTTATCTAAAAATATTCAAATTACTCATAAGTCACTCTTTGACGATACTATTGAGGGAATTAAATTAAAAAATAAACCTGTCTTTTCTGTTCAGTATCATCCAGAAGCAAATCCTGGACCTCAAGATAGTCAATACTTATTCAAAAACTTTATTCAAGATGTAACAAAACATGCCAAAAAGAAAAGACATTAAAAAAATTTTAGTTATTGGAGCAGGCCCAATAATAATTGGACAAGCATGCGAATTTGATTATTCGGGTACACAAGCTTGTAAGGCTCTTAAAGATGAAGGTTTTGAGGTAGTTTTAATAAATTCAAATCCTGCAACTATCATGACAGATCCTGGAGTTGCTGATAAAACCTATATTGAACCGATAACAATTCCTGTTTTAGAAGAAGTTATTAAAAAAGAAAAACCTAATGCAATTTTACCAACAATGGGAGGGCAGACCGCATTGAATTTAGCAATTAGTGCAGAAAAAGCTGGAATACTTAAAAAATACAAAATTGAATTAATAGGCGCAAAGTCCAAAGCAATAGAAAATGCAGAAGATCGAAAAAAATTTAGAAAAAATATGTCAGACATTGGCTTAGATTTACCTAAATCAAAGATCTTAAATAATTTTAAGGATGCACATAAGTGTTTAAAAGAAATTGGTTTACCCGCGATTATAAGACCCTCTTTTACATTGGGTGGCTTAGGTGGAGGAATAGCTAAAAACAAAAAAGATTTCTTTAAACTTGTCAAAACTGGAATGAATGAGTCCCCTCAAAATCAAGTTTTAATTGAAGAGTCTTTGGAAGGTTGGAAAGAGTTTGAAATGGAGGTTGTGCGGGACAAAAATGATAATTGCATAATTATTTGCTCAATTGAGAATGTGGATCCAATGGGAATCCATACTGGAGACTCGATCACAGTTGCTCCAGCATTAACTTTAACTGATAAAGAATACCAGGTCATGAGAAATGCATCTATTGCCTGCTTGAGAAAAATTGGAGTTGAAACAGGAGGATCAAATGTTCAGTTTGCTATAAATCCTAGAAATGGAAGAATGGTAATAATAGAAATGAATCCAAGAGTATCAAGATCCTCAGCTCTTGCATCAAAAGCAACAGGTTTC
>CACFIL010000014.1 GCA_902566315.1 uncultured Pelagibacteraceae bacterium
GGTTTAATTTTAATGGCAGGAGTTTACTATGGTGCAGTATTTGGAGGTTCTACGTCATCAATTTTGTTAAACGCACCTGGTGTTCCAGGAACTGTCGCAACATCATTTGATGGTTACCCAATGGCTCAACAAGGTAAAGCGGGAAAAGCTTTAGCAATTGCCGCTTGGAGTTCTTTTGCTGGTGGAACATTATCTGCCATTTATCTATTATTTATGGCTCCAAGTTTATCAAAAGTAAGTTTATCATTTAGATCACCAGATTACTTTGCTTTAATGATTTTAGGTTTAACTGCAATCGCAGCTTTTTCCTCAAAAGGTCAATTTTTAAAAGCTATGATGATGGTAGTACTTGGTTTAATGTTAGCTTCTGTTGGTCAAGATAGCTTATCAGATATTACAAGATTTACATTTGATAATATGAACTTAACTGATGGTATTAGTTTCGTACTTGTTGTGATGGCAACTTTTGCGATGAGCGAGGCTTTAACCATAATCTTGAAAAGAAATGACCCCACAAGTGCCGCTAAGCAAGTGTCATTAACAGAACTTGGCTCAATTAAAATTAACAAAGAAGAAAGAAACAAAATGTACAAGACAATTCCAAGATCATCAGTAATTGGTTTTTTAATTGGTGTTTTGCCAGGAGCAGGAGCAACAATCGCATCTTTTTTAGCATATGGGATGGAAAGAAATGTAGTTAACGACGAAGAAAAAGAAAAATTTGGCAAAGGAAGTGTTAATGGTTTATCAGCTCCAGAAACAGCAAATAATGCAGCCTGTTCAGGGTCATTTGTGCCTATGCTTACATTGGGAATACCTGGCAGTGGAACAACTGCTGTAATGTTAGGAGCCTTATTAGGTTTTGGAGTTCAGCCTGGTCCAAGACTATATATGACTAACCCAGAAATATTTTGGTCAATTATCATGTCAATGTATATAGGGATGGTAATATTATTAATTTTAAATCTTCCTTTGATACCCTATATTGCAAGAATTCTTGCTGTTCCAAAAAATTACTTAATTCCTTTAATCCTATTTTTTTCTATTACTGGAATTTATGTTATGTCATTTAATAACTTTGATATTTATTTAATGATTGGAATTGCCGTTGTTGCAACTTTTATGCGGCTTTATAATTTTCCAATGCCACCACTAATACTTGCCTTTGTTCTGGGTGGTTTAATGGAAGAGAATTTAAGAAGGTCTTTATTATTAAGTAATGGGTCTTGGGAATTTTTATGGGATAGAACTCTTACTGCATGTATTTTGTTAACCACAATATTAATTGTAGTTTGGCATATATATAAAACTATGTTTAAAAAGACTAAGGGCTAAGTAATATAAATTTTATCTGACAAACCGTAACAAAGTATAGCCATCATTATTAGAAACACAGTAGGCGCTATAATTCCTTCATTTGTAACTTTTTCATTAAGACCAGTTTTATCAATTTTAAGCGAGTAGAAATTTGTTCCTAATACGCATGCATGTATAATAAATATTAAATTAAAAAATGCCCAAGTGCCTTCAACTCCATTTGGTCTAACAAACATTATATAAATTGCCATTATTACCCAACCAAGCATTAGCGCTCCAACAAATCTAACCATTACAGCTGCACTATGATCTATACCAAACTTATCCATAAATTTTTTGGTTCCAACAATTGTTTGAAAACAATATCCGGCTATCGCTATAAAATGTGCAAGAAATACAATTAAGTAGAAAATGTTATTAAATTTAGCGATCATATAATTACTTTATAAGATTCTCTTATATTTTTCAATTGCCTTATCCCAAAGAAAGTTTTCAGAATTATTTTTTGCTTCTCTTCCGTATTCTAAATACTTATTATCTTTAAAAAGGTGCTCTATACTTGAATAGATATCCTCAAGTTTATTTCCATCACATATCAAACCAGTTTTTTCGTGGATTATTGCATCTGAGGCTCCTCCATCTTTCCCACCAATTGACGGAACGCCATATTGTGCAGCTTCTACATAAGCAATACCAAAACCTTCAACAGATTTTTTATAAATTATTGAAGGCATTACAAAAATATGTGACTTTGCTACAAGAGCATTTTTTAAATTTGAAGGTACATCTTTTAAAAAAGTGACTTGATCTTCTAATTTCAATTCAATTACTAGTTTTTTTAATTTCTCTTCTTCATCGCCATATCCAATGCAAGTATAAGTAATATCAGGGTAGATTTCTTTTAGGTTTCTAACAGCCATAATTACTTTTTCATGATTTTTTCTTTTATCAAATCTTGATACTGTAATTATTCTATTTTTTTTTCCTTTTAATATTTCTTCAGCTTCATCCAAATATTTTTTTGGAACTTCAACTACTGGATCAATTCCAGGATTTATAATAACTATTTTTTCCTCTTGTACGCCCAAATTAATAGCTAAATTTTTTGTATAGTTGGAATTTGCTACAATTTGATCAACATTATTTAGAACTGATAATACTTTTTTATTTATACTTGAACCTTTTGGGTGATTAATCTCTTTTGAATGAATTAAGCAGATTTTTTTTTTATTTGTTTTTATAAGCTCTAAACTTTTCCAATGATCAGCAATAATACACTCAACATTCTTACTTTGTTCAAGATAATCATTAATCATATATGATTTTCTATATTTTCTAATAAGCTTTATTCCACTGACTCTTTCTATTGAAAATGAAACTGACTTATCAAACTCTTCATGATTTTCCTGATAGTCTGCAAAAACTTTTATAAGTTTTAGTTTTGAAAGAGATCTTGCTAGTCCCCACATGAGATTTTGCATACCTCCTAATTCAGGAGGAAAATTTCTAGTTATTACTAAATACATTAATTATTAAAACCATTTAATACTACAGCCCATGCTAGGAAATTGTTCATTTGGACCATTGTTAGTTTTTGCAATCATTTTCATAGCTTTTTTAAGTTCACTATCTCCACTTTCTATTGGTTTTAAATTTTTTAATTCTCTAATTCTTCCTCTGTATTGAAGTTCAAGATCTTTATTATATCCAAAAAAATCTGGAGTACAGACGGCACCATAAGTTTTAGCCACTTCTTGCGTTTCATCTATTAAATATGGAAAGTTAAAATCATTATTTATTGAAAATTTAATCATGTTATCAAATGAATCTTCTTCATATCTACTTGGGTCATTAGACATTATTGCTATAGATTTAATTCCGTCACTTTCCAACTCTTTACAATCTTCGACAACATTATTTATAACCGCCAAAACATATGGACAGTGATTACAGATAAACATTATTAGTGTTCCATTTTCACCCTTTGCATTATTTAGTGAAATTATTTTATTATCTATAGATTTAAGTTCAAAGTTATCAGCTTTTTTACCGAAGTCACAAATTGGTGTTTTAGTTAATGCCATGTTAAAAGACTATATAATTTATGTTTTACGATTTAAAAGATAAAAAACCAAAAAACCTTGGCGAAAATTGGGTAGCACCTAATGCTGTTATAATTGGAGATGTAACATTAGAAAAAAACTCTAGTGTCTGGTTTAATGCAACATTAAGAGGTGATATAGAAAATATTTATTTAGGAGAAGGGTCAAATGTTCAAGACGGAAGTGTTTTGCATACTGATCCGGGATATCCTTTAAAAATTGGAAGGAATGTAACCATAGGTCATTTGGTAATGCTGCATGGCTGCACAATTGATGACAATTCTTTAATTGGTATTGGGGCTGTAGTTCTCAATAAAGCAAAAATTGGAAAAAATTGCATCATTGGAGCTAAATCATTAATTACAGAAAATAAAGAAATTCCAGATAACTCCTTAGTAGTGGGCTCGCCTGGAAAAATAATTCGTCAATTGACAGAAGATGAAATTGAAGCAGTAAAGCAAAATGCTGTCAGATATCAAGAAAACTGGAAAAAATACTCTAAATCAGTTTTTTAAAACAATAAATCATCAACAGAATAAATTATTAATCCTAAAATAATTACAAAAAATATTATAAAAGCTATTTGCTCACTAACTTTTTTTGTGACTTTAGTTTCTCCTTTTTTAAATTTTCTGATTTGAAAAATACCAAACCTCATTACCGCCAATCCTCCTAAAACAAGCGCTACAGCAATAATAAATCCACCTAGCATTTTATGGGACTAGCCAGTTTTGTTTATTAATTGAAATATCAAATCTTGCTCTTCTATGACCTTTTGCTGCAAGATAAAGCCACTCAATACTTTCAATATTACATTGAATTACAGTAAAGTTTTTATAACCTTCCTCACTTTGCTCCATAGTAAAGCCTGATTTTTCAATGTCTTCACTTAAACCTGAGCTTGGTTCATCCGTTTCTGTTCCTGGTCCATTGTTTACTAAGTAACATTTTCGACTCACGTGTGCAGTTTTTGACCATGATTTCTCAGTTATTTCATTTTCATGATTGACTATGCAATTAACTTTAACACGTAGCTGAATTTTTTCTTCTTTATCATAAAATATTAGCGCAGCATTTTTATTTTTTTTTAATTTTGGAATTTTGTCTGATCTAATGTCACTATGGAATTGAAGTAGATTATTTGATTGGTCTGCTTTTCTAAGAACAACAATTCTTCCATCAAAGTCTGACTGATCACCACAAACAAAAACTGGAATTCTAAATGGTGATGATCTATTCGTTACAGCATCATCAAGCATTGACCATATTTTTTTCTTTATTTCGGAAAAGTCCTCATAGTATGGGACGGTATTTGACATTGGATTATTTCTTTTTTTTAAGTCTAGCGATCAAACTAGAACTATCCCAACGATTGCCACCCATCTTTTGAACATCAGCATAATATTCATCAACAATTTCAGTAATTGGAACAGGTGAACCATTTCTTTTTGCTTCTTCAATTACAATTTTTAAATCCTTTCTCATCCAATCAACTGCAAAACCATAATCAAATTTGTCCTCAACCATAGTTTTATATCTGTTTTCCATTTGCCAAGATTGTGCCGCTCCTTTTGATATAGTTTCCATTACTTTATCAATATCTAAACCAGCATTTATACCAAAATTAATAGCCTCTGATAAACCTTGAACAACTCCTGCAATACACATTTGGTTCATCATTTTGGTTAGTTGACCGCTTCCTGACGGACCAATTAATTTTACTTTTTTACTATAGCAATCAATTACTGGTTCTGCTTTTTTAAAAGCTTCTTCATCACCCCCAACCATGACTGTTAAAATTCCACCTTCAGCACCTGATTGACCACCAGAAATTGGTGCATCTAAAAATGCAAATCCCTTTTCTTTCGCTTTATTATAAAGTTCTCTTGATACTTCTGCAGATACAGTTGAATTATCTACGTAGATTGAACCTTCTTTAGCGCTATGAAATAATCCGTTTTCACCTAAAGTAACTTGTTTCAAATCTTCATCGTTACCCACACAAGTAAAAATAAAATCAGCACCTTCCGCAGCTTCTTTTGGTGTTGAAGCCATTTTACCTTTATATTCAGCAATCCATTTTTCAGCTTTAGCAGTTGTTCTATTAAAAACACTTACATTATGCCCAGCTTTTGATATATAACCAGCCATCGGATAACCCATTACCCCGAGACCTATGAAAGCAACATTACAAGTCATAAATTATTTATATGTTTAAAAGTTTAAGTTTAAAAGTAATTATTTTTGGTTTTATTTTTACATTTTTTTCGTGTTTTGGACAGAGTTTTTTTATAGGACTGTTTAATTCTAGTATAAGAGAAACACTTTCTATAACACATGGACAATTTGGCACGATTTATGCATCTGCAACTCTATTTAGTAGTTTGCTTCTTATTTGGATTGGAAAAAAAATTGATGATGTAAATGTGATAAAGTTTGCAATCTTTGTTACTATACTTTTATCTTTTTCCTCTTTTTTCTTTTCCAAAACATCATCAGTAGCTTTTTTATTTGTTGCAATTTTCTTAATGAGATTCTCTGGACAAGGATTAATGTCTCATACAGCTTCAACTACTATTTCAAGATATTTTACAAAATCTAGAGGTAAAGCGTTAAGCATTATTTGGTTTGGTCTATCTTCAGCAGAATTTATAATGCCTGTATTAATTGTTTACCTTTTAACACTGATTATTTGGCAAGATTTATGGGTAATTTTTTCTTTAATAGTTTTAATTTGCCTACCTTTAGCATCTTACATTTTAGTTAAAGATGTGAAATTAGATACTAGAGAGAGCAACCAAAATGAAAAACTAAAAGAGGATAATATTAAAAACTGGAAAAGAATTGAAGTTCTTCAGGATTATAGGTTTTATATTGTTTCATTAAATATGCTTGCAATGCCCTGGATAGCAACAGGAGTATTTGTGTATCAATCATTTGTCACTAATTCTAAAGGGTGGGGTGAGTATACTATTGCGCAATCTTTTATGTCTTACTCGATTTTTTCTGTAATTACTTTACTTGTTGCAGGTTATTTAATTGATAAGTTTACAAGTAGAAAATTACTAATCTATATGAATATTCCATTATTCTTAGGAACTTTAGTGATCATATATTTTGATGCTCCACAAACTGCTTTTTTATTTCTTGGATTGGTTGGAATATCAAACGGTCTAGCTAACTTATTAGGATCATCAACATGGGCAGAAATTTACGGGGTAAAATATATTGGATCTATTAAAGCTTTGACTACAGCTTTAATGGTATTTGCAACTGCTTTTGGTACAGCATTGTTTGGTTTTTTTATAGATGCTGGATTTTCAATTGAAAAAATCGCATTTATTGCAGCAATTGCAATTGCATGCTCTATAGCTTTACTTTTCACCATTAGAAAAAAATTAAATCCAGTTTATCTCTAATACTGCTTGATTTTTTTATAATCGAGGTGTATCTAACCGCCATGGCAAGAGTTACAGTTGAAGATTGTATAGATAAAGTAGATAGTCCTTATGAATTAGTACTAGTTGCAAAAGAAAGAGCAACTCAACTTAATTCTGGATTAGAACCCACATTAGATAGAGATAATGACAAAAACACTGTAATAGCATTAAGAGAAATCGCTGAGGAAACAATTAAAGTTCCAGATTTAACTGATGCAGCAGTTTATAAATTGAGAAAGCATGTTGAGCAAATTGATGACGTCTCAGAGGACGAAGATGATATTGGTGACGATTTTGAAAATCTTTACAAAGGTGAGATTTCAAAAAGTGGTGTACCAATCCTTCCATCTAAAAGAGCTAGAAAAATTCCAGAAAAAATTCAAGTTTCTAAAGATGATTTAGCAGAATTACAAAATACAGCTGAACAAACTTCATCTGAACCTGTTGAAGACATACAAGAAGAAGAGACTGATGTTTCATTAGACGAAATGAAAGATCAAGAAGAGACTGTATCTGACGAAACAGAAAATCAAGAATAAATTAACTAAATTCCTTTATTATTTTTTCTCTGTGCTCATCTAAATCAGGAATATTTCCCCTAGTATTTTCATCTTTATAGGTAGACATTTTAATTGGGTTTCCTGCAGATTTAAATTCACCAATAATTTTATGATATGATTTTACAATCATATTTCTTTCTTGAATTTGAGGATTTTCTACAGCTTGCTTTATATTAAAAATTGGTCCACATGGAATTTTTAATGCTTCCATTTCTTTTACCCATTCATTTGTAGATTTTGAATTTAATTGTTTTTCAAAAATTTCTTTTAATTGATCCATGTTTTCACATCGTAACGAGTTAGAATTAAACCTTTCATCATTTGAAGTTTCAGGAATTTTTAATACCTCACAAAGTTTTGTAAAAAGTTTATCATTTCCTGCAGCAATAATTATATAGCTATCTTTTGTTTTAAAAGCTTCAAAGGGTGCAATAGATGGATGTCTTGAACCCATTGGTTCCGGAATTTCATTTTTGGAGAGATATCTTGCAATTGCATTTTCTAAAATTGCTATTTGGCAATCTAACATTGAAACATCTATAAAAGTTCCTTTTCCAGTTTTTTGTCTATCGTATAAAGCTGCATTAATTCCAATTGCTGTAAATAGACCAGCAGTAATATCACCAATAGAAGTTCCAACTCTCGTGGGTTCAGAATTAGGATGACCTGTAACACTCATTAATCCCCCCATTCCTTGAACGACCATGTCATATGCTGGGAGCTCTTTTAAAGGTCCCGTTTGTCCAAAACCAGATGCTGATGCATAAATTAATTTAGGGTACTTTTTACTCACATCTTTCCAACCAAACCCCCACTGTTCTAAAGTGCCAGGTTTAAAATTTTCTACTAAAATATCTGCCTTAGACAATATTTTTTCAAATATTTTTTTGTCATCCTCATTTTTTAAATTCAATGCAATGCTTTCTTTTCCTCTGTTCAATGACATAAAGTAAGCTGAGTAATCTTTTACAAAGGGTCCAAATTTTCTAGAGTCGTCACCTGTCTCAGGTGCTTCAATCTTTATAACTCTTGCTCCTAAATCTGAGAGTATCATTGTACAATAAGGTCCTACTAAAACCCTTGTTAAATCAACAACTAGTAAATTTTTTAATGGTCCATCCATAATTAAATATATGACATTTCCTTATATTGACTCTTGCTAATAAGTTCAATTTAATAGACTATTAAATTAATTTAAAGAGGGGAATACATGTTAAAAAAAATAAGTTTTTATTTCACAACATTATTTTTAGCTTTCTCATTAATTGGATCAGCTTACGCTGTGACATTAAAAGCAAGTCACCAGTGGCCGGGCACTCCAAGAGCCGATGGTTCTTTTGATCCAAGACATGAAATGGTTCAAATAATTGCTGATGAAGTTAAAAAAGCAGGTGTTGATTTAGATATTAGAATTTATCCTGCAAAATCACTTTACAAACCAAAAGAGCAATGGAAACCAATGACTACTGGTCAGTTAGATATTTCAGCATTTCCATTAGCATATGCATCGAAATTTCATCCTGAATTTGATGCAACACTAATGCCAGGAACTGTTAAAAATCATGATCATGCCTTAAGATTTAATAAAGGTCCAATGATGACTGAGATTAAGAGAATCATTAATGATGCTGGTGTAGTTGTATTATCTGATGCTTGGCTTGGTGGTGGATTTGCATCAAAATCTAAATGTATAAAAAATCCATCAGATGCTAAAGGACAAGTAATGAGAGCAGCTGGTAAAGCATTTAACCAAATGTTGGAAGCAGCGGGAGCGGGTATTCAAAGTATGCCTTCATCTGAGATTTATACTGGATTACAAACAGGAGTATTAACTGGTGCAAACACTAGTTCAGGAAGTTTTGTAAGTTACAAAATTTATGAACAAGTAAGCTGCGCAACACCTCCAGGAAAATTTGGATTATGGTTTATGTATGAGCCAATTTTGATGTCAAAAATGAGTTTTGATAAATTAAATTCCAAACAACAAAATGCTTTAATGGAGGCAGGTAAAGTTGCTGAGAAATATATGACTGCACAAGTCGAAAATTTAGACAAAAAATTTGAAGACGCGTATAAAGCAGCAGGAGTTAAGTTAGTATATATGGATGCAAACGATCATGCGGCTTGGGTTGAGATTGCAAAACAATCCTCTCACAAAGCATTTGCTGAAAAAGTTCCAGGCGGTGATAAGCTGATGGAAATGGCTTTAGCAGTTAAATAAAAAGATATATAAAGAACCCCTATTTAAAAATTAAATAGGGGTTTTTTTATGAAAGAAAAATATTTAAAATTTTGTAATTTATCGTCAAAGGCTTGTGGTGCCTTTGCTGTTCTAGCCTTAATCTTATCAATTTTGGTAATTGTTGAGCTTGTATTCGAAAGATATTTTTTTCAAAGAGCAATCACTTGGCAAACAGAGTTAGTCACAATGCTTTTAGTTGCTTCAACTTTCATTGGAAGTGCCTATGTTTTGAGTGAAAAAGCACATGTCAGTATGGAATGGATTTATGATTTTTTATCAAAAAAAAATATTCTTAGACTTAAAATATTTACATCATTAATAAGTTTATTATTTTTCTTAATTTTATTCTATTTTGGATTTTTAATGGTCGAGGAAGCTTTTACCAAAAATTATTCGACAGGAACAGTTTGGGATCCACCTTTATGGATACCTTATTCTTCTATGATGATTGGAGCAGCATTAATGATACTTCAATACATTGCTGAAATTATTAAACTTTTTGACGAAGAGGATACTAATTAATGGATCCTTTACTAATAGCAGTAATAGTTGCGGTTTTTACTCTAATAGTTTTGTTTTCGGGGATCCCAATTGCATTTGGATTAAGTTTTGTCTCTATAGCACTTTTAGTAGCATTTGAAGGATTTCAAATGTTAGACGTTTTTGCTGAAACTTTTTATGCAGGACTAAACTCTTTTGTTCTACTCTCAATACCAATGTTTATTTTGATGGGAATGGCAGTTGCTAATTCTCCAGCAGGAAAAGATTTATATACCGGATTAGATAGATGGCTTTGGAGAGTTCCAGGTGGACTAGTAATATCTAATATTGGGGCTTGTTCAGTTTTCGCTGCCCTCAGTGGATCAAGTCCAGCAACTTGTGCGGCAATCGGAACCATGGGCATACCTGAAATGAGAAAAAGAGGATATTCCGATCAAATAGCAACTGGAACAATTGCAGCTGGTGGGACTCTTGGAGTTTTAATTCCTCCAAGCATTGTTTTAATTGTTTATGGGATTGCTACAGGAACATCGATAGGAAGATTATTTTTATGTGGTTTGGTACCCGGGTTTATGTTAGCGGGCATGTTTGCAATTTGGGCACTTATACACAGTTACTTTATTGATAAAGACTCAGCAAAAGCTTTAAAAAATAGAACACCCCCAACATTTAAAGAAAAAATTGAGGTGTTGCCAAGAATTCTTCCTTTCTTAGCAATTATAGCTGGTGTCTTATATGTTTTGTATGGTGGTGTTGCGACACCGTCTGAGGCTTCGGGAGTTGGAGCATTTTTAGTTTTTGTATTGATCGCTGTAGTTTACAAAATTTATCAACCAAAAAAGATTTGGAATATTGTTAAAGTTTCAATGAAAGAAAGTGTGATGATAATGTTTATCATTGCAGCATCTTATCTCTTTGCATTTACACTATCGCAACTTTATGTAACTCAATCTTTAGCCCAGAGTATGGTTGAATTAAGTTCAAACAAGTGGGTTGTTTTCATATTAATTAATATTTTTCTTTTAATAGCTGGTTTCTTTTTACCTCCAGTGGCTGTTATTGTCATGACTTCAGCTATATTACTACCAGTTATTACTACCTTAGGTTTTGATCCATACTGGTTTGCAATTGTATTTACGATAAATATGGAAATTGGGCTTATTACTCCTCCTGTTGGACTGAATCTTTACATCATTAAAGGTATTACGCCAGATGTAAGCTTGTCTGAAATATTAAAAGGATCTATTCCTTTTATGATAATTATGGCTTTAGCTATATTAATATTGTGTATTTTCCCTGAAATTGTTACCTGGTTGCCTGATAAAATAATGGGCAAAAGTTTAGGTTTTTAATATATAAAAAACACCATGTTAAATATAAAAAGAATTTTTGAGACCATAGCCGATGCTGGACAAAAGATTTTAGAAAAAAAATCTATCAAAAGCATTACGAAAAAAAGAGATCTTCTTGATCTTTGTGATGATTTATTGTCAACTAAAGGTGCGGCCTTTGGAATAACACTTGCAAGAGATATCTTGTTCAGATATCAAAACTTATCTTTAGAGGATAAAAACAAATTTTTACTTCAGGTAAATGATAAGTATAAACCTGACTCATTAAAAATAGATGAAGCCATTAAAAATTACAGCAAATCAAAGGATACCTCATCTATTTTAAATCTATCTAGAGTTGCATCCGGGATAAGAAAAGAGCTATTTGTAAGACTAAATATGGCTCCAAACGGCACTTCAGAGATAGTCTCCTTAAGAGAAGATTTGTTAAAATTAATAAAAGACCACCCTGAACTTAAAAGTTTAGATTATGATTTAATAGATATATTTAAAAATTGGTTTAACCCAGGCTTTTTAAAATTAAAAAAAATAACTTGGGATACAAAAGCAAACATTTTAGAAAAATTATTAAAGTACGAAAAAGTACATTCTATGAAAGATATGAATGAACTTAAAAGAAGACTTGGAAAAGATAGAAGATTTTTTGCTTATTTTCATCCAGCTCTAGATGACGAACCAATAATCTTTGTAGAAATAGCTTTAACAAAAGGCCTTAGTCAGTCAATACAAGAATTAACAAGACCCTCAGAAGAAAAAATAAAAAATTATGACACTGCAACTTTTTATTCAATTAGTAATTGTCAAGAAGGTTTATCAAGAGTAACGTTAGGGAATTTTTTAATAAAAAGAGTTGTTTATGAACTTCAAGAAGAACTTCCAGATGTAAAATATTTTGGAACTCTATCACCAATGGTTGGATTTGCTGATTGGTTTAAAAAAATGGACAGTACTCAAGCTGCTGGAATATTAGGAGAGGCAAACAAAAATAGTTTAGATTTTTTAAAGTCTTCTGATTTAAAAATTGGAGACAAAAGAATTGCTGATAATAAAGCATTAATTTGTAAGCTAGCGGTAAATTATTTAGCAAAACAGAAAAATGATTTTGGTTTTCCAATAAATGATGTTTGTAGATTTCATTTAAAAAATGGAGCAGATATTGATGATATAGCAGTAAATGCAAATGTTTCAGAGATAGGCTTTAAAAGATCTTTTGGTGTAATGGTTAACTATAGATACGAATTAGCTAAAATTGAGAAAAATCACCAAGAGTATGTAAACGAGAAGAAAGTTAATATATCCAACAAAGTTAAAAAACATGTCTAAGATTAATAGATTGGTATCAGTTGCTCCTATGATGGATTGTACTGACAGGCATGAAAGATACTTTTTAAGATTGATAAGTAAACATGTGCTTCTTTATACAGAAATGGTGGTTTCCGAAGCAATTGATAGAGGAGATAAAGATAAATTATTATCGTTTGATCTAAGAGAAAAACCAGTCGCTTTACAATTAGGTGGCTCTACGCCAAAATTATTAGCAAATGCTGCTAAAATTGGCGAAGATTATGGTTATGATGAAATTAATTTAAACTTAGGTTGTCCAAGTAAAAAAGTCCAAAAAAATAGATTTGGCGCATGTTTAATTAAGGAACCAAATTTAGTGGCTGATTGTTTGTCAGAAATGATTAACTCAACATCTTTGCCAGTTACAGTTAAGACTAGAATTGGATATGACGATGTTGAGGATTACGAACATTTTTTTAATTTCATAAAAACTTTAAAGGAGACTGGGGTTAAAACTTTTATAATTCATGCAAGAAAAGCCATGCTAGGTAAATTTACGCCCAAGCAAAATCTTAATATACCTCCTTTAAAATATGATTATGTGTATAAACTAAAGCAAGATTTCAAAGACCTTGAAATAATTATTAATGGCGGTGTCACTTCAGTTGAAGAAGTAAAAGATCATTTAGATAAAGTAGATGGAGCAATGATTGGAAGATCTGTTTATCATTCTCCTTATCTTTTGGCTGATATTGAAAAAGAGATTTTTAATAATAGCGATATTAAAGAGCGAGAAGAAATTGTTGAGGAGTTAATTGATTATGTTAAGGCTCAAGTACAAATGGGTACAAGAGTAAATCAAGTTATGAGACATACACTAGGTTTATTCCATGGACAAACAGGTTCAAGTCACTGGAAAAGATATTTGAGTGAAAATATGTGTGTAAGAGATGCGGATGTAAAAAAAATCGATCATATTATGGATAAAGTTAGACTTTCTCCTAAATTACATTCGGCAGGTCGAATTGATTAATACTATTCTTTCTAATCAATATTATCTTTTAATTTTATTAATGATAATAACTGCTTTTCCCGTGGGATTTTTTGCAGGTTACTTTGGGATAGGTGGAGGCCTAATTTCTGTGCCTGTGCTTTTTTTTATTTTTGAAACAGCAGATGTCGATAAATCTTATTTGATGCATCTTTCAGTAGGAACCGCTTTTTCTATTACAATTTTCACTGCTTTTGTATCAGTTATAACTCATAGAAAACATAAAGCTGTAGATACAAATATTTTAAAAACTTATGGTCTATTTGTTATATTTGGAGTTTTGCTAGGTACATACATGGCAGCATTGTTAAATACAAAATCTTTAGTTTTATTTTTTGCTGTAGTTGTATATTTTTTTGGTGGATATTTATTACTAGTAAAACAGGAATTAAAAAAAAATAAAAAGTTTAAGTTTCTACCAAGAGCAACATTTGGTTTCATTTCTGGCTTTATATCTGCACCTATGGGTATTACAGGAGCCATGATGAATGTTCCAATCCTAAGATATTTTGGATATCCTATTAGTAGAGCAATTGGAAGTTCTGCTGCAATAGGATTTATAATAGCATCTATTGGCTCAATTGGTTTTTTGACCTCTGGTTTTCTACTTAATGCAAATCTTCCTCTAAGTATTGGTTTTGTAAATATTCCTGCTTTTTTAATATTTATTCCAATTACATCTTTTATGGCTAGAGTTGGAGCAAATATGGTTCACACTACAGATAAAAATAAAACTCAAAGAATGTTTGGGGTATTTTTATATGTAATAGGGACTTTATTTTTAATTAGGTTTTTAGATCTTTAATTAAATCTTTTGGTCGTATTCACCTATTTTACCAGTTTTTTGGAGCAAATCGTCGATAAATTCGAAGATTTTTTTCTTTCTCTCATCAGACGTTGGACTTTCAGTAACAACTACCAGAGAAGGCTTATTAGATGAGGCTCTTATCA
>CACFIL010000015.1 GCA_902566315.1 uncultured Pelagibacteraceae bacterium
TCCTCCTCAGTAAAATCGAAAACTATTAGTTTTTCGGCACAAACCGAGGATATAAACAAAAAATAAATTGTTATTATTTTGATAAATTTTATTAACACTTGCTTCATATAATTAATTATTTTTAATTATCAACTATAGTTTAAATTATACTTTTAAGGTAAAAGAACAATTTTTGGTGAAGAACAGGTTCCGTCATGAATTTGTTTAAAGGCCTCTGCACCTTTCCTTAACTCTCTATATTCTATCCAGTCTAATTTTCCTATTTTCTTATCTGCTAAAATTTTGATCGTGTCTTCAAAATCTTTATTAGTATAGCAATATGTGCCAATAAAAGTTACCTCTTGAAGAGTTGCTTTTCTAAAATTAAATTGCCCTGCAGGTTGGGTTAATCCAATATGTATTATTGTGCCTCCAGGTTTAATAACTGATATAGCTTGTTGTCTTGAAATTTCTAAACCAACTGTATCAAATACAACATCGAAGCTGTCATTTTGCACTTCTTTGTCTGATGGATTAACAAATTTACCCTCAAAATATTTTGAACACTTTGTTAGTCTCAAATTATTGGGATCAGACATAACAATATTTTTGTTTCCGTTAATTTTAGATAATATTAACGAGCACAATAATCCAATCGCTCCAGCTCCTTGAACTAAAGTTCTACATTCAGATAGAGGTTTTTTTAAAGAACTCTCTCCCATTAAGACTGCGTGCAAAGCAACTGCTGTTGGTTCTGCTATAGCCGCCTCATTAAGGTCTAAATGATCTGGCACCTCATATATATTTTGATTAGGAGAAGAAACCAATTCTGCAAATACTCCTTGTCTCTCGTAAGGTTTGTTCATTCCTAAGAGAACTCTATGTGGACACAAATGCTCTCGCCCACTTGTGCAATATTCACATTTTCCACATGTAATTAATGGATTTAAAACAGCATTTTTTCCCTGAAATTTACCATTTTGTATTACACCACTTACCTCATGTCCAATTATTAGTGGAGCAATTCTTCGTTCATCTTTTCCGTGATACGCGTGCATATCTGATCCACATATACCTGAAGCATGAACTTTTAATATACTTTCTCCACTTGTCTCTACAGGATCTTTTTCTTCTCTGTAAACCAATTTTTCAACACCGGTATAAACTAAAGCTTTCATAATTATTTTTCAGACAGAAGATAATATATAAAAAACGATACGACAAATCCTAATATCCAAGAAAATGATTTTATATCTGAGAAATTGATATTCCATAATAATGAAAATGCGAATATAAAACCAATAATAAGTGAATACAGAGCTTTATAGTTCCAACCATTTGAATACATATATTCATTTCCATCTCTCAAAAAAAACAGATCTTTGTGATTTACTCTCCTTTTTTTTACCAGATAGTAGTCTGCAACTATTATTGCGAAGATTGGACCAAAAAATGCTGCAAGACTATCGATGATATTTATTATACCTATTTGACTTAAAATAGAGGGCCACAAACCACCAGCAATTAAACCAATTATTAAAATTAATACTCCAGAAGTTTTGAGATCTAAATTGTTAGGAATAAAATTTATTATACTATTTTGCGTGGGAACATAATTAGAAATTAAATTAGTAGATAGAGAAGAAAAAATTATAAAAATTAGAGCAAAGACCGTCAAGCCAGTATTGTCTAATTTTCCAATAATATCCATTGGCTTAGTTAATATTTGATCAACAACTATAAGCTTTTGATTTAAAACAACATCTACTCCAACAACTATAGATGTTGCTAAAAATGAAAACAAAATCATATTTAGAAAAAGATTTAGGTTTCCCAATTTTAGATCTTTTTCTGTTTTTACATATCTAGAAAAATCTCCAAAATTTAATAACGCAATCGAGAAGTAAGAAAAAATTGTGCCAGTTAAGACCAAAAAAGGTAAAACGTTAGATTTTGAAAAGAAATTTCCTTCTGTTGTATTTGATTTTAGAGACTGAAAAATTTGTGTGTGATTTTCAGAGGTTAAAATTAAAAAAAATACAAACAAACCTAGATAAACGAATATGGCTGAAAACTGTAAAAATCTTTGATTAAACCTTTGTCCATTTGTAAATAAAAAATACTGAATAAAAAAAGTTAGTGTTAATGAAATCCAATCAATAATATTTAATCCAAGAAAGAAAGCTAAAAATACCTGACCATCTAGAATTTGACTATCCAAGTTATAGTATATAAAAATTCTAATTAGATATGTAATTGATTTTGATATAAAAAATGTTTGAATACCAAACATAAATACTCCAATAACAAATCTTAAAAGACTTAAGTATTTAGCTCCATTTAAGCCCATTGATATTCTAAGCATAACAGGAAAAGGTAATCCATGCTTTTGTGATGGTTTGCCGATCAATGATATAAAAAAATAAATTAAAAAAGAGGCGGCTAATGAAGAAGTTAAGACCAGTTCAGTACTTAGATTATATATTAAATATAAAGAGGCTATTAACGCAAAACCTGCAATGGTTTGGATACTATTAGCCCAAAAGCAAAATAAATCAATTGATGTCCATGTTTTATTACTTGGGTTAACTGTGGCTAATTCAAAATTTTTTAATTCTATATTCTGACTCACTAATGTAACCTTAAACTAAAATATTTATATGTCTATAATAGTGATAACCATAATTTTGTAATTTGATGAATTTTCTAAAAAATAATATTGGCTATGTTTCTATGTTTGTGGCAGTAATAGGTTTCGGTTCAGGTCCACCGTTTGTGAAATTAGCATTACAGGAATTTTATGTAATGGATTTAATGGCAGTACGATTCTCCTTAGCATTTATTTTGATGTTAATTTTTGCTTTAATCATGAGGGCAGATTTAAAAATTAAAAAAATTGGATTTACTCCTTTCTTAATGGGTTTATTAAATCCTTTTCTTGTTACTCTAAGTTTTCATATTGGCCTTCTACTTACCTCACCTGTAAATGGAGTTGCTTTAATAAGCACTTTGCCAATATGGCAACCATTTGTTGCAAGACTTTTTTTAAAAGAAAAAATTGAAATAAAAGTAATTATTGGAGCCTTTATAACAATTATTGGAACTTTAATTTTACTTACAAGTCAGACAAAATCAGGACAAGGAAATTATATTGGAGATTTAATAATCTTTTTAGGAATGATTTGTGTTTCCATAAATGAGGTTTTAGGAAGAAGATTTATGCAAACTAAAGTTGATCAGTTGGGTGTAAATACTTATCAATATTTTATTGGTGCTATACTATCTTTATTAGTTCTTTTTGTAATTTGGCCAAATTCAAGTTTTGAATATCAAAATTATTTAAATTTTTCACCGCCAGTTTTAGCGGCTATAACTTTATCTTGTATAACGTTTGGAGCATATTTGTTTTATAATTTTGCTCTTAGAAGAGTTCCAGTAGGTAGAATTAGTTTGATGTATCCTTTAACAGGCCCTATTGGTGCAACAATGTCTTGGTTAATAATTGACTCTCCAATTTCAACCAAGGTTTTTATATCTTTAGCAATAATTCTAGTTGGAACTATTATACCTCAACTAAATAAGTCTAGCTAAGGTGATGGATACATTACCCCAGGCAACCACAATGCTATTTTTGGAAATATTATAATTAATACTAAACCAATGACTTGGATAACCATAAATTGCATCATGCCAAGATAGATATCTTTTAAATCCCATTCTGGAACCACACCTTTTAAGAAATAAGCAGATAATGCTACAGGAGGTGAGAGCCAGGCGGTCTGAAGATTAACGGCCACTAATATTGCAAACCATGTAAGATTAAATCCTAACTCTATTACTAAAGGTAAAACAATAGGCAATACTATTAAAACTATAGGTACCCATTCTAAAGGCCATCCTAATAAAAAAATAGCAGCCATTATAATTGCTAATATTACATACCTATTAACCTCTAAATTTAAAAGAAAATCAGTTAATAGAGATGGAGTTCCTAATTTTGAGAATACTGCTCCAAAAAAATTTGATGCAGCAACTAAAAACATTATTAGTGCTGTAATCTCTAAAGTTTTTAAAAGAGCATCTTTCAGACCTGGCAGAGTTAATTTTTTATATGTTAATGCAAGCAAGATAGCGCCAAACGCTCCCATACCAGCTCCTTCAGTTGGAGTAGCAAGACCAAATAGAATACTTCCTAATGCAAAAAAAACTAATCCTGCAGGAGGAATTAGTCCCATAATAAATTCATACCAAACCTTAGTCATATTAGTAGGTTGTTCGTTAGCTGGTAAAACGGGGCCAAGTTTTGGATTTAGATAGCATCTTAATGTTGTGTAAGCTGCATACAGACATGCTAATAAAATACCTGGCATTATAGCTGCAGCAAATAAATCTGTAACAGGAATTTCTAAAACAGGACCCATCACAACTAACATAATACTTGGAGGAATTAAAATTCCAAGAGTTCCACCAGCACAAATCAAACCAGCTGAAAGTCTTGTATCATAGCCAGTTCTTATCATGGTTTTACCGGCCATAATTCCTAGGATCGTAACAGAAGCACCAACAATACCTGTTGCAGCTGCAAAAATAGTTGAAACAAACATTACAGCATAAAACAATGCTCCTCTTGTCTTAGAAAGCATTAACTGAACTGCATTAAACAATCTTTCCATTAGACCTGCTTGCTCCATTAAAATTCCCATAAAGATAAAGAGTGGCACTGCGGCGAGTGTATTCTCCGTCATAATCATATTGAACTGAAGTGTCATTAAGTAAAAAACTAATTTACCAAATCCCCAATATCCAAAAACAAGGCCTAAAAATATTAAAGTAAATGAAATTGGGAAACCAACAAAGATAGCAAATAACATGCAGCCAATCATTATTGCTCCGATTATTTCTGGGCTAAAGAAATCCATTATGGCCATCTCCCTTTAACAAAAGCATAATAAGTTTTTAAAATTTCTGATACACCTTGTACTAAAAGTAAAAATGCACCAATTGGCATACAACTTTTCAAAGGCCACATAATCGGCATCCATGTTGTATCCATAGCTCTTTGAATTCTTACTTTACCACCCAAACATTCTTCTAAATTTGATCTTCCGCAAATTGAGGTATAAGCATAATCAAAACTTACAAAGAAAAATACTAAAAAACCTGGTATAAAAAATAATAAATATAGAAATAAATCTACCCTAGCCTGATTTTTGACTGACCAATTCCGATAAAGAAAATCTGCCCTTATATGAATTCCTTTTGATAATGTATAGGCTGCACCTAACATAAATAAAGCGCCAGCCAACATTCTACTAATGTCAAATGACCATAAAGTAGGCCTGTTAAAAAAATGTCTACCAATAACCTCATGGATCATTGCATAAATTAGAAACACTGTTAACCAGGCGAATACTTTGCCAGTGATCAACATTTTTGAGTCTATGAATTCTATTGTTTTTGCCATCCAAGGAGTCATATCCTCTGGCATTTTTAAACTTGTTCTTCTTTCGGCTATAAGCTCGTCAGTAATATCAAGATTTTCTTTAACTTTAGGCTCTGAGTCTTTATCAACCATCTAAAAAGTATAGTTATTTAAATTAAATTTGTAAAAAAAACGGGGATTAAAAGAAATCCCCGCTTTAATATTTTAAATTACTGTTGAGCTGCAAATGCAGAACCAATTGATGCATCAGATGTTTCCATTTGTGCAATAAAAGGTACTACAATTTTAGCATGTGCAGTCATGTGCTCATAAACTTCTTTAAAGAAAGCATTTGATGCAGCATTCTTTTTAAGAGTTGCTTGAGCGGCGTTCATGTACTCAGTGAAGTAATCAGCTGGTGTATCCCAAAGTTTAACACCATGATTCTGAGTAAGATCAATTAATGCTTTACCATTTTCTACAGCTCTATTAGTGATGTTTCTAGTGATCATCGCTTCAGATGCAACTTCCATTGCATATTTTTGATGGTCAGTTAAAGAATTGTAAACATCTCCATTAATATAGATATCACCATTTACAACGTTTTGGTGTAATCCTTGTAGATAGTAGTTTTTAAGAACTTTTTGGAAACCAAAAACTGAGTCTGGTTTTGGACAACACCATTCTGCAGCATCAATAGTTCCTTTTTCAAGTGCTGGTAATATATCACCACCTGATAAAGATACTGATGCAATTCCGATATCTTTGTATGTTTGTCCTGGAATTCCTGGAGGAGTTCTGAATCTGTATTTTCTGAAATCATCCATGTTTTTAATTGGCTCTTTGAACCAACCTAATGCTTCAGGTCCTGATGATGCCATCACGAAACCTTTAACATTCATTCCCATTTCGCTCCATAATTGGTCATATAATTCTTTACCACCATTATCGAAATACCATGCTAACCAAGATTTAGTACTTAAACCAATTCCTCCACCAGCAACTGGCGATCCAAATAGCATCGCAGCTGGGTGATAGTTTGACCAGTAGTGAGTCCATGCTGCACCACCATCTACTAGACCTTTATCAACAGCTTCTAGTGTTTCTTTCATACCAACAACTTCACCTTTTGAAAGAAGTTCAAATTTTAACTCACCACGAGTTAATTTTGTTACTCTATCAGTCCACATTTTTACGATTTGTCCATCGTATGATGTTTTAGGAAAAGTAAGTTGGATTTTTAATGTTTTAGCAGAAGCAGATCCAATTACTGAAACTGCAAATACTAAAGCTAAAATCATTGAAGTGATTTTTTTCATTATTTATCCCTCTCTTTATTATTGTTATTAAGTCTTAATAATGAGTGAAGTAAAACTCATTGGATGACAAATGTAAAACGATTAATTGTTGCATTTTTTATACAACCTGAAGTTTAAAAAAGCTATTTCTTACCCTTAGGATCAAAGGGATAATCCCAAGCATCTCCACCAATTTTTTTAGATATACCTGAATAATCTGTTTCGCTATCGCCACCCTCACAAAATTCATTAAATATATCTAAGGCATGTTTTCCTAGAGGTGTTGACGCATTTACTGACTTTGCAGCGTCATTTGCTAGTTTTAAATCTTTAGTCATCATGGCTGCAGAAAAGCCTGGTCTATATTTGTTATTTGAGGGAACGCCGTCTGTTAAATTTGGCAGCGGTGTATATGTTGATAAAGCCCAATTATTTCCAGAGGCATTTTTCATAATTTCATGAACTTTTTTTAAATCCATCTTTAGTCTTTTTGCTAACATTAGTGCCTCTGATGCTGCTATCATTGAAATTCCTAAAGACATATTATTACAAATCTTTACTCCAACACCACTACCTTGCGGTCCTGCATGTAAAATTTTTTGTCCCATGATATCCATTAATGGTCTGGCTAAATTTACGGCTTCATCATCTCCACCAACTAAAAAATTTAATTTACCAACTCTTGCTCCCATAACACCTCCAGTAACAGGCGCATCTATCATTTTAATTCCTCTATTTTTTGCTTCTTTGCCAAGCAATAAAGAAGTTTCAATATCAATAGTTGAGCAGTCTATTATTAAAGCATCTTTTGAAATTTTATCTATTATGCCTTTATTTCCTAAAAAAAGTGATTTTACGTGTTTACCTTCTGGTAACATTGAAATTACAAAATTTGCACCTTCAAGTACTTCATCTAAAGTTTGCACTACATCTAAATTCGCATCTTTTGCTTTTTGAATCATTTCTGGCGAAACATCGTAAGCTTTAACTTTTTTTCCAGCTTTAACTAATTGGTCTGCCATTGGATTGCCCATATTTCCTACACCAATAAAAGCTATTTGATCTGTCATATTTAAATATCTATATTTGATTTCCCCCTATTAATCAAAACCGTTTTACTTTGAGTAAAATGATTTATCATACTATCAAAGGCGTACTCTTTTCCTAGCCCACTCATTTTTAAACCACCATATGAAACATTTGCTCTAGGCGCTACACATTGATTTACTTGCACAAAACCTGCCTCAATTTCTTCAACAAACTGTAAAGCTCTAGATAAATTTTGTGTCCACAATACTGCTGATAATCCAAACGGTGTGTCATTAGCACTGTTCATTACTTCATCAAATGTTTTAAATGGTATCGCACAAGCAACAGGACCAAATATTTCCTCTTGGCAAACTGGAGAGCTTACTGGAACACCTGACATCAATGTAGGTTCATAAAAGAAACCATTTTTATAATCCCCACCTGTTGATTGATTGCCACCGTGTAAAACTTTGGTTGTAGAGTTTTTTTTTGCAATATTCATATAATGTAAAGTTCGTTTAAGTTGTTCTTCAGAAATAATTGCTCCAATATCAGAATTTTCATCTAAGGCATTTCCCATTTTTAATTTACTTAATTTTTCAACAGCTCCATTTAACACTTTGTCATAAATTTTTTCCTGAATGTAAACTCTTGATCCAGCAGTACATGCTTGTCCTTGTCTAGTATATCTCATTCCATCAATAACCCCTTGAATTGCAATATCTAAATCTGCATCACTCATTATTATATTTGGATTTTTTCCACCAAGTTCTAAGGTAACTGGGCACAATTTAGGGGCAGCTTTTTGTGCTATAATCTTTCCAACAGTAAAAGATCCTGTAAATGTTACTTTTCTGACTTTTTCATGAGTTACTAAAGGTTCACCACACTCTTCTCCATAACCTGAGATTACATTTAAAACACCCGGCGGAAGTTCTTGTTGAAATATCTCTGATAGTAAAAGTGCGCAAAATGGAGCTTGTTCAGCAGTTTTTAAAACAACACTGTTTCCTGCTACAATTGCTGGAGCGATTTTTGCAACTGTTAAAAATAATGGTGCATTCCAAGGGACAATTGCACAAACAACACCAATTGGATCTCTAGTAGTATAATGAATACTATTTGGAATATTGGTTGGATAATTTTCCCCTTTTAACTCTCCGGACAAACCAGCAAACATATTTGTAAGTTCAATGGAAGCACCTGTTTCTGGTATGGCCTGAGTCCTTAAAGCATTACCTGTATCTAATGATAACAAAGTTTCAATTTCAGACTTTCTTTCCTCTAATCTTTTTGCTCCAGCAGCAACCATTTTTCCTCTTTCCCTAGCTGGTATTTTTTTCCATTTTTTAAAAGCTTTGTGTGCTGACTCAACTGCAATATTAACATCATCTTTATTACATTGAGGAGCAGAACCGATATTGTCCCCTGTACTAGGATTGATTACTGGTATCTTATTATTTGTTTGAGCAGATATTAGTTTGCCATCAATTAAAATTTTATTAGTTAATCTTTTTGCATTATTAATTGCTTGTTCAAGATTTTTTTCAAAGTTACTCATTATCTAATTCTCCTCTTCTAACTTTAGAAGAGAGCCATCCACCATCTATTTTTATTTCAGAACCATTTATGAAATCAGAATCATCGCTTGATAAAAATACCGCTGCTCCAACTATATCTTTTGGTTCTCCCCATCTACCTACTACAGTTTCTTTCCCCCAAGCTTCACCATGTTTTGGATCTTCAGCATATTTTTGATTAAATGAGGTAGATATTAAACCAGGACAAATAGTATTTACATTAATATTTTTTCCAGTCAGATCGACAGATAACGCTCTTGTTAAGCCTAAGACACCACTTTTTGCAGCTACATATCCTACCCTATCTGGTCTTCCCATAAAACTTGCTATCGACCCAAAGTTAATAATTTTACCTTTTCCATTTTTAATCATATGAGGAATTACAGCCTGACTAGCAAGGAAAGGTGCTGTAAGATTCACAGAAATCATATCATCCCAATCTTGTTTTGTATGATCTAAAAGTTTCTTAACATGTCTAATTCCTGCATTATTTATTAGAATATCAATTTTACCGTAGTGTTTGATAGTTTGATCTACCATCTCGTTGATGCTCTTTTGATTTGAAACGTCAGTTTTTATTATTAATGCTTCACTGCCTGCCTCTATAATTTTTTTTTTAGCTTTTTCTGAATTTTCAATATCTATTTCTGCGATAACTATCTTTGCACCTTCTTTTACAAGACCAAGACAAATTTCTTGTCCTATTCCTTTTCCTCCGCCTGTAACTATTGCTACCCTATCTTTTAGTTTCATTTCCCAAATGATTTGACGTTATTTTAAGAAGGAAACTAATGCTTTTTCCTCACTAATCCAAGCTTTAATTCCTCCATCAAGAACATAAACATTTTTAAAACCAAGGTCTTCTGCAAAAGCATTGCCTAAAATTGATGCTGTTTCACCATCATGACTAACAAAAATAATTTCAATATTTTGAGACTCTGCCCCAGCTAAAGCTCTAACTCTATCCATAAGGTAAACATTAAATTTTCCATTTTTATCGAAAGCTGTTTCTTGAAAAGACTCTTTAATTACACCAGTTTTAATCCATTGGTCTTCTGTTCTGATATCTAAAACTACTGCATTGTTTTTCAATAAATTATTTAATTCATCAGATGTGATTAAATTATAATTTGGATCTAGAACATCAATAATCTTGAACTCAAAAATAAGATCAGAATTTGGTGGTATTATATTTCCAGCGCCTGTTGCTCCATATGCTAGTTCAGCAGGTATTTTAATTTTTCTGACAGTTCCTTTATTGGTTCCAACTATACCCATTTCAAAACCTGGAATAACTTCTTTCATACCTATTTGAACAACTAAAGGTCTGTCTTTACCAACGTTGGTATCAAAAACTTTTCCATCAACAAAAGAACCTGTGTATTCAATTTGAACCCATGAGTGATTAATAATTTTATTTCCTTCACCTGGTTTATCAAGAATAATTTCTATTTCTGCGGCAAAAACATTACAAATTAAAAAAAAATATATTATTAGGATTTTAATTTTATTCATTTAGATTATTTTCAATTCTTTATAATTAGTCTTCTCAACTTTTAAACAAGCTTTTCTATATTTTGGCATTCCTCCAGGATAAGGTAAAAAAGACTTCGACTTGCCAGGTATATTGTCGCCTTTATACCACGAGCTTTTTGCTTTCATAAATAATGTTTTTTTTACTGAGCTCGTAATTTCTTTTTGCCATTTTTTTGCTGCTTCATTTGTACTTTCTATACTTTGTCTTTTATTATTTTCCAAAAACTTAATACATTTGGTAATCCATTCAACATGCTGTTCTATTTGTACTGGTACATTTGTTAATACGGAGGGACTTCCTGGACCACTAATTATAAACATATTTGGAAAGTTAGGAACAAGAAGTCCTAAAAAACTTTTAGGTCCACTTTTCCAATATTTAGTCAATTTAATTCCTTTTTTTCCAGTTATATTTAATTTTTCAATTGAACCTGTCAAAGCATCAAATCCTGTTGCAAATATAATTTTATCTAGTGTGTATTCTTTTTTTTTTGTCTTTATTCCTGTTTTGGTAATTTTTATTATGGCGTTTTCTTTTAAATCAACTAATTCAACATTTTTTTTATTAAACATCTCATAATAATTTGTATTTAGGGTTGGTCTTTTAGCAGTAAATGGGTGGTCAAAATTAGTAAGGATCTTTGCATACTCTCTATTTTTAACTGTTGAGTATATTTTATTTTCAATAAATTTGACTGCTGTTTTATTTGCTTTGATAGTTTTTACTATGTCATTAAAAGTTGCTCTAAAGGATAAAGTTCCATACTGCCAAGATTTTTCGTACATCAAATTTCTCTTAGCTTCGTTAAAATCGAATACCGATTTTTTTGGAAATTCAAAAGGATGGCCACCTGGTGTTCTTTTTAAATAGCTTCTTAATTTATTAAAATTTTTTTTATAGTTTTTAATGTTTGCAGCTGATAATTTTCTATTTCTTGCTGGAATACTAAAATTCGGAGATCTTTGGAATAAAATTAATTTTTTCGCTTTTTTGGCAATTTCAGGTGCGATCTGTATCCCAGTAGAACCTGTTCCTACCTGTCCAACAATTTTATTTTTAAAATTAATATTTTTTTTGGGCCATCTTCCACTGTGGTGTAGTTGACCTTTAAATTGGTTTATTCCTTTTATTGCAGGTAAATTAATTGAGGAAAGGGACCCAACTGCGCAAATTAAATATTTTGCAAAATAAGTTTTCTTATTATTTGTTTTTATTTTCCATAAATTTTCTTTTTCAAAATATTGTGTAGATATTACCTTTTGTTTAAAAACTATGTTTTTTTTGAGATTATATTCTTTCGAAAAATATTTGAGATATTTCAAAATTACTTTTTGTTTAGGATATCTTTCTTTCCAAGTCCAGTTTTTAAAAATTTTTTTTGAAAAAGTAAAACCATAGGTAAAACTCTCTGAGTCACATCTCGCCCCTGGGTATCTATTCCAGTACCATGTACCTCCTAGATCATCTCCTTCTTCTATAACTAAAGTGTTTAATTTTAATTTATCTCTCAAACAATGAAGTTGATATAGTCCTGAAAATCCAGCACCTATAATTAATGCGTCTAAATATTTCATATATAACTACTCAATGTTATTATTTAATTTATAAAGTATATGTTAAAAGATTTTTAAAAAAATTTAATTATAAAAATATTATGGAAAACTTTGATTATGTTATTTTAGGTGCTGGATCTGCTGGATGTGTACTAGCAAATAGATTAAGCGCTAACCCAAATCATAAAGTATTATTGATAGAGGCTGGGAGCAAGGACACAAACCCTTGGATCCATATTCCAGGTGGATATTTTAAAACAATGTTGAACCCAAAAACAGATTGGTGTTTTCAGACTGAAAAAGAGGAATATTGTGATAACAGAGAAATGGTTTACCCAAGAGGTAAAACTTTAGGTGGAAGTTCCTCAATAAATGGAATGCTATATATTAGAGGTCAATCTAACGATTTTGATTATTGGAGACAGCTTGGTAACTTTGGTTGGTCATGGGAAGATGTGCTTCCTTACTTTAAAAAATCTGAAGATTTTCAATTTGGTGAAAATGAATTTCATGGATCTGGTGGTCCTTTGGCAGTTCAGCAAATAAGAGGAACTTTTAAAGTATGTGATCTATTTATGGATGCAGCAGAAGAATTTGGTCACAAAAGAACTGATGATTTTAATAATGGTGACAATGAGGGAATGGGTTATTTTCCTTTTACAGTAAGAAATGGTCTAAGGTGTAGTACTGCTGTGGGTTATCTCAATCCTGTGAAAAAAAGAAAAAATTTAAAAGTTGTTACGAATGCTCATGTTAAAAACATTGAGTTTGATAATAAAAAAGCAGACAAAGTGAATTATTGGATTGGTGAGAATGTAATTACTGTTAAAGCAAATAAAGAGGTAATTTTAAGTTCTGGAACTATAGGCTCACCTCATATTCTTCAAGCTTCAGGTATTGGCCCAGGTGAACTTTTAAAAAAATATAATGTAAATGTAATTAAAGATCATCCTGGAGTAGGTATGAATTTAACAGATCATTTAATGTTAAGACCAGTTTATAAAGTTAAAAATTTAGAAAGCTTAAATGATATCTATTATAGTATAACTAAAAAGCTTATGACTGGACTAAAGTATTTCTTATTTAGAAAAGGACCACTAACGGTCGGGGCAAGTTATTTATGTGGCTTTGTAAAAAGTGATGATCATTTAGCAACTCCTAATTTGCAATTCCATGTATCTCCAGCCAGCACAGATGTCTTAGGCAAAGGCTCCCTTCATAAATTTACAGCATTTACTCCTAGCATCACAAATGTAAGACCAACTAGCAGAGGTTCAATTAAATTAAAATCATCCGATACAAGAGTATCTCCAGAAATTAAGATGAATTATTTATCTACAGAAGAAGACAGAGAAATTGCAGGTAAAGCATTAAAAATCACAAGAAATATTGTTATGAATTCAAAAGCTTATAAAGAGTATGAGCCTGAAGAATATAGGCC
>CACFIL010000016.1 GCA_902566315.1 uncultured Pelagibacteraceae bacterium
AATGTACTACATTATCTTTAAAATTATTTTGAGAAATTAAAAAATTGGCCTCTTCTATTAAGTTGTTATAAGTTTTAATTAAAGATGTATCTTGATCAAATACTTTTTTTATAGATATATCTAAAGAGTAAAATTTTGATGAATCGTATAAAACTACAATATTATCTATGTGTGTAGACAAATGTCTTTCTGCATCTCTAATCAAAATATCAATTGATTTTTCGTATGTGCCTGTAATTTGTTGTTTTGATGAATATATAGTTTTATTATTTTTATCAAAAATACCCAATCTTAAATTTTGAGATCCAAAATCTATTATTGCTTCAAAATTACTCATTAAAATCTGTTAATATAATTTGATCAAAAACTCTAAGGTCAACAATTTTTATATTTTTCAAATTATTATTATGTAATAATTTATTATAAATATTTATTGATTTTTCAGCATTTTGAGAGGGCAACTTTAATGTAAGACCATTTGAAAATAATATATCCCACCTTTTATTTTTGTAAAAATAGTACTTTTCAATCTTCGATATATCTACATGATGTTTAGTTAAAATATTCTGCAAATATTTATAATCTTCTATTTTAAAATCACCAAATACGATAGGAATATTTTTATTTTTATTGAACTGATTAGGGTTTATAAGCTTTCCATTTTCACCAATAAAAAACATTTCTCCATTGACTAGTGTTTGACCAATAATAGCTGTTTTTAATAATTTTATATTTATTGTTGAGGGTAAAATCTTATTAACATAAATTTGTTCTATATAATTCAACTTATCTAAAGTTTTTAAAATTGCATCTTCTTTTAAACTTAAAATATTAAATCTTTTTAAATTATCAAGTTGATGTTCAATTTTTTTTTTTTTGTTGTTTGATAATCCATAAATTTCAATTTTTTTTATACTAAATATTTCTTTATAGTTATCTAAAATTTTAAAATTAAATACTGATGTTAAAAAAATAAAAAAAAACAAATAAAGGTATAATTTGAATTTACTTGTCAATAGATGCATCTTTCATTATTTCTTCTATAAGTTCCATAAAGCAAATTTTTTTAAACTTTGCAATTTCAGGTACTAAAGAGAGCGATGTCATGCCTGGCTGAGTATTTAGCTCTAATAGATAAAATTTATTATTATAGTACCTAAAATCTGATCTTGATACTCCTCTACATTTTAATAGTCTGTGAGCCTTCATAGCTATTGTATTTATTTTATTAAAATTTTTGGGACTTAAATTTACTGGAATAATATGTTCTGTTTCAGCACTAGAACTGTATTTAGCCTTATAATCATAAAATTTTCTTTTTGGTTTAAGCTCGATTATGCCTAGCTTTTTTTGTGATAAAATAGCAGCTTGAATTTCTCTTCCAGGTATATATTTCTCAATCAAAATATCTTTAAACTTTTCTAATTTAAGTAAATTACTTTTAAAATTTCTTTTGTTACAAATATATACACCTACGCTAGAGCCCTCGTTAATAGGCTTTAAAACAACTGGAAATCCAAAATTTTGGCCAATTTTTTTTATTACATTTTGAATCTTAAAATTATTTTTAAAAGAAAATTTTATATATGGTGGTGTAAGTATATTGTTTTTTATAAATATTTTTTTTGATATTTCTTTATCAATTGCCAGTGAGGATGATAGAACTCCTGAGTGGGTATACTTTACTTTCTCAGACTCAAGTATTGACTGGATATAACCATCTTCCCCATACCTTCCGTGTAAAAGGTTTAACACCAAATTTGGTTTAAATTTTCTTAATTTTTTTACAAAATTCCCATCGGGTTCAATTAATAAAAGTTTATACTTTTTGTTTTTTTTTAATTCATTGATTACGCTCTTAGCTGTTATTAAACTGATTTCTCTTTCATTAGAATATCCTCCTGCTAATATTAATACTTTATCCATTATTCAACCACTACAATTTCTAATTCTAATTTTATCCCCGTCTCATCTTTAACTTTCTTTTTTACAAAATTGATTAAAGACTTCATGTCATTAGATTTTGCATTTTTTTTGTTAACAAAAAAATTTGCGTGTTTGTCAGAGATAATTGCATCACCATAACTTGTTCCATTTGGAACACTTGACTTAATTAATTCCCAAACTTTTTTGTCTGTTTGATTAACAGGATTTTTGAAAGTACTTCCACTTGTTTTAATTTTAGTTGGTTGAGCCATATTTTTTATTTTATTTAGCTCATGCATATAATTATTTATTTCTATACTATTTTTGTTTATTCCTTTGAAGGTAGCGCTTAAAAATATTAAATCATTTGGTAATTCTATTGATCTATAATTAAAATTAATTTTGTCTGCAGGTATACTTCTTACATTGCCTTTATAATCAACTAATTGAATAGAAATAAGAATATCTTTAAATTCTTTCTTAAAACATCCAGAATTCATTCTAATTCCACCTCCTATGGAACCTGGAATACACGACATAAACTCTAATCCAGAAATATTATTATCTTTTGCAAATTCAGAAACTTTTTTTTGTGAAGCAGCAGTTCCGGCAATGATTGTTTTCTTATCTAGTAGAGTAATATTTGAGAAACTTTTTCCTAATTTAATTACTGAGCCTTGGTAAGTATCATCATCAAATAATACATTAGACCCATTCCCTAAAATAAATATTTTACCTCTTGAAGAATAAAGTTTTAGATATTCTATTAATCCTCTTAGAGAGTTTGGTTTAAACAAAATTTTAGTTTTTCCACCAATATTAAACCAATTGAGATTTTTAAGACTCTGATCGAAAAAAATATCTCCATCTATTAATAATACCGATTTTTTTATATCATCAATTTCCATTAAAATATATTTTTCAAATTTTTCATCCAGTTCGATATAGATCCAGCACCCATACCTATATAAATTTTTCTACCAAATACATTCTGCTTTATAAATCTTTGTAATTGTGACTCATTATCAACTAGTATTAACTTAACATTTGAATTTTTTATTATTAATTTTGCAAATGAACGGTATGAAAAGTTAAGTCTTAGTTTTTCATTAGCTGTGTAAATGGGACACAACAAGACTGTATCTGCCATTTTAAAACATTTTGAAAATTCTCTTTTCAAGTTTATTACTCTTGAAATTCTGTGAGGTTGAAAAACACATACGATTTCTTGATTTTTGTAGACTTTCTTTACACCAGTTAAAACTGAGCTTATTTCTGTTGGATGATGAGCATAGTCATCATAAAAACTTATCTTGTTATGGTCAAATAAATGTGAAAATCTTCTTTGAACTCCTTTAAAATTATACAATCCAAGCTTAATGTATTTTTCAGGCAATCCAATTGTAAATGCTAAAGAAACGGCTGCAGTTGCATTTTGAATATTATGTACTCCAATCATTGGAATCTTAATTCCTTTAATTATTTTTTTTTTACTTGGAATATTAATTTTAATATCAAAACTAGAGAATTTAGTAGTTTGCTTTATATTTATAATTTGGAAATTAGACTTTTTACTTTTTCCATAAGTATAAAAATTTTTATTTTTAGATTTATTTAGAACTTGTTTAAGATTTTGATCATCATTACATATAAAACCCTTACCTACGGATGGTATTTTTTCAATGAATTTTAGAAAATATTTTTTAAGGTTATCAATATTTTTGTAAAAATCTAAGTGCTCAGAGTCTAAATTGGTAGAAATAGAATATGTAAAGGGAATTTTTAAAAAACTACCATCTGACTCGTCAGATTCAGTTACACACCAATTACTTTTACCAAGTTTTGCAGAACTACCAAATAAATTTAATACACCACCATTAATTATAGTTGGATCTAATTTTGCTGCTGTAAAAATACTTGATACTAATGAAGTTGTTGTAGTTTTTCCGTGAGATCCAGTCACAACAACATTTCTCATAAAAGATACAATATGGCCCAACATATCTCCTCTTGTGTAAACTGGTAAATTATTTTTAATAGCCTCAACTAATTCTGGATTATTTTTTTTTATTGCTGAAGAAATTACCAGGACAGTTGTTTTTTTTATGTTCTCTTTCTTGTGATTTAAAAATACTTTAATTTTTTTTTCATTTAATTTTCCAATATTTCGGTTATAAGCTATATCGCTACCTTGAACTTTGTAACCTAACCCTTTCATGATCAGGGCTAAACCACTCATACCTATTCCACCAATTCCGACAAAATGAATAAGTTCGTTTTTTCCTAGATCAATTTTCATTTATAAGCTCAATTAGTTTAGATTTATTTTTTTCCCAAGTATTCTCTTTGGTTAGTTCGATCATTTTTTTTTTTTTAAAAAAATATTCATTTTGATTTTTTAATATTTTATTCATCAAATCTAAGAAACTAATTTCATCAATATCTTTTTGCATAATTAACCAACAACATTTATTTTTTTCATAGAATTTTGCATTGTAATATTGATGATCATCTTTTGCATACGGAAATGGAATTGCCACGAATGGAATATTTAAATAAGCTAATTCTGAAATAGTAGATGCACCAGATCGTGTAATAGCTAAATCATAATTTGCGGCTTTAATTAATAATTTATCATCAAAGTCAAATAATTCGTGCTCTATATGGTTTTTTTGATACAGATCTTTGATATTTTCTTTTGATGTTTGATCAATTACCTGTTGTAAAATACTAATATTCTGTATTTTTGACAGTTTTATAATTGTTCTGGAAATAATCTCATCAAAAAATTTTGCTCCCTGACTTCCTCCAATTATTAGTATTTTTTTTTGCTTATCTAACTTTTTTTTTTCATTTTTTTGATATTCATAGATTTCTTTTCTAAGTAATGGATTGATTAGATAAAGCTTATTTAAAAATTTTTTTGAAATACCTTTTAAATTTTTATCATAGCAAATGACCTTTTGTGCAAATCTTATTGTTAAATTATTCGTTCTTCCTATTACAGAATTTGGTTCAAAAATATAAGTTTTAATATTCAATAAATTTGAAGCTAAAGTCAAAGGTAATGACATATAACCTCCAGTGCTAATTAAAGTATTATATTTATTTGATTTTAAATATTTATAAGATTTTAGTATTGAAATACAAAATTTTATTAAATTGTATGGAAGTAAAAATAAGCTTGAAAATAAATTCGGCACATCAATTAGTGAAAAATTGTAATTTATCTTATTAATATACTTTGATCCTCTTGAATCCGTTGCAATTTGTACTTCAAAATTATCTTTTAAAATATCATATATGCTTAAAGATGGAATTACATGACCGCCAGATCCACCAGTCACAATAAGTATTTTTTTCATAAATTTAGTCTATTTTTCTTTTCGTTAAATTAAGAATTATTCCTGACACAATTGCAGTACTAACAATTGAAGAACCACCATAACTCAAAAATGGTAATGTCATACCTGTAGTTGGTAGCAATCTAATATTAACTCCTACATGTATAAAAGTTTGCAATAAAATTAAAGAGACACATCCAATCAAAATTAGTTTTAATAATTCTTCATTTAAATTTTTAATTTTTTGAATTATTTTATATGAGAAAATAAGATATAAAAATAATATTCCAATGACTATTATCGCACCAAATTCCTCTGCTATAACTGAAACTATATAATCAGTATGGGCCTCAGGAACTCTTGAATTCAGTGTGCCTTCTCCAATTCCCTTGCCAAAAAATCCCCCATTTACAATGGCATCACTTGCTTTGTCTGCTTGATAATTATTTCCAGAACTTGAGTCTAAAAAAGCCAAAAGTCTAATTTTTATATATTCAAATTTAGAAACATACATAACTAAATAACTTACAATTGATCCAACCAAAAAAAAGAACATAAAAAAAACAAATATATTAATTCCAGAGACAAAAATTAAAGCTAACCACACCATTGATATTAAAAGTGTTTGTCCAATATCTGGTTGATAAATAAGTAACATTAATATGGGAAAAATTAATAAAGTGCTTAAAAAATATTTAAAATATAGTCTTCTATTTTGAATAGTTAGCATTAAAGATAATGTTACTATAAAAAATGGCTTAATAATTTCAACTGGCTGGAATCTTGGAAAAAAGATCAAATCTAACCATCTTTTTGAGCCTTTTACCTCAATACCGAGGAAAGGAACTAACATTAAACTTAAAAATGCAATGAAAAATAAAATTAATGAAAGTTTTGTTAAAAATTTTTGATTTAAAAATGAAAACACAATTAAAATCACGATTGCTAAAAGTATATAAGCAGAGTGTTTGAAAAAAAAATAATAGGATTTTGTATCTAACTTATCAGAAGCTATTAAAGATGTTGAAACTAACGAAAAAAAAAGGCCTAATAAAAATAAACTTAAAATTAAGAATAGTAAAATTTTATCTATATTTTTCCACCAGTCATAAAAACTATCGTAATATTTATACATATTTTAATTTTATCTAAATATATGTTTAATACTTTTATTAAAAAATTTTCCTCTTTCCTCAAAATTCTTAAATTGATCGAATGAAGCAGCGGAAGGACTAAAAAGAATTATTTTCTTTTTAAAATCATTTTTAATATCTTTTTTTAATTTTTTAATAGCTTTTAAGAGTGTTAATGAACTTTTATTTAAAATTTTACCCTTCAAAAAATTAATTAGATAATTTCTATCTTTACCATAAACATATGCTTTAATATTTGAAAAATATTTTCTTTTTAATTGGAACTTATCTCCCTTTTTAGCAAGTCCCCCTAATATCCAATATATATTTTCATAACTTTCAAGTAATGGAACTGTTGACGAAAAACTAGTTGATTTGGAGTCGTTTATAATTAATAATTTTTTTGATTTATGAATTATTTGTTGTCTATAATTTAATCCTTTAAATTTATTAGCGGTTTTTATTACTTTTTTTAAATTTATTTTTAAGATCTTAGCGATAGAAAAAACGTAACTAAGATTTTTTTTGTTACTAGAATTATTAAAATAAATATTATCTATTTGTCTAAAGTATTTTTTATATTGTAAATAATTTACTTTTATAACTTTTGATTTTAATTGATTAATATTAGTTAATTTACTAATAAATTTATTTTCATTATCTAAAAAAGTATAATCATTTTTATTTTGTGATTTAACGATCTTAAATTTTGCCTCTGCATATTTTTGAAATGTTCCATGCCTTTCTAAATGATCAGGATTTAAATTAAGTATTACTGAATACTTAGATCTAAAATATTTGCTATAATCAAGTTGATAAGAGGATGCTTCAATTACAAAAATTGTGTTTTTTTTAATTTTTTTCTCCATTAATATTGGATACCCAATATTACCAGTTAGCCTCACATCCATTTTGTTATTTTTTAGGACTTCATAGAGCAGTTTCGAGGTGGTCGATTTACCGTTTGTTCCAGTGATCGTGATTTTATTTATTTTTGGATAACTTATTTCAAATATATCAAGCTCAGTAATAATTTTAGACCTATTTTTGATTAAATAATTAGAAATTTGGCATTTTTTGATATCAATGCCTGGGCTTAAGACAATATAGTCAAAACTAATAAGTGGAAGTTTACTTAGATTAATTAATTCTTTTCTTAGTTTAAATGGAATATTTTTTTTATTATCATCAAAAATTTTACAGTTACTATTTTTCTTCAAAAAATTAAAACAAGATATTCCAGATTTGCCTAAACCATATATTAAAATTTTCTTATTTTTAAAATATACTTGTCTATCATTCATTATCTTAGTTTTAATGTTGCTAAACCTATCATTGCTAAAATGATAGATATAATCCAAAATCTTACAACTACGGTTGACTCTGGCCAGCCTTTTTTTTCAAAGTGATGATGAATTGGTGCCATTTTAAAAATTCTTCTGCCAGTAAGTTTGAATGATATCACTTGAGCAATTACAGAGACAGCTTCTAAAACAAATAGTCCACCTGTAATTGCTAAAACAATTTCATGTTTGGTAATAATGCCAACCGCTCCTAATGATCCTCCTAAGGCTAATGATCCTGTATCACCCATAAATATTTTGGCTGGTGGAGCATTAAACCATAAGAAACCAAGACAAGATCCTATTATTGCTCCACAAAAAATGGATGCTTCTCCTACACCTTCAATATATGCAATTTGTAAATATCCTGAAAAAACTATATTTCCTGTTACATAACTAATAAAAGCAAAACAAGCTGCAACCAATATTACGGGTACAGTAGCTAAACCATCAAGCCCATCAGTCAAGTTAACTGCATTTGATGATCCTACAATGACAAATAGATAAAATGGAATAAAAAACCAACCTAAATTAATTATTAAATTTTTAAAAAATGGAAAATATAAATTTTCAAGTTCATTAGATCCACTGTAAAAATAGAGAATAAAAATTCCGCCTAAAGCTAATATTATTTGTATTATAATCTTTAATTTCGAACTTATACCCTTTGAATTATTTTTTTTTATTTTTTGATAGTCATCATAACCTCCAAGTAATCCAAAAGATCCTGCTATATAAAGTAAAAACCAATTGTAAGGGTTTGAAAAATCACCCCATAAAAGAACACCAGAGAATATACCCAATAAAATCATTAAACCTCCCATTGTAGGCGTTCCTATTTTTTTTACGATATGTTCGCTTGGTCCATCTTCCCTTATTGGATCATGAATTCGATGTGAAGAAAAATAATTGATAAGTGGGCCGCCAATCAAAAAAACTACTATCATTGATGTAAACATTGATAGACCAGTTCTTACGGTCAAATATTTAAAAACGTTTAAAAAACTAAAGATATCAACTAAATTAGAAAATAGACTAAAAAGCATTTAATCTACCTGTTTTTAAGCTTTGGCTTATTTTATTTAATCCAGTTGAATTTGAACCTTTAATCATAAGATATTCACCATTCTTAATATCATTTCTTATAAAATTTAAGATATCTTTTTTTGAAATTAATATTTTTCCTTTTTTTTGTGGTCTAATTTTATTAAATGTTTCAATAACATCCTTGCCATAAACATATACTTTGTCAATTTTAGTATCATTAATATATTGAGCAGCCTCTGAATGAAGCTTTTTTGAATATTTACCAAGTTCTAACATGTCTCCTAATAGAGTAAATTTTCTTTTAGATTTTGTATTTAAATTATTAAATTTATTTAATGCAAATTGGAGAGACAAAGGGTTAGAATTATAACTTTCATCAATTAGGTTAATTTTTTTTTTGTTTAACTTAATTAGTCTTATATCCCCTCTACCCTCTGGAAATTGATAATCATTAAAAAAAAATTTATCTAGTTTTTCCAAATCAAAATATACAGATATTACTGCTAAAGTTGATAAAATATTATAAATATAATTTTCTAAATTTTTTTTAACAATAAATTTTAATTTTTTTTTTCTATAATTAATAAAGATGACAGAAAAAAATTTCTCTTTTTTTATATTAATCAGACTTACATCAGATTTTTTTTTAATCCCAAATGTAATTATTCTTAATTTTTTTTTTACGGATTTAAACTTAAAAAAACTAAAAAAAATATCGTCAGCATTTAAAATAATATATCCATCCTCGACGATGTTATTAATTATCTCTGATTTAGCTTGAGCTACACCCCTTAAATTTTTAAAATTTTTAATATGTGCATAAGATATATTAGTAATAACACCGATATTAGGCATTATTTTTTTGGTTAAAAAATCAATTTCACCTTTTTTATCCATCCCGACTTCAAAAATTCCAATTTTATCTTCTTTATTAATGTTAAATAAAGAAATTGGTACACCGTATTTATTATTAAAAGAATTTTTTGAATAAGATGTTTTACATAATTTACTTATCATTTGCCCCAACATCTCTTTTAAAGATGTCTTACCTGCAGATCCTGTAATTGCAATTGATGAAATATTAGAAGATATTCTTACTAGTTTAGCACTTTTGGAAAATATTTTTAAAGAATTTTTTACATAAATTTTATTTTTAGTTTGATTTAATGTTTTATTTTGATTAATTGCAATTGAGGCTCCATTTTTCAAAGCCTGATTAACAAATTTATTTCCATCAAAGTTATTTCCTTTTATACCAAAGAAAATATTATTTTTTTTTGTTTTTCTTGAGTCAATTGATGCTTCATTAATATTTATATTTTTATCTATTTTTTTTTTAGTTATTTCTGAAACAATATTTATCTTCCAATTTCTATTTAAAGATTCATTTTTAATCCTAATAAATTTTTCAATACATCTTTTATCTGAAAAGAATTTTTTAGAGGCATATTCTTGGTAAACTTCATGCCCTTTTCCAGCAATAATAACTATATCACTTGACTTGATGTCCATAATTGCGGATTTTATTGCTCTTTCTCTTGATGGTATTTCTAATAATTTACTCATTGAAATATTAGACTTGATATCTCTTCTAATTTTTATTGGATCTTCACTTCTTGGGTTGTCATCAGTTAAGTAAATTTTATCACAATATTTATCAGCAATATTTCCCATTATTTTTCTTTTGTACTTATCTCGCTCACCTCCACATCCAAATACTAATTTAATTTTTCTGAATTTAAATTGTTCTTTCACATTTTTAATGCAGTTCTTTAAAGCGTCTGGTGTATGAGCATAATCAAGAATAACAATTCCAGAATTTTTAAGATTTCCCACCCTCTCAAATCTTCCATTTACTGACTTTATTTTTGGTATAATTTTTATAATTTTTTCAAGTGAAATTTTACTTTTCATGGCTGCCATGATTGCCATTAGTAAATTTTTAATTTGAACTCTTCCAATTAATTTTGTTGAAAAAGAATATTTCTTTTTATTAAATCTGAATGTTATTTTCTGTTCGTCTTTTAAAAATTGGTGATTT
>CACFIL010000017.1 GCA_902566315.1 uncultured Pelagibacteraceae bacterium
GAGGATAAAATTATTATTGCCCCTGCTTTTTTGTCGGCCATTTAAGTAAAAAAATTAGTTAGCTTTATTCTCTATAAATTTTACTGCATCTCCAACAGTTAAAATTTTCTCTGCATCACTATCTGATATTTCGGATCCAAATTCTTCTTCGAAAGCCATAACTAGCTCTACTGTATCTAAACTATCTGCACCCAAATCATCAATAAAACTTGAATCATCATTAACTTTGGCTTCGTCTATACCTAAATGATCTGCAACTATTTTTTTTACTTTGCTTGAAATCTCATCTGACATATTGTTCCCTTTGGTTTATTCGTTAATAAATATTTTATTTACTTTGTCAACTAAAATACATGCCACCATTTACATGTATAGTCTCTCCAGTTATATAGTCTGAGAGATTCGAACTTAAAAATGCGATCGAATTAGCAACATCTTCAGGACTACCAAACTTGTTAAGTGATATTCTTGATTTCATTAAATCTGTATGTTCATCACTTATTTTGGCAGTCATGTCTGAAACTATAAAACCTGGAGATACAGAATTTACGGTTACATTTTTTTTTCCGTATTCTAAAGCAAGGCTTTTTGACATTGCAATTATACCTGCTTTAGAAGCAGCATAATTTGCTTGGCCGATATTTCCAGAATGTCCTACAACAGATGTAACATTTATTATCTTTCCTTTTTTAGACTTTAGCATTTTTTTAATTACATTTTTGGTGATTAAAAAAGTGGAGGTTAAGTTTATATCAATTACTTTTTTCCACTCTTCCTCCTTCATCCTGATTGATAAATTGTCTTGAGTAATACCAGCGTTGTTTATCAAAACATCAATCTTATTTGATAAAAGTTTACTACAATCCTCAACAAATTGATTTATGTTTTTATGATCAGAGATGTCAAATTTCAAAACACTTAAATTTTTAAATTTATTTTGGATTTCTTGTAATTTGACATCGTTTGTTCCAGTAGCTAATACATTTGATCCTGCTGATGTTAATTTTTCTAAGATTGCATTACCAATAATACCTGTTGCTCCTGTCAAAATAATATTTAAATTTTTTAAATTAATCATAAATTTTTTAAATTATTTAAATCTTTAATATTATTTACTTGAATTAATTCTACATTTCTATCAATTCTTTTAACAAGACCTGACAGAACTCTACCAGGACCAATTTCAATAAATTTTTTGTTTCCTAATTTTATCATATTAATAATACTTTCTCTCCAGCGTACAGGCTTTTCGATTTGTTGTATTAAATGATTTTTAATTTTTTCAGAATCTTTTGAGGGTTCAGCAGTTACATTTGATACTATCATATTTTTAGGTGTTGAAAAATTTGTTTCAATAAGCTCTTTGCTCATAATTTGTGTCGCTGGACTCATCAAAACACAGTGGAAAGGTGCTGAAACTGGCAATTTAATAGATTTAATATTTAATTTTTTTAGTTCAATTATAAAATTATCAATATCATCATTTTTTCCACTTATAACGACTTGGCCTAAAGAATTGTCATTAGCCAGATAACAACTAAATTTATTTTTATTTATATGAATGATTTCTTCAATTTTTTTTATATCTTCACCTAATACAGCCACCATTCCTCCTTTATCTTTAGGCACTGCATTTTGCATTGCTTTTCCTCTAATTTTTAAAAGTTTGATTGTTTTTGAAAAACTTATAACATCTGAACAAGCTAATGCTGAATATTCTCCTAGAGAGTGTCCTGCAAAGTAATTAGCATTGGTAATATCAAATGTAGTTTCTCTTTTTATTGTCTCAAAAATTGCATAGCTTACTAAAAATATTGCTGGCTGAGTATTTTCAGTTTCATTTAATAACTCTTCTGGTCCTTCAAAAATAATTTTAGAGATAGATAAGTTGAGTGCCTCATCAGCCTCATTAAAAAGATGTTTTATATAATCGAAATTGTCATATAAATCTTTAGCCATACCAACTGTTTGTGAACCTTGACCTGGAAATAAAACAGAAAACATAGAAAATATAAGTAAAAACCTTATTTTTTATATTGTAATTAAAAAATTATAATAGTATATCCTCTCCTTTTTAAAAGAATTATTATGAACTTATATGAGCATACCATTATAGCAAGGCAAGACGTTAGCCCTTCACAACTGAAACAAATTGAGGATAAATATACCAAAATCGTTGAGAAGTTTGAGGGAAATATTGTAAAATTAGAAAATTGGGGCCTAATGAACTTATCTTATTTGATCAAAAAAAATAAGAAAGGAAATTATATTCATTTTAAAATTAAAGCAGATGGAAAAATAATATCTGAACTAGAAAAAAATGAAAAATTAGACAAGAACTTATTAAGGTATTTAACTGTTAAAGTAAAAAAATTTGATTTACAAACTGACTATTTTAAAAGAAACGAAGACAAGGAAATTTCAAATAAATAATTATTATTATGAAGAAAAGAAATAATAAAAAAAAAGGTAAACAGAGTAATTTTGCAAAATTAAGTATTTTTCAGAATCAAAAATATAAATTCAAAAAAAAATGTCCCCTATCAGGTAAAGGAGCTCCTCAAGTGGATTATAAAAATATAAAATTATTAAAAAGATATGTTTCAGAAAATGGTAAGATTTTACCATCAAGAATAACATCAGTTAGCCAAAAGAAACAAAGAGAATTATCGTTATCTATTAAACGAGCTAGAAACTTAGCGTTATTATAATATGAAAGTAATATTATTAGAAAATGTAAGAAAAGTTGGATCGATTGGAGAAATAATTGATGTAAAGAGAGGATTTGCTAGAAATTATCTAATATCAAAGAATAAAGCATTATTTGCATCAAAAGAAAATATAAAAGAAGTTGAAAAAATTAAACAAGAATTGAGTAAAAAAGATCAGGAGAAAAAAAAAGAAGCTAAACTAATTCAAGATAAAATTAAAGATAAACTGTATGAAATAAAAAAACTAAGCACAGAAAATAATGAACTATATGGATCAGTAAAGCCAACAGAGATATCAAAATTATTAGAGGAGAAAGAGGGAATTAAAATTAATCCTTCCTTAATACAACCTTCAAAAGAAATTAAATCACTTGGTGATTTTGAAGTTTTAGTTAATTTGCACTCAGAAGTTCAAACACAGATTGTAATAAGAACTATTTCTCAAGAAGAGATAAAATAATTATACATTATTTTCCCCAGCAATAATAAAGATTTGTTTTTTTTCTCCAATTCTGTAGGTTTTTTTTATGTCACAGTCTTTAAATATAATAAAAAACAAATTAGATGAACTTCCTAACAATATTGAGGCCGAACAATCTATTATTGGTTCTATACTACTATCAAATGAGATATTTGATGAGATTAGTTTATTAATATCAAGTAAAAATTTCTATGATCCGATGCATCAAAAGATTTTTGGGGCAATTGAAAGCTTAATTTATAAAGGAATGTTAGCAAATCCAATAACTCTTAAAAACCTTTTTGAGAATGAAAAAGATGAACTCAATATTCCAGAATATCTTGTTAAGATTACAAAATTTTCAACTTCTTCCAGACAAAGTATTGAGTACTCGAAATTGATTTATGATTTATACGTGAAAAGAGAGCTGATTAAAATTTCTGACAATATAATTGATACTGCAAAACTTAATGAGCTAAATAATGATGGGCAACAAATTATTCAGAATTTTGAAAAGTCGCTATTTGATCTAGCTGAAAAAGGTTCATTTAGTTCCTCAATTATAAAGTTTGATGAAGCTATGAGACAAACTATAGAGATGGCCTCTAATGCATATAAAAATGAAGAAGGAATCGTTGGTGTTCCATCTGGATTAAAAGATTTAGATGATAGATTAGGTGGTATGCACAAATCAGATTTAATAATAATAGCAGGAAGACCTTCAATGGGTAAAACAGCGCTAGCAACTAATATTGCTTTTCATGCAGCAAAAAATATTCAAAATAAAGGAGAAAAGTCTTGTATTGCTTTTTTTTCTTTAGAAATGTCCTCAGAGCAATTGTCTACAAGAATTCTTGCTGAACAATCAAGAATTAAGTCTAACGATATAAGAAGAGGTAAAATATCAGATGATCAATTTGATAAATTTATTGAAACATCGAAAAATATTGCAGACTTGCCTTTGTTTATTGACGAAACTCCAGCAATATCAATTGCAGCACTTAGCAATAGAGCAAGAAGAATTAAAAGGCTTCATGGGCTTGATATGATAGTTATAGATTACATTCAGTTAATGAAAGGAACAAATTTTAAGGATGGACGTGTTCAAGAGATTTCTGAGATAACGCAAGGATTGAAGGCTCTAGCTAAAGAATTGTCTGTACCTGTGTTGGCACTTTCACAACTTTCTAGAGCAGTTGAGCAAAGAGATGATAAAAAACCCTTACTTTCTGACCTTAGAGAGTCTGGCTCTATAGAACAAGATGCAGACGTCGTGATGTTTGTTTTTAGAGAGTCCTATTATTTAAAGAATAAGGAACCAAGACCAGCAACTGTTGAACATGCAGAATGGCAAGCAAAAATGAATGAAATTTCTCATTTAGCTGAACTATTAATTCTTAAACAAAGACATGGCCCAACTGGTACTATAATGCTTGAATTTGAGGAAATGTTTACCAAATTTAAAGATATTCAAAATAATTAATATAAATTATAAAAGCTAATATCTAATGTTAGCTAATTTTTACGAAAAAAATATAATAGGAAAACCTAAGTCAGTTTTTTCGATTTTAGTATTAATATTAGTTGTAAGTTTTTACTTTTCAAAAGATTTTCGCTTAGATGCAAGTTCAGAAACATTATTATTGGAAAATGATCCTGATTTAAAATATCTTAATGAAATAAATGAAAGATATGGTGCTAAGGAATTTCTAGTACTCACCTACTCTCCAAAAAGTAAAATGAATTCGGAGGATTCAATTAAAAATCTTTCTGCTTTAAAAAATGAGTTAAAAACATTAAAATGGGTTCATAATGTTGTTACACTTTTAGATATTCCTTTATTAGAAGTAACTGATGATGGTTTAATTGAGCGTATTCAAAATTTTCAAACATTAACAAGTAGTAATATAGATAAAGACCGTGGATTTAATGAAATCTTAAATAGTCCTGTATTTAGAAACTTTGTGATTAGTGAGGATGGAAAAACAAGTGGTATCATTGTTTATATAAAACCAAATAAAATAGATAAAAATATCAAGACCCATAGAGAATTAGAGGTTTATAAAGATAAAATTAAAAAAGAACGGCATCAAAATATTTTAGAGATTAGAGAGGTTATTAAAAATCATAATCAAAATACACAGATTTATCTTGGAGGTATTCCCATGATAGCTGATGATATGATGACTTTTATAAAAAATGATATTGTAACTTTTGGTATTGGAGTATTACTTTTTATAATTTTAACACTTTGGTATGTATTCAGAAAAGTAATTTGGATAGTAATTCCAATTTGTAGCTGTTTCTTTTCGGTTGTATTTATGACAGGTTTTCTAGGTTTAGTTGGCTGGAAAGTTACAGTAATTTCATCAAACTTTATCGCATTAATGTTAATTCTTACAATGGCAATGAATATTCATATGAGCACTAGATTTTTGCAATTAAACAAACAGTTTCCAAGAAAGAAAAAATTTGAAATTTTAATTTTGACAACAAGAAAAATGATTTGGCCAATATTTTATACTGTCCTTACAACGATATGTGCTTTTATGTCATTAATTTTTAGTGAAATAAAACCAATTATCGATTTTGGATGGATGATGACTTTTGGATTAATAACCTCACTTATAATTACATTCACTCTTCTACCCACATTGTTAAGTTTAGTTCAAAACTCAAATGTTACATTAGCTAAAGAAAAAAAATCTAAATTAACAGGCTATTTAGGAATACAATCAGTTAAAAATAAAAATTACATATTTGGTTTAACTGCCTTAATTATATTTTTAAGTATATTTGGCATCTCTAAATTAGAAGTTGAAAATAGTTTTATAAATTATTTTGATAGAAATACCGAGATTTATAAAGGTATGAAGTTAATAGATGAAAAGCTGGGCGGAACAACTCCATTAGAAATAATTTTAAAATTTCCAAAAGATGATGATCAAGAAACTGATAGTGAAAATGATTGGGGTGATGAAGATGAAAATGACAACAAATATTGGTTTACAAAAGATAAAATTAATAAAATAACTCGAGTTCACAACTATTTGGATGATATTGATGCTGTTGGTAAAGTTTTATCTTTTTCATCAATAATTGAAGTTGCAACAAAATTAAATAATAATAAACCACTTGGGACTTTAGAAATGGGTGTTCTGTATACCAAAATTCCAGATAATATTAAAAAAGAAATTGTAGACCCATATATATCTATAGAAAATTCTGAAGCTCGAATAAGTTTAAGAATAAAAGACTCTTTAGATGGATTAAGAAGAAATGATCTGATTAATCAAATTAACTTTGATTTAGAAAATAAATTAAATATCAGTAAAGATGAATTTAAACTTGGAGGTGTGCTTATATTGTTCAATAATTTACTTCAAAGTTTGTTTAAATCCCAAATATTAACTCTTGGTTTTGTGATGGTTGGAATATTTGTTATGTTTTTAATTCTTTTTAGAAATATTAAAATTTCACTAATTGGTGTAATACCAAATTTTATTGCAGCCTTTTTTATTCTAGGAATAATTGGGTTGGCGGGCATCCCTTTGGATATGATGACAATCACAATTGCTGCCATCACGATAGGTATTGCTGTAGATAATAGCATTCATTATATTTATAGATTTAGGGAAGAACTGATTAAAATAAAAGATTACAATAAAACACTTAAATATTGCCATTCAACAGTTGGTGTTGCAATACTAAATACATCCATAACAATTGTATTTGGATTTTCTATTTTGGTTCTATCTAATTTTATTCCAACAATTTATTTCGGGGTGTTTACTGGGATAGCGATGCTATTAGCTATGATTTCAGTTTTAACATTATTGCCATCTCTACTTTTAGTACTCAAACCTTTTAAGATTAAATAATTAATGGAAGTTGTAAAAGATTTTTTTACTGATCTATATGCTTTTGATATTATTTATTTTGTTTTCACAGTGTTATCTTTGATTACATGTACAAAAAAGGGTTTTTTATTGAGCATTTTGTCTGCCTCTAAATGGCTTTTAGCTTATGTTGTTACTCTATTTCTATTTCCAAAAGTAAAGCCATACTTTGAGGATATAATTGATAGTGAATATGTCCTTGATATAGCAGTTGGTATAGGATTATTCATAATAATTATATTTTTAATTTTATTAATAAATAAAGGAATTAATAGAGCAGTCACATACTCTGGATTGGGGAATCTAGATAGAATCTTTGGTTTCTTTTTTGGATTTGTAAGAGCTTACGTTATTGTTGTATGTATTTATACAACTATAAATATCGTCTATAACCACAAAAAATGGCCAATTAATCTAGATGACGCTTTTACATATGCATGGGTTGAAAAAGGTAGTAACTATCTTATAAAAGAATTTCCAGATAAAAAAGATTATGAGGAAACTAAAGAAAAAGTTCAAGATATATGATCCTAAATTAAAAGAGGAGTGTGCTGTTTTTGGAATAAGTAATAATGAAGACGCAGCAACGCTTACGGCTTTAGGACTTCATGCTCTTCAGCATAGAGGACAGGAAGGTTGTGGAATTGTTTCCTTTGATGGATTCAAATATCACTCTGAAAAAAGATTTGGGCTTGTGGGAGATAACTTCAATGATGAAAAAGTTTTAAAAAATTTACCAGGTAAATTTGCAATCGGACACAATAGATATTCAACTACAGGGGGCACAGCATTGAGAAATGTTCAGCCATTTTTTGCTGATACTAACTCAGGAGGTATTGGAGTTGCACATAACGGCAATTTAACAAATGCAATTACTTTAAGAAATAAAATGGTTCAAGATGGATCAATTTTTTATACTACCTCAGACACTGAAACAATAGTTAAACTGATTGCCAAATCTAAAAGAGTAAAAACAATAGATAAAATTATTGATGCTATATTTCAAATTCAAGGTGGATATGCACTTGTGATGATGACGCAAAATACCCTTATAGGAGTAAGAGATCCTTACGGAATTAGACCATTAGTAATTGGCAAATTAAAAAACTCATATGTATTTGCCTCCGAAACATGTGCCTTTGATATAATAGGAGCTAAATTTGTTAGAGAAGTTGAAAATGGCGAGATCGTTTATATTGAAAATGATGAACTGAAAAGCATTAAACCATTTCCACCAAAAAAAGTCAGACCTTGTGTTTTTGAATATATTTACTTTTCAAGACCAGATAGTATTTTGAATGGAAAAACAGCCTACGAATATAGAAAAAACTTTGGAGCACAACTTGCTAATGAGGACAATATAAATGCTGATTTAGTTGTGCCTGTACCAGACTCAGGAAATGCAGCGGCATTAGGATACGCTGAAAAAAAAGGGTTAAAATTTGATTTAGGTTTAATAAGAAATCATTATGTTGGTAGAACTTTTATTGAACCATCTCAACAAATTAGAAGTTTAGGAGTAAAATTAAAATTAAATCCAAATATATCTGTAATTAAAGATAAAAGAATAATTCTAGTTGATGATTCACTTGTTAGAGGGACTACGTCATCAAAAATTGTGAAGATGCTATACGATTCTGGAGCAAAAGAAGTGCACGTGAGAATAGCTAGCCCAGAAATAAAATTTCCCGACTTTTATGGTGTTGATACACCAACAAAAAAAGAACTTTTAGCAGCAAACAAATCTACAGCTGAAATATGTGAATTTATAAAGGCAAAATCATTAAAATTCTTAAGTTTGAATGGTTTATATTTAGGAATGGGATTTGAAAAGAGAAATGAAAATTATCCACAGTTAACAGATCATCACTTCACTGGGGAATACCCTGTAAAAATTATTGATGAGCTAGGTGAAGATAAAGTAACTCAACTTTCCTTATTAAGTACCGCATCAAATAATTAAAATGAAAAAAGTAAGTTTTACAGAGATGAAGAATGGCACTAAAGATGACTATCAACTTTTAGAAAAATTAGAAAGTCAATATGAAAGAAAAACTGCAGATAGAATTTTAAATTATTTAGCCTCACAAACTACTACACTTGAGGGCTATCAGATAACAAGATTAGAACATTCATTACAAGCAGCAACAAGAGCATACAAAAATGGTGAAAACGAAGAAATGGTTGTAGCCACATTATTGCACGATCTTGGAGATGAATTGGCTCCAATGAATCATTCACAGTACGCTGCATCAGTGATTAAACCTTATGTATCAGAAAAAACTTACTGGATTATTTTACATCATGGTTTATTTCAAACCTATTACTCTGCAGAACACTTAGGTGGGGATAAAAATGCAAGAGAAAAATATAAAGATGCAGAGCATTATCAAGCAACAATAGATTTTTGTGAAAACTATGATCAGGCTTCTTTTGATCCTAATTATAAGTCAATGACTTTAAAAGAATTTGAACCAATGGTTAGGAATATTTTTTCAAGAAAACCTTATTACCATCACTAAATTGTCTAA
>CACFIL010000018.1 GCA_902566315.1 uncultured Pelagibacteraceae bacterium
AATAATTATTAAATATATTGCATAAAATCCTATTGATCTAAAAATTACACCTGTTTTAAAGACAGCAATTATAGCTAAAGAATGCTTTATTAAATTTAAAAAACTCATCTTAGAAGGTCCAAAATATCTTGAGCCTCGTATTGATGGAGACTTAATTAAATTATCCTCTGTTTTTGCTAATGATCCAGAAAAACTACTCCAAGTTGCTTTCTCCTCAATTAATTTTTTAACCGTATGTTTTGAAAGACAAGTAAAATTTCCAAATTTTATATATTTCCCAGTGAAGGTGTAAGTAACAATTTTGTGTATAAAATAACAAGTTTTAAAAATAATACTTTCTGATCTTTTCACTCTTTCCCCAACAATACTACTGTTTGGATTATCCTTAATCTTCTTTACAAAATTTTTTAATTCCTCAGGTCTATCTTCACCATCACCATCCATGGGAATTATGTAATCAAATTCCTCATTTTGTGATATATGCTTAAGTCCAGCTGCAATACATCTAGCGTGACCTCTATTATTTATCATATTTATTAATTTTAGGGATTTAAGGTTGTTTAAATTTTTAGTTTCAATAATTTTTTCCTCTGTTGAGGCATCATTCACTACTATTACTGAAAAAGAATCATCTAGATTTGAAATATTAGTATTAATATCTTCAATTAATTTAGATGCAGATTTAAAATCGTTAAATACTGGAATTAAAATTATAATATTCATTGGCTTACTGAACCGATTAATCTAAATAAAGATGCAAAAAAACCATATCCCGAAAGTTCAATCAAAATAATAATCCCTATGATAAAAAATAGCCTCTTATTTTTTGAATTTAATTGAAATTTCATTTATATTTTAAACATTTCATATCTTTGTTGCACAACTGAACTTCACTAGAGTTATAAATCCATTTTGGCCTTTCTGGAAGATGGTAAGATATATTCCCTGCAATCCATTCATTACCCTTAATATATTCCATTTTTCCAAGATCCTTACCTTCAGTTTCATAAAAAACTTTAACCTGCTTAGCTAACTTTTGACCATCAAAATCAGTTCTTTTATCAGTTTGAGAAATTGAAACATAAGAATACAAAATTGGAGACAATAGGAATAATATTAAAAAGATTGAAAAAAATATTCTTATTTTTTCAAAATTAATTTGCGATTTCAAAATATAAACAAATAACAAGCCAAAGCTTATATAAAATGGCGTCATCCACATAGTTCTTATTTTTACACCCATAGTAAATGATGTTAAAAAAATAAACAAAAATGGAATTAAATTAATTGATATCAAAAACAAAAACTTATCATCATCTAAATTAATATTTACTTTAAATTTTTTAATTAAAACAAAAACCATTAGTAAAAATGGTAATAATAATACAATTTGCTTAACTAAAAATATAATAGGATGTTTAATATGGTTAAAAATATTTGCTTCTTCCGAGCCAGTTCTAAGAAGCCCATAAGTGATGGTTATATAATTATTTTCTGTTAACCAAATAATGTGTGGAAATAAAATTATAATAAAAGGAACTAATGATACCAGACAACTGAAATTTATTCTTTTCCTATAAATATAATAAATTAAAAGAACACTTATAGCTAATCCCAAGTAAATAAATAAATACTTCGATAAAAACCCTAATCCAGCGAATACACCAAGTAGCACCCAATCCACTTTTTTATTATTTTTAATTGCCTTCCATAAAAAAAAAATCGAAAGAGACCAAAAAGGTGTTAAACAGATATTTACATTAAATTCTGGTGTTGTAAAATTGTAGAAATATATTCCCTCTAGTAGTAGAACAGATAATAAACAATAGATTTTGTTTTCAAAAAAGTCTTCTGACAATTTATAAATAACAAAAAAAGAAACTACTATACAAAGTTGACATAACAGATAATAAGCCCAATCTTGTGGTCCAAAAATTTGGTAAAAAATTTCAGGTAATAAAGCAACCATTGGAGGATGCTTGTTAAATCCCCAGTCCAGGTTACTGCCCCATGCCAAATGCTCGATGGTATCAAGTGGCAAATTTTGATTTGTTAAACTTGGGACTAATGTCCATATAAATAAGTGAACTATGATAAAAACATAAAATAAATTACTTATATTTTTTTTATAAATGGCCATTTTTACTAATTTATACAATTAATCCATTCTTGACACTTAATAAATCATGAATATATTCACCAATTCATAAACTTGAGCATGGTAAAGATCTCTAAAAAATATACACCTAAAGAAACAGAAAAGTATATGTGCTCAAAACATTTAGCTTATTTCAAACAAAAATTATTGGACTGGAAAAAGGACTTAAAAAGATCAAATAACGAAGCAATGTTCAATGCCTCAATGGATGACAATAGTGCTTCAGCAGATATTGTTGATCAAGCAAGTTCATATACAGAAAAAAATGTTGAAATGAGATCAATCAGTAGACAGATCAAATTGATTTCTAAAATTGACGCAGCATTAAAAAAAATTCAAGAGGGAACTTATGGTTTTTGCGAGGAAACAGCAGAACCAATAGGTCTTAGAAGATTAATGGCAAGACCTATTGCAACGTTATGTATAGCTGCACAAGAAAAACACGAGAAAGAAGAAAAAGTTTACGCTGATATTTAAGGGTAATCTATTTCAGCATCTTTGTTTAATGCTTTAAAACCTTTAATTACTGCGGGACGTTTAGCTATATCAACATACCATCTAGATAAATCTTTAAAGTTTTCCAATCCTATATCATGTCTTTTATGCCTTGCAATCCAAGACCATGTTGCAATATCTGCAATTGAATAGTCTTTGCCTGCTAAATAATCACTCTTAGAAAGTCTCGCTTCTAAATCTTCATAAAGTTTTCTAGTTATCTTGAAATATCTTTCTTCTCCCCACTCACTTTTACCTTGATGGTAATAATGAAACTGATGATGTTGTCCTATCATTGGACCTATCAAACCCATTTGCGCCATCAACCATTGATTTATCTCTAACTTGTTTTCTTCAGGGTAATACATTTTACTTTTTTCACCTAAATACATTAAAATCGCACCTGACTCGAAGACTGATTTATTGTTTTCGTGATCTGTAATTACTGGAATTTTATTAAAAGGGCTAATTTTTTTAAACTCTGGTTTATGTTGTTCTCCCTCACTTAGATTGACTTTTGTTATTTTGTACTCAAAATTTATCTCCTCGAGCATGATAGTAATTTTCCAACCATTTGGTGTATCAGCAGTATATAGTTCTATCACTACTTTAAACCCAATCTATCTTTAATTGTGTTTGATGCTGTTGTAAATTCAAATCTATATTTTTCGTTTGGTCTTGCGTATTTAAAACAACCTCTTGCAGCTAAAGCTCCTTCATGAAAACCTGATAGAATCAATTTAAGTTTTCCAGGATAAGTACAAATATCTCCAATTGCAAAAATACCTTTCTTGTTGGTTTCAAAGTTTTCAGTATTAACTGGGATAGTTTTTTTATCCAAATTAAGACCCCATTCAGCTATTGGTCCAAGTTGCATTATCAAACCAAAGAATCCCAAAACATAATCAGCTTTAATTATTTTACTTTCACCATCCTCATTTTTTATCTCAATTTCCTCTAAAGACCCATTTCCTTTAACATCTTTAATTGAATACTTAGTAAATAAATTAATAATTTTCTTTTCGCTAAGTTCTTTTATTTTTTTAACACTCACAGGTGCGCCTCTAAACTCATCTCTTCTATGGATAAGTGAAACTTTAGAAGTATTAGAAAGTTCTATTGCCCAATCAAGAGCACTGTCTCCACCTCCAAATATAGCAACTGACTTATTTTTAAAAATTGATTTATCTTTAATTGAATACAAAACTGAAGTTCCATCAAATTTTTCTGCACTTTTTGTTGGAAATTTTCTAGGTTCAAACGAACCAACACCTCCAGCAATTACAACATTTGGTGCATGAAATTCTTTTCCATTCGTTGTTTTGACAATCCAATTATCATTTTCATTTTTAAGTTCTTGAACTCTATCATTTAAATGAAACTTAAAGTTAAATGGTTTTATTTGTTCTAATAAGTTTTTTGTAAGCTCTTCTCCTGTACACTCTGGGACCGCAGGAATATCATAAATTGGTTTGTCAGGATAAAGCTCTATGCATTGACCACCTATTTTATCTAAGTTATCAACTATTTCACACTTCAATCCAATAATACCAAGTTGATGTGCGCAAAATAATCCTGTAGGACCTGCGCCAACTATTACAACATCTGTTTTAATCATTAAATTTGTTTCTCCGGCATAAAAACACTTAAACCGTCTAAGTCATCTGAAATCATAATTTGACAACTCAACCTACTATTTGTTTTAGGTTCGTAGGCTTGGTCTAACATATCATCTTCGCCCATATCTTTTTTTGGTAACTTATCATACCAATCCTCTTTGACATAAACATGGCATGTAGCACAGGACATACTACCACCACAATCTGCATCAATACCAGGGATATCATTTTGAACAGCACCTTCCATAACTGTAAGCCCATTTTGGACCTCAACTACATGCTCTTTTCCACTATGTTCTATATATTTGATTTTAGCCATTGCTTTTATATAAGCACAAAAAAAAATAGGGCAAGTAATCAAACTCGCCCTATTTTATATATATCGTAACTAACTGTTACTAAGCTCTTCTTGTAGAGTTAGAAACTGCACAAGACCAGATAATTAAACCAAATGCGATTTTATTAACAAAGTCTGCTAAGTTATAGATAACGTTTAATGCGTTACCATCTATTCCACCTGTTAGGTAACCAAAAATGTAACCTAATGGGTAAATAGCCCAACCTACAGTAACAATCATTCTTAAAGCTCCAAATGCAGTTACTAAAGATTTATTTCCAGATTTAGCAGCAACTTTTCCTGCTTCTCCTGAAAAGATTTCATAAAGAATGTAAATCCATCCAGCCATACCGATTATGAAACCTAGTGTAGCGTTGATGAATCCAGCTTCTCCAAGATATCCACCTATTAACATAACTAGTGAACCAATTAAGATTCTCCAGAATATGTTTGTGTCAACTTTTCGTACTGCTGAAAGAATTAAGTAAAATTCTACTAGCTGTAGTGGCACAGTAATTAACCAATCAATGTATCTGTAAACAGTTGGAGTATCACCTGTTTCGATCCAAACTGCTCTCATATACATATAGTGAATAAATGCTATACCTGTTACTAATCCAGCTACGTTTACTGATTTTCTCCATTGTGAACTGACGTTAGCCTGTTCCATAAAGAAAAACGCTGTAGCTGCTAACATACCCATTGATATTAACCAAAACGAAATACCTCCAAAATCGTCTGTGGCTAAAAAGGCAGTTGCTGCGTTAGCTGCCGTAGTTGCTCCGAAAAGCACTGCCGCTAATGCTAACATTTTCATTGTCTTCATAAAAAACTCCCTCATAGTTAGTTTTTTTTTAGTTTAAATTTAAACTACAGACCAATCTAATGAATGATCTAAAGTTAGGGGTTAAATAACAAATAAAATAAGTTTGTTGAAGAGTTATTTTGAAGCAATAAGTATTGATTTTATTAACTTTATGAAATTAAATACAACCTATTATATAAAATCATTAAAAAAGTGAGTCAAATAACAAATCACTATGAAAAATAGTTTTGACAAAATTTATCAAGAATCTATTCAAAATCCGGAGGAATTTTGGAAAAATGTATCTGATGATGTCTTCTGGTTTAAAAAACCTACCAAGATTTTAAACAAATCTACCCCACCATTTTATAAATGGTTTGAAGATGGGGTTACAAACACCTGTTACAACGCTATTGATGTTCATATTGATAAAGGTAACGGTGAGAAGACTGCTTTAATCTATGATAGCCCTATAACTAATTTTAAAGCAAAGTATACATACAATGAATTAAGAGAGAAAATATCAAAATTTGCTGGAGCACTTGATAATCAAGGTATTAAAAAAGGTGACAGAGTAATTATCTATATGCCAATGATACCTGAGGCAGTGGTAGCGATGCTAGCTTGTGGAAGAATTGGTGCGATACACTCAGTTGTCTTTGGTGGATTTGCTTCAAATGAACTGGCAAGTAGAGTTGATGATAGTAAAGCAAAAATTTTAATTACTGCCTCTTGTGGATTTGAACCAGGAAGAACTGTTGAATATAGACCTTTAGTAGATGGAGCATTAAAACTTGCAAAACACAAAGTTGAAAAAGTAATTTTCTTTCAAAGGAAAGATCATGAAGTAAAACTTAACTCACCACTAGAAATCAGCTGGGAGGAAGCACTAGTTAATGCAAGAAATAAAGATTGTGTTGAGATTGGAGCAAATGAATTTGCCTACATTTTATACACATCTGGAACAACAGGTATACCAAAAGGAATAGTTAGAGATGTAGGAGGTCATATCGTAGCTCTTAAATGGACAATGAAAAATATTTACAATATCGATGAGAATGATGTTTGGTGGTCAGCAAGTGATATTGGTTGGATTGTGGGACATTCATACATTGTTTACGCTCCGTTGTTCAAAGGATGTACTACAGTTTTATTTGAAGGAAAGCCTGTTGGTACACCTGATGCAGGAGTATTTTGGAGGATAATTTCAGAGTATAAAATTAAATCTTTGTTTACTGCTCCAACAGCATTTAGAGCGATTAAAAAAGAAGACCCTAATGGAAAGTTTTTCTCAAAATATGATTTAAGTTCTTTTGAAACTCTATTCCTTGCAGGAGAAAGAGCTGATCCCGATACTATAAAATGGGCTGAAAATCTCTTAAATGTTCCCGTCATAGATCATTGGTGGCAAACTGAGACTAGTTGGGCAATTAGTTCAAATTGTACTGGAATAGAAATGCAAAAAACTAAGTATGGTTCAGCGTGTAAAGCAGTTCCAGGTTATGATGTAAAAATAATTAAACCAGATCATTCAATCGCAGAGCCTAATGAGATGGGTGATATAGTTGTTAAATTACCTTTACCACCGGGTACTTTTCCTACACTTTGGAATGCTGATAAGAGATATGAAGAAAATTATATGACTAACTATAAGGGTTACTATCAAACTTATGATGCGGGACACATTGATGAAGATGGATACATTTGGATTATGTCGCGAACCGATGACATCATAAATGTTGCTGGTCATAGATTATCGACAGGTGCGATTGAAGAGGTATTATCTGAACATCAATCAGTTGCTGAGTGTGCTGTTCTTGGAATTGCAGATAAATTAAAAGGACAATTGCCTATTGGTTTAGTTGTTTTAAAATCTGGTGTTGAAAAAAACAATGAAACTATCTCAAAGGAATGTATTAAAATGGTAAGAGATAAAATTGGACCTGTTGCTGCGTTCAAAGTTGTTGTTGTTATTAAAAGATTACCAAAAACAAGATCAGGAAAAATATTGAGAGGAACTATTCGTAAAATTGCCGACAAGGAAGATTATAAAATGCCAGCAACAATAGATGATCCAGCAATTTTAGAGGAGATTACTCAAAGTTTATTAGAAAATAAAATTATTACCAAATAAATTAGGCTAATTATCAAACTTCAAGGGCTTACCTGATGCTTCACCAAGGATTTCTCCATCTTTCATTTTAATCTCTCCATTTATGATAGTATAAACTGGAGTTCCCTTAAACTTATGCCCATCGAAAGGTGACCATCCGCACTTACTCTCAATTTTTTCATTTTTGATTTCGATAATTTTATTCATGTCCACAATCGTAAAGTCTGCATCATAGTCTTCCTTGATATATCCCTTACCTACAATACCAAAAATTTTCGCTGGATTTTCACAGACGAGATTCATCAATTGGACTAGAGTTAGTTTTCCATCATTTACATGATTCAGCATTACAGGTAATAAGGTCTGAACCCCAGGCATTCCTGAAGGAGTATCTGGATATTCTTTGTCTTTATTTACTTTTAGATGAGGAGCATGATCTGAACCAATAGTGTCATTATAATTATTTCTTACAGCATACCACAGTCTATCATAATGACTTTTTTCTCTAATGGGTGGATTCATCTGTGCATAGGTGCCTAGTTTGTCGTAACAATCTGGTGCAAACATTGTTAAATGCTGTGGAGTTATTTCAAAAGTTATATCTCCTTTATTTTGAGATAAAAAATCAATCTCCTGTTTAGTGGTAATATGCAAAATATGAGCTTTTTTACCTAATCTTTTTGCAATTTTTACAATCTTTCTAGTAGATGAAATTGCACATTCTTCATCTCTCCATATTGGATGGGAGTGAACATTTCCTTTCTCTCTTAATTTCTTTCTTAAATTTAAAATATCTTCATCTTCTGAGTGAACTGCAACAATTTTTGATGTACTTTCAAATACTTTTTCAATGTCTTCTTCCTTATGAACTAATAATGTTCCCGTGGACGAGCCTGCAAATAATTTTACTCCGCAACATCCTTCTAAACCTTTAAGATCTGCTAATTCGCTTTGATTAGTTGGAGTTGCTCCAAAATAAAATGCATGATTACAGTACATTCTATTTTTTGCTAAATCTATTTTTCTTTGAAATTCTGCTTTGTTTGTAGTTGCAGGGTTAGTATTGGGCATTTCAAATACTGAGGTTATACCTCCAACAATTGCTGCTCTACTTCCAGAAGCTAAATCCTCAGTGTCTGTTGAACCTGGTTCTCTAAAATGCGTCTGGGTGTCAATACAGCCAGGAAGAACAGTAAGTCCAGTTGCATCTATTGATTGACTTGAATCTTCATCTAACTTACCAATTTTTATAATCTTACTATTTTGAATGCCTATATCAACATCTTTGAGATCTTTATCAATATAACACTTCC
>CACFIL010000019.1 GCA_902566315.1 uncultured Pelagibacteraceae bacterium
ATGTAAAAAACAATGCTATTAATAAGAAAATGCCTTTAGTAAAATTAGGTATTTTCTTAGTTTTTTTCATTAATTTAATATCGCTTAAATTAAAAAAAAATAAATGATGAATTTAGATTATTTAACAAATCTTAATAAAAGTCAGGAAGAGGCAGTTCTACATTTAAACGGACCTCTTTTAATAGTTGCTGGAGCTGGGTCCGGAAAAACAAGGGTTCTTACAGCCAGAATTGCTCATATTGTTAAGCAACATAAGGCATTTCCTAATCAAGTCTTGGCAGTAACATTCACAAATAAAGCAGCAAAAGAAATGCAATTAAGAGTGTCTAAATTCTTAAGAAAAGAAGCGACTGGTCTTCCATGGTTAGGGACCTTTCACTCAATTAGTGCAAAAATATTGAGAAAACATGCAGAAGCGGCTGGGCTAAAATCAAACTTTTCAATTATTGATCAAGACGACCAAGTGAGATTAATAAAAAATATCTGTAAATCTGAGAACATAGATACAAAAAAAATATCTCCAAGATATATTTTGGCAGTAATTGATAAATGGAAAAATAAAGGCTTTTACCCTGATGAAGTTGTACTCAAGCGTAAAGACATATTAGAAAAAAGCTTCCTAGGTATCTACAAAATTTATCAACAAAAATTAATAGATTTAAACGCTGCTGATTTTAGCGACTTAATACTTCATACTGTTAAAATTTTTGAAAGACATAGTGATATATCAAAAATATATTCTAAAAAATTTAAATATATTTTAGTCGATGAATATCAAGATACAAACTTTATTCAAAGTGAATGGCTAAAACACTTAGCAGAACATAATCAAAATATTTGCTGTGTTGGAGATGATGATCAGTCAATATATAGTTGGAGAGGAGCAGAAATTAAGAATTTTCTTCAATTTGAAAATGTTTACGAAAATACCAAAATAATAAGATTAGAAAAAAATTATAGATCAACTCAAAATATTTTAAATGTTGCATCTAATATTATTGAAAATAATCAAAATAGAGTTGGAAAAAAACTTTTTACAGATCAAGAAGACGGAGAACTTGTGACATTAAACTGTTTTAGAAATGTAAAAGATGAGGCAACTGAAATAGGTTCTAATATTGAAGATTTCAAAAATAAATTTTCGTTAAATGAAGTTGCAATTCTTGTTAGAGCTATTTTTCAAACTAGAGAATTTGAAGAAAGGTTTTTAAAAATCGGTATTCCATATAGAATTATTGGAGGTATTAAATTTTATGAAAGAGCAGAAGTAAAGGATTGTGTTGCATATCTTAAAACAGTTTTTCAACCTCAAGACGACTTGGCCTTTGAAAGAATTTTAAATGTACCAAAAAGATCTGTAGGAGATACTACAGTAAAAGCTATAAATAATTTTGCTAAATTAAATAAATGCTCATTAGAGGTTGCTTCAAGACATTTAATTGAACAGAACAAAATTAAACCTAAAACAAAAATAGGTTTAAATTCTCTCCTAAATCTTTTAGTCAAATGGAGAAATGATTTAAAGAATAAAGCGAATCATAATAAATTATTACAAACGATTCTTGATGAGTCTGGATATAGTGAAATGCTTAAAAATAAGAAAGACTTAGAAAATGAAAATAGATTAGAAAATATCAAAGAATTATTAAGTGCGATGAAAGAATTTGATAATTTGGAGAGTTTTTTAGAGCATGTTGCTCTTGCAACCTCATTAGATCAAGATTGGCAAAGTGAAAAAGTTAATTTAATGACAATACATGCTTCCAAAGGACTGGAATTTGATGTCGTATTCTTACCTGGGTGGGAGGAAGGTTTATTTCCGCATCAGAAAAGCATTGAAGAAAAAGGTGAAAGCGGATTAGAGGAAGAAAGAAGACTAGCTTATGTTGCAATTACTAGGGCGAAAAAGCTAGCAAAAATATCATTTTCTATGAACAGGTTTTACCAAGGAGATTGGATTGACAGCATGGCATCAAGGTTTGTGGATGAACTTCCAGATGAATATATTAAAAAAAATAATAATTTTATAGACGAAAAAGAGGAAGATTTTGAATTTAATCAAGATATAGATTTTGATAGTGATAGTGAAATTAGAAGTCCTGGTTGGATACGTTATCAAAAAAAATTAAAATGAGTGTTGTAATAAATAATATTATTTCATCAAATAATTTAGATGGATATATTTTACCAAAAAATGATAATTATTTTACTGAGTATTCTAAAATAAATAATCTTAAATCAATTACAAATTTTTCTGGATCCGCAGGGTTTGCTATTTTTTTAAAAAACAAGAAATATTTATTTGTTGATGGAAGATATACTATTCAAGCAGAAAAAGAAGTTGGAAAAAATTATAAAATTTGCGAAATTCCTTATGTGTGGCCTAAAGATATTTTGGAGAAAAGAATAAAAATTGGATTTGACCCGGATCTTTTCACATGGGACACCCTTAAAAAATATTTTGGGTTTGAATACTCATTAGTTCCTTTAAATACAAAATTTCAAAAAATAAGTAATAAAGAAAATAGTGATCCTTTCTTTAATCTTGAGAAAGATATTACAGGTGAAAGTGTAACAAGTAAAATTAATCGATTAATCAAAATAATGAAAAAAAAGAAAATTGATTACAATTTCATTAGCTCAGGTGAAAATATTTGCTGGCTTCTTAATATAAGGGGGAATGATCTCCCAAATTCTCCAATTGCAAATTGTAAAATGATATTAACAAAAGACAGAAAAATTTATTTTTTTTCAAGAAAAGAACAAATAAAAAAAATAAAGTTAAGTCTTAAAAAATTTAAAATGCGTTTTTTAAAAGAAGATAATATTTTGAAATGCTTAACAGAATTTAAAAATGGAAATTTTTGTATTGATAGTAAAACTTGTTCAGTATTTGAAGAAAGCCTAATTAGCCATAAATTTAAAATTGTTGACAAAGAGGATACTCTTTATGTTTTAAAATCTATAAAAAATAAAACCGAAATAAAAAATATGGTAAATGCACATATTGAAGACGGTGTTGCTTTAACTAAATTTTTATATTGGATTAAAAATCTTAAGATAAATAAACTTACTGAGAAAAAAATTGAGAGGAAACTAGAGAGTTTTAGAAAAAGTAATAAAAATTATCTATATCCAAGCTTTGATACAATTGCTGGATCTGGACCCAATGGAGCAGTTATACATTATAGATCCAATAAATTATCAAACAGAAAATTAAAAAAAAATGATTTATTATTACTTGACTCTGGTGGTCAATATAAATGGGGAACTACAGATGTAACAAGGACTGTGTGTTTTTCTGAAGTCTCAAATAAAGTTAAAGAAATATTTACTAGAGTTTTAAAAGGTCATATTGGTGTTGCCTTATCAAATATAAAAAAAGAGAAAAATGGGCATAATATCGATAAAATTGCTAGAAAAAGCCTCAATTCTATTGGTCTTGATTATCGTCATGGTACTGGTCATGGCGTCGGGGCATTTCTAAATGTTCATGAAGGCCCACAAGGAATATCGAAAAATAATTATGTGAAACTAAAAGAGGGAATGATTTTAAGTAATGAACCTGGTTTTTATAAAAAAAATGAGTTTGGAATAAGAATTGAAAATTTGGTTTTTATTAAAAAAATTAAGTCTAGGCTTTTTTTTGAAAATCTAACAATGGCACCAATAGATATTGACCTAATTAATGTTAAAATGCTCAACAAAAAGGAAAGGGATTATTTATTTAAATATCACTTTGAGGTTTACAATAATATTTCACCATTTTTAAATAAAGATGAAAAAAAGTGGTTAGCTAGCCTAATCTAATAAACTAATCCATTCTTTTTGAGATATTATTTTTATTCCTAATTCTTTAGCCTGTTGAACTTTTCGTGTTGTTGGCTTATCACCAATAATTAAGTATTTTAATTTTTTATTAATTGTGCTCACAACAGATCCTGAATTTTCTTCAATTAAAGATTTTGCTTCAGCTCTACTCATATCTACTAATTTTCCAGTAATCATAAATGTAACATTCAATAGCTTGCCATCTTTATTTTTTTTTATATCAGAAATATTTAATAGTGAAGATAATTTTTCTATTATGCTATAATTTGATTTATTTTCAAAAAATATTTTTAAAGAATTAATTTGAGTTTCTCCAATTCCATCTATGTTTAAAAATTCATTAAAATTTTTATTTGTTATAAAATTTAAAAAATTTGCTATCGACTTAGTATATTCTGCTAAAAGTTTAGAATTTTCAATCCCAATATGTCTAATACCTATAGAATAAATAAATCTATCCAAAGAAACTTTTTTAGATTGATCTATTGAATATTTTAAATTTGAGACTGAAAGATCACCCCAACCCACTAATTTAGAAATTTTAGCATAATCTAGATTAAAAATATCTTGTGGATATCGTATTAGATTTAGGTCCCAAAATTTTTCTACAACTTTTTTTCCTAATCCATCAATATTTAGAGCCTCTTTTGAAATGAAATGTTTGATTTTTTCTACTGCTATTTTTTCACACTCAAATCCCCTATCTGGACATCTTCTAACTGCATCATATTTTTTTGTTATTTTATTAAATTCTTTTATTGTATCAAAGCCACAAGGACATTTTTTTGGAAAAACAAATTTTTTTGAACTTTTCTTTCTTTTTTTAAGATCAACTAAAACAACATGGGGGATAACGTCACCTGCTCTCTCTACTTTTACAGTATCGCCAAGTCTAATATCTTTTCTAATTATTTCATCTTCATTATGAAGTGTTGCATTTGAAACTACTACACCTCCAATATTTACTGGTTTTATTCTTGCTACAGGAGTTAAGGCTCCAGTTCTACCTACCTGAATATTAATATCTGTTATTTGCGAATATGCACTATCTGCTGAAAATTTATGTGCGATTGCCCATCTTGGAGAATTTGCTGTAAAACCAAGTCGTTTTTGAACTTCAAGACTATTGACTTTATAAACTAAACCATCAACATCGTATTCTAAATCAAACCGTTCATTTTCAAACTTTTTATGAAAAATTTCTAGATCCTTAATTGTTTTTAAAACTTTGTTGTGATCGTTGGTTTTAAATCCCCATCTTTTAAGAGATTTTAAAAAATCTGATTGATATTTGATATTTTCACTTTCAAAATAACCATAAGTATATGCTATGAAATTTAGAGGGATTTTTTTGGTCTCTTTAGGATTTTTTTGTCTTAGGGAGCCTGACGCTGCATTTCTAGGATTTGCGAAATTATCTTTCAACTCATTAAAATCTTTTTTTTTTATAAAAACTTCTCCCCTTATATCGATGTCTTTTGGGAAGTCTTTGAAAGTTATTTTTTGAGGTATATCTTTTATAGTTTTTAAATTTTCGGTAATAACTTCACCTGTACTGCCATCTCCTCTTGAAGTTCCTGTTACTAATAAACCGTTTTTGTAAGTTAATGAAGCAGATATTCCATCTATTTTTGGCTCAACACTATACTCAACTTCAATTTCTTGATTTAAATAATTAAATATTTTTTTTTCGAAATTATTTAGGTCCTCAATTTCAAATGCATTTGATAAAGATAACATTTTAACTCTATGCTTAAATTTTATAAAATTTTTAGAAGGAGCGTAGCCTAAAGAAATTGATGGAGAAGAAGAACTGTTTAAATATGAAAACTTTTTTTCTAAATTTATAATTTCTTTTTTAATTTGATCATATTCTTTATCAGATATTATAGGAGAATTATCTTCAAAATAAAGTTTGTTATGTTTTTTAAATTCTTTAATTTTTTTTATATAATTTTTTTTTATGTCACTTTCATTCATCTTTATTATTTAAATATTTCTTTAAATTTATTTAAAAAGGATTTTTCTTTTTCTATATCTTTTTTAATATCAATTTTTCTATAATTTTTATTTAAAACCTCATAAGATCTTTCATACCACTCACTTGATTGGTAATTATATCCTAGTAAAATTGCATATTTTTTTGCTTCATCAACTAAACCTAATTTGTAATTTAATTCAACAAGTCTATACAATGCCTCTTCTACAAAAATAGTTGTTTCATACTCATTTATAATCTTCTTATACCTATTAATTGCTGGTATCCATTTCTCTCTATCAAGGTAATAATTAGCTAAATACAGTTCTTTTGAGGCAAGTATTTCCTCAATAAGTTCTAATTTGAATTTAGCATCCTCAGCAAAGTCTGTATTTGGAAAATTCATAACTAATAAATTAAAATATTCTTTAGCTTTGATTATTTCGCCTAAATCTTTTTTTTCATCCACTATCTGGTTATAGTGACAGATAGCTAATAAATAATAAGCATAATCAATGTCAGGATGGTTTTTATATTTATCCAAAAACCTTTCTAATTCATAAATTGCCTCGTTAAAATACAATTGTGAATAATAAGCATATGCTGCCATCAAGGTTGATTTTGGTGCCCAAACAGATTGTGGGTACAATAGTTCTACTTCATTAAATTTTTTTACTGCAAAGAAAATATCTCCTCTATTAAATTCTTTTAGGCCTTCATTATAAGCCTCTATCATTTGCATTTCCAAGTTATCTTCCTTAACAAGTGAGATTTTCTCCTCTTTTTCAGAGCATGAGACTATGCTAAGCACTATTAATAAGCTTAGTAGAAAATTATGATATTTCATTAGAGAATTTTATCAGAATATTTTTTAAAACTCTAATTTTTAAGCAATTGATTTTAAGTTTAGACGATTATTTATAAATGAGTGTGGTAAATTTTTTCCTTTAATTTCTAGCAATGAGTAATTTCTAGTATCGCTAAACACTTTTCTTAACAATTTATTTGTTAAACTGTGACCTCCATGTCTACATTTAAGAGATCCTATAACTCTATAACCAACCAAATATAAATCTCCCATGCAGTCAAGAATTTTATGGTTCACAAATTCTTTTTTATTTCTCAATCCTTTCATATTAAGTATCCTATCATTTTTAACAACAATCGCGTTATCAAGAGAACCACCTTTTCCTAATCCAATTTTTTTTAGCTTCTCTATATCTTCGTAAAGACAAAAAGTTCTTGAATTAAAGATATCTTCTAGATCATCCTCAAATACGTTTACTTTGTTTTTTTGACTTTTTATAAATTGATTTTTGTAATTTATCTCAAATTCTATTTCTAAAGTTGTATTTGATCTGTCTATTGAGATATATTTATTTCCTTCCTCTAATTCTATAAAATTATTTATTTTTATCAATTTAATTGGGACATCGCTCGTTTTTAATCCAGTTTCCTTTAAAATTTTTATAAAATGTTTTGCTGAACCATCAAGAATTGGAACTTCTTGCGAGTCTATTTCTACCAATGCATTATCTATTCCAATTCCTAAAAATGCAGCCATAAGATGTTCAATTGTTGATACTTTCACACCAAACTGATTTGACACTGTAGTACAAAGTGTGGCTTCACAAACGTTTTCAAAATTTGGTATTACAAGGTTATTTTTATTTAAATCTATTCTTTTAAAAATTATTCCAGAATTTGGAGGGGAAGGCAGGATGTTCATTTTCACTTCTTCTCCAGTATGTATGCCAATTCCAGAAAAAGATATTTTTTTTGAAATTGTTGATTGTGAGAGTACTGACATATTAAGAATATATAAAATGATGGAAGATTTAATATTCAAGTAATATTACAAGAAAATACGATTATTTCGAAAAAAGGTTAAAAAAGTATTCAAAAAAGCCATATTTTTTATTCTTTTTTTTAATTTTTATATGACTGCTCTCGATACTTCTATGATATTCGCTGCCAGCTTTACATACAAAAGAGTCATTCTCATTAAAAATTATTAATTTAGAAACTAATTTATCCAAGTTTAAACTATAATCTTTTGATAACAATTTGGATCCATTACCAATAAGTATTAACTTTGACTTAAGTAGATGATTTGATTTTTTTATAAATTTACCTTTTAACCCAATTAATTCTATTATTTCATCAATTCTTGCTTCAATTATTTGTTTCAACAAATCTACAGATATATTCTTTTCAAATATTTCACTGTATAGATTAATTTTATTATTGTTATTTTTATTAAAATCATCATTTATTTCTTGTTTATTTAATTTTATTTTTAATTCTTCTGAATAATCCAAATTAAGTTTTAAAACTTTTGATATATCTTTAGTAATATTATTTCCACCTATGGGCAATGATTTAAAAAATTGAAATTTACCATTATTAAATATTAAACTACT
>CACFIL010000020.1 GCA_902566315.1 uncultured Pelagibacteraceae bacterium
GGACAAGTCTTAGCTATTGATAGTGGACAAAGCTTAAATTGGCAAACTCCAGATATAATGGGGGGAAAAGAATGAAAAGTTTATGTTTATTTTTATCAGTATTTATTCTGACAATATCATCGACATTAGCAGACAGTCATAACATTAAGAAAGACGGATTTTTATCAAAGAAATTTAAAGTAACAAAATTATCTACAATTGAAGATCCAGATAAAAAGATAATTTTAATCAATAATCATGGTCAAAGTAATTTTGATGGGAAACAAAATTTTTGTACATCTATTGACCAAATTAGAAACCGTGTTTCATTAATAGATGAAGAAATAAATGGAAAAAAAATCATGCTTTATAATTTGTGTGCTCATAAAATTGCAGGTGACATGGGAAAAAAGTGGTGGTTTTCAAAAAAACCATATGAGGGCAAGTCAAAATTAGATAAAAGAGTAGAACAAAATTTACAGTTGATAGAAAAACTCGTTTCTCTTGGTGTTCCTAGAAAACAAATATTTGTCACTGGACATTCTTGCGGTGGATTAACAACACTACTATTCTTTTCAAGACATCCTGATAAAGCTGGAGGAGGTATAGCCTATATGCAAGCGTGCTTTGATAGACTAAGCAAGAAGTATAAGGTAGCAAAATTAGGAGTAGATGCAGGTTTGGCAAAATTTAAAGAAAAAAAACCTGCACAATACGAATTAAGGGCACAGTATAATGATGAAATATTAAATAATTTAAAAGTTCCATTATTGGCATTTACTCATCCAAAAGACCCTTTTGAAGGATTGACTTCTGATTGGTTGGATCAAATTGATGGCATGAAAAGAGTAGTGATATCTAAAGATTACACAATTGATGGAAAAAAATGTTTTAAATTAGGGAAACAAAAATCAGATAAATTTAAAGTTAAAGATGGACATAGTATGGATCAGGCAACCTGTTTTCAATATTACAATCCAGTTATATTAGAATATATAGAGTCTAGAATATGAAAAGAAGTAATTTAAAAATTGTTAAGATCGATAAAAATAAAAAACTTTTCAATTACGAAAAAAAAGTACTTATTAAAGAACTTGTTTTAAATTTGAAACTTGGATATTTTGATTTTGAAAAAGAGGCTCCCCAAAAAGTTAAATTCAATTTAGAAGTAAACTACGAAGATAAAAAACCTTCAAATGATAGGGATATAAAATCAATAGTAAATTATTCAAAAATTGTAAGATTAATAAAAAAACTTGTTAAAAATAAACACTATAATTTTCTTGAAACATTGGCGGAGGATGTATTCGATGAGCTATTCAAAGATAAAAGAATTGATAAAATAAGCCTTCAAATTGAGAAATTAGAAATTATGAAAGATTGCTCTTCCGTAGGTATTCAAATTTCAAAAAAAAGAAGTCATGATAAGTTCTGATATAGGCAAAGAAGCAATTAAAAAAGACCTACCACTAATACCCAAACTTCCTGGTGTATACAGGATGTTAAATGAAAAAAATGTAATACTTTATGTTGGTAAAGCAAAAAATTTACCCAACAGATTAAAGAGTTATGTTTCAGAGAAAAATCATATTATTAGAACTGAGAGAATGCTATCTCAAACAAGGAAAATTGAAATCACAAGTACTTCAAATGAGAGTGAAGCACTTCTCCTAGAGGCAAACTTAATAAAAAAATATAAACCGAAATTCAATATACTTTTACGAGACGATAAATCGTTTCCATTCATTTTTATTGGTAATGAAGATAAATGGCCTCAGATTAGACGTCATAGAGGAAAAAAAACTAAAGAGGGCTTCTATTTTGGACCTTTTGCCTCTGCTGGTTCTGCAAACTGGACAATTAAAATGATCCAGAAAATTTTTCAGCTAAGAGTTTGTGACGATACAGTATTTAAAAAAAGAGAAAGGCCTTGCATACTTTATCAAATTAAGAGATGTTCTGGACCATGTGTTGGATATATAGAAAATGATGAATATAAACTATCTGTAGACAACGCTATTGAATTTGTATCGGGCAAATCTAGAAAAATTCAAAAAAATTTATCAAACCAAATGGAAAAAGCTAGTGATGATTTGGATTTTGAAAAAGCTGCGATATTACGAGATAGAATAAAGTCTTTAAATATTATTCAGTCATCACAAAGAATTAACGAATCGAATTTAGTAGAAGCAGATGTTATAGCTGGCTACAAAGAGTCTGGAAAAACTTGCATACAAGTTTTTTTCTACAGATCAAAACAAAACTGGGGTAATCAAGCCTTTTTTCCAAAACATGATCCAGATGATAACATAAAAGAAATTCTTAATTCTTTCGTATCACAATTCTATGAAAACAAAAGTGTACCAGCTTCAATAATTTTAAGTGAGGATATTAAAGAAAAAGTTTTAATTGAAAAAACACTTTCACAAAAGGAGAATAAAGAAATAAATATTTCAGTAGCAAAAAAAGGATATAAACTAAAAGTTATAAATCAAGCACTCAAAAATGCAAAAGATAGTTTAAATAGAAAAATTTATGAGAGCCAAAATAATAAAGAACTTTTTGATAATGTTTCTAAAAAATTTGATTTAGAAAATAATATTAATTTAGTTGAGGTTTATGACAATAGTCATATTCAGGGAACTAATAGTGTAGGCGCACTAATTACATATGGTGAAGAAGGTTTTATAAAAAAAAGATATAGAAAATTTAATATTAAGATTAAAAAGAATGAACAAGATGATTATGGAATGATGCGTGAGGTTTTAAACAGAAGATTTAAAAGAGCTGTTCAAGAGAAAGATAATTATTTAACTATGCCAGACTTAGTAATAATCGATGGAGGAAAAGGACAATACTCTGTAGCAAGAGAAACACTTAATGAATTAGGCCTTCATGATATTCCTATGATAGCAATTGCAAAAGGTAAATATAGAAATAGTGGAAATGAAACTTTTTTTCACAATGGTAAAGAGTTTAAATTTGAAAAGAATGACCCTACTCTTTTTTTCTTACAAAGATTGAGAGATGAGTCCCATAGATTTGCAATAAGTGCCCATAGGGCTAAGAGGAAAAAGGGTATTAGTAAGTCTTTACTTGATCAAATTGATGGAATTGGATCTATAAGAAAAAGAGCTCTTTTAAATCACTTTGGATCAGCAAGAGCTGTTGAATCAGCCAGCTTGGATGAGATCAAAACAGTTGAAGGAGTTGAAGAAAAAGTTGCCAAAAAGATATATAATTTCTTTCACGAATGAAAATCAAAATTCCAAATTATCTAACAATAGGTAGAATTATTATTGTTCCTATATTTGTTTTTACTTTTTATTTACCAGGATTTTATGGAGATGTAATTCCGTTTGCTTTATTTGTGATTGCTTCATTTACAGACTTTTTGGACGGATTATTGGCAAGGATGTTCAAAGAGGAGTCCAAACTTGGTGAATTATTAGATCCAATTGCTGATAAAATAATAGTAGCAACCGCATTAATATTGCTCGTTATGGATGGGACTATTAAAAACTTTGAAGTAATTGCCGCAATCATAATACTTACCAGAGAAATATTGATTTCTGGTTTAAGAGAATTTTTAGCAAAAGGAAGAGTTAAACTTCCTGTCTCAAGTTTAGCAAAAGTAAAAACATTTCTTCAAATGTTTTCAATTTCTATTTTACTAACTGGTGAAACAGGAAATAAAATTATTAATTTTCAAGACTATAATGCTCAAACAATTGGCATAATTTTATTATGGCTTTCTGCTTTTCTTACATTATACACTGGGTATGAATATTTAAGAAAAGGTATTGACCATGCAATATCTGAAGATAATAAAAATTAAGCAGCAGCTCTTTTTTTTCTTACTAGTTTTCCATAACTAGACAATAAGTCTAAAATAACATCACAAACTTTGTAATTGTTTTCTGCAATTTGTGATATTGGTGTAATTTCGGCAGCCGTACCAGTTAAAAAACAACCCTCAAAGTTTTTTAATTCGTCAGGTTTTATTTTTCTTTCGTGAACTTTAATATTTTTTGATTTAGCTAATTCAATTACAGTTTGTCTTGTAATACCATTTAAAAATGAATCAGGAATTGGGGTATGAAGTCCTCCATTTTTATCTTTAAAAAATATATTTGCACTTGTTGACTCAGCCACATTATCCTCATGGTCTAACATTAACGACTCGCTATATCCTTGTCTCTCTGCTTCATGCTTAGAAAGTGTACAAATCATGTATAAACCTGCTGCTTTACTATCCCATGGAATTGTATTTGGCGCGGGTCTACGCCAATTAGAAATATTTAATTTAATTCCTTCAGTTTTCAACTTAGGGTCGAAATAGTCACCCCACTCCCAAGTAGCGATTGCAACATTAATTTTTGTTTTTTGAGCTGAGACACCCATCATTTCACTTCCTCTCCAAGCAAAAGGTCTTACGTAACCATTCTGGACGTTTTGTATTTTAATTATTTGATTGCAAGCTTTGTTAATTTCATCTTTTGTGTAAGGAATTGTAATATCCATTCTTTTAGCTGAATGATAAAGTCTGTCTGTATGATCTTCTAATTTAAAGATCTCACTATCATAAACTCTTAGTCCCTCAAAAACTAGGCTTGCATAATGTAGACCATGACTTATGACATGAAGTTTAGCATCTTGCCATTCTACAAGATCACCATTGTACCAGATTTTTCCTTCTCTTTTATCGAACGGTATCATTTGATTTATTTTTTAGAAAAAATATCTTTGTATATATAATATGTCAATATAACTTACCATTATGAAAAAACTTTTATATTTAAAAGATCATCAATTAAAAGAATATATCGAAAAAATTTTCAATGGCTATAGAGAAACTGTCGCTGATGCTAAGAAGGTTTTAGATAAACATGCCTTAGGTACTGCTCACAATAAAGTAATTCACCTTATATCTTTGTATGAAGGTATAACAATTTCGAGTTTATTAAGAAAACTTAAAGTGACAAAGCAAAGTTTAAATAGAGTTCTGAATGACTTGGTTGAAATTAAAGCAATTGAATTTAAAAGAGATGATGTAGATACAAGGATCAAGCATGTATATTTAACAGCGGAGGGTAAAAAAATATTTGAGGAGATTTTTTCTGTACAAAAGAAAAGAATTTATGATGCATTTTTAAGTTCAGAGTCTAATGACGTTTTAAGTTTTGATAAAGTTCTTAAAAAGATTATTAATGAAAAACTTTAAAGCA
>CACFIL010000021.1 GCA_902566315.1 uncultured Pelagibacteraceae bacterium
CTTAATACGTTTAGATTGGATGAGTGAATGGGCGCTGGGTAATTCTAGAAGTGTAAATCACCTAAATCTAACTGGTCCAATGAGCTCGTATGCTGTTGCTACCCATAATGCAATTGGTAATAATGATAAAACTGACATTGATGCCGCTAAAGGAATATTGATTAAAATAGCTAAAGCAAATGTTTTACTAGATACAATCGGTAAAGAAGAGTTAAAAAAGAAACCAAAATGTTGGAAAGATGGAAATCCCGAGGCACCTTGCTGGTATCATGCATATGAATTTGCAAGGGATGCTTTTACAAATTATTTGCTGATAGCAATTTATCTTAAAGATTACTTAAGTGATAAAGAAATTAAAATTGTTAACAAGTATATTAAAAAAATGCATAAAAAATTTATTAAGCCTGAAGAATTTTTAGAGAAAGAAAAAGGATTTTATGCAATGGGAAACGGAGGAATTCCAAACTTAGCTTATGCTCATTGGACAAACAATAAAAAACTAGCAGCAAAAGAATTCAATTTTAGATTTAAAAATATAGAGGAAGTGTTTTATGATGATGGCTATATCAATAATAATTCTTTTAGAGGGTTTAGAGCCTTATGGTATCACTCTTATGGTTTAAATTCAGCTTTAGGTTACATCTATTTAGCTAAAAATTGGGGGGCTAAAGTTCCAGACTTAGTTATGAATAGAATTACTAAAGCAGCAGAAGTATTAAATTTAGGGATCACTGATTATGAAAGTTTCTCCTCAAGAAAATACGATGGTAAGCAAAAAAATAATCAATATAAAAAACATAATGCTAGAAAGCACACCCATCAAGAGGCTATAGCTATTGATACCTTAATGGAAATGGTAACTGGAATAAAACATGAAAAAGATATTACTTATTTAGCCAAAAGATCAAAGTATGGCATAGACAATCTAATTGGATTTAATGCTAATTGTATAAAATGAAAAAACTTTTAATTATCTTTTTTATTTTAATTTTATCATCTTTTGCTCAAGCAAAAGATCCGCCTAAAAAATATTTAGATGAAAATTATGTTTTTAAACACTCGAAATTTATAAAATGGCCAGAGAAAACAGGATCATGGGGTAAAATTGAAACACATGGACGTATCGCACCAAATCCTTGGAATTTAAGATATGAGACAAAAATTGTTAGAGATGGAAAATATTCATTACGTTTTGAAATGAGAGATGGGGATTGCCATCGACGAGATTGTGATAGATCTAATAAAGCTGGACGGAGTGAAGTTATTTTTGAAGGAAATTATCCATCTAGTGCAAAAGGGCATATAGGAAATGTTTGGTATGCATGGTCTATGTATATCCCCGAAGGTACAAATCATATTAGACCTGCCTATACAATCTTAGGACAATTTAAAATGCCAAGTGACTATACTAAGCAATTGAATAGAGTTAATTCTTCTGGTTTTGATGAAGATTGTCCCGAAATACCAATAGTGTTTAAATTAGAAAGAGAAGGAGTTACAATTGAAAAAGATGGAGTGCTCCAATGCGAAGGGTATGGAAGAGAATTAATTATACCTACAAAGGCTTTGCACAACAAATGGCATGATTTTTTAATGAACGTAAATTGGACTGATAAAGAGGATGGTTTCATTGATTTATGGATTAATGATAAATTAGTTTATCAATCAAAAGGCAAAACATTTGGTAAGTTGCTCAAAAGAAAAAAAGATGGAAAAAAAATGGGGCCTAGTTTTCGTTTTGGAATTTACAATGGAAAAAGAAAAATTCCTGTAAAAACACAAGTTGCTTATTATGATTCTTTTAGAAGTGGAAAAAAATGTAAGAAAACAGCCCTATTTCATGATTGTAATAATTTACCAAAATAATTTATGAAAAAAATTTTAATCATTCTTCTATCTCTCTTGTTAATTCCATCATATTCGTACGCTGGTAAATGGCATACAAATATGAAAAAGCAAGAGAGGAAAGATTTTGCAAATTATGTTCTTAGAAATCAATCTAAAAATAAAATGGTTTTTAATCTTAGAAATGTTCCAAATCGTCCAGGTCTAATAAAATTTTTTGATAAATTAGAAGATAGAATGGGTGTTGCGGAAAAAGGAATTGAATTTAATTTAAGCTATTCAGATGTAGGGGATGAAATGGACTGGAGTAGGTGGGGAAGTCCAGGTTTTGCTCAGAGATTTCAAATTATGGAGCCATATAAGCAAACTACAAAAAAAGGAAAAACAAAGTGGTATAGAGTTGGTTATTTTATTCCAAATGAAGTAGATACCGAGAAACATAATATCTCATTATTTGATTTTAAAATGCTTTATGGAAAAGGTGAAAAAACAGTTGGCCCTTCTTATAACTTAAATAACAATAGTTTTGCTTGGTTGTTCAATGGGCCAAATTATAGAGTTTCAAAAAATGAAGTTGATGAACAATTTTTCTTTGATCATTATGTAGTTAATTTGGATCAAAAATTTTCTCCGTTGAAAGGTAAATGGGTAAATATTTTGATTAATGCTAAATGGTCTAAAGATGGATTTTTACATTTTTGGATAGATGGTAAGCTCAGATCTAGTTACTTCGGAGATGTTTTAGGTGGTGCTACTAGTGTGAGATTTAAATTTGGACCTTATAGAAATTATATGACATATGCTACTGATGCAGGTTTAACAATAAAAGACGCAATTATTCGTTATTCTAATGTGGGTAAAGCAAATTCCTGTGATGAACTATGGAGTGGATGTGATGAAATAACAGGCCAGCTTAAAAATCAATCCCAAGTACATGGTGCTTCAGCAGTTGTACTTTGCAAACCAGCTGATGCAGATAACGATAGTACTTGTGAAAATCTTGGCTATCCAAATAATCCTAGACCTTTTTAATTAGGCTCTAATCGTTGGTAGTAAATAGAAATCAGCTGTATCTATTTTGGAAGAATGCTCTCTTCTCATGTTCCATCTTTTTTGAACACCAGCACTAGCAAGACTTAGAGTAGATCTTCCATATCGATAGTTCGTATTATCAATAGACTTCATTAAACCCTTTATTTTCTCATCTTTTTCAGAAGAAAATAGGTTCTTGCTGCGATCTTCATTGGATAAACCAGTCAGCATTACACCTGCTTTTTGGTAACGATAGCCATTTTTAAAGATAGAGTCTAAAGCAACTAAAGCAGTTTTAACTATTTCAATACTATTATTTGTTGAAATTGCAAAATCTATTGTCTTTGAGTTTGAATAATATCCAAATCTACTTTGAAAAGGACTCGTTCTAACAAAAACAGTAATTGACTTTGCAATTAAAGATTCAGATCTAATTTTTTCAGACGCATTCAAACAATAATTTGCAACTGCTTCTTTTAATTCTTGGTATTTTTCAATTCTTTGGCCAAAAGAACGAGACACAACACAGCTTTTTCTTTTTGTTTGTGTTGTTTCTAAATCAATACAAGGTACTCCCCTTAATTCCATTGCAGTTCTTGAACCTAAAACATTAGAGTTTTTCTTTATCCAGGTATTTGACTTATTCTTTAATTGTTTTGCGTTATAAATCCCATTTTTATGATAAAATTTTGTTAACTGTCTTCCTACACCCCACACATCATTAATTTCAACTTTTTCTAATATTGGATCAATATTTTCAATTCCTATTAAGCTTGTTACACCTGATTTTTTTTTCTTTGCAATATGATTTGCAACCTTACTTAAAGTTTTTGTTTTAGCGATACCAATACTGGTTGGGATACCTGTCCATTTTAAAACTGTCTCTCTGATTTCTCTTCCAACTTTTTCAACTTCATTGTCTGGAAAATTTGATAAATCTAAAAATGCTTCATCAATAGAATAAACTTCGATATCAGAGTTGAATCTTTTTAGTGTTCGCATCACTCTTCTAGATAAATCTCCATATAAAGAATAATTAGATGAAAAAACTTCAACTTTATTTTTAACAATAATATCTTTCGCTTTAAAGTAAGGTTCTCCCATTTTAATACCTAAAGCTTTTGCTTCAGTTGATCTTGAAATTATACAACCATCATTATTCGATAAAACTACAACAGGTTTTTTTCTTATTTTAGGATTGAATAATCTTTCACAAGAAACATAAAAAGAGTTACAATCAATAAGTGCTATTTTTTTAGTATACTGAATGGATGACATAAGTTACAACTCCCCAAATAAATATATCTTCATCTTCATTAATTAAAATTCGATCTGTAAATTCTTTAGAACCTGATGTTAAAAATTTTTTATCTCTTTCTTGAACTAAACTTTTGACAACTAGTTCATCATGAACATTTGCAATAACTGTTGAGAAGTTTTTTGGCGTTAAACTTTTATCAACAACTAATAGATCACCATCATTAATTCCAACATCCACCATTGATTTTCCTTGAACTCTTATGATGAAGGTTGCCGGAACATTTTTGATTAAATGAACATTTAAATCGATATCTTCCTCAATATAGTCAGTAGCAGGGGACGGAAAACCCGCACCAGCTTTATGTAAATAGTAAGGTATCGTTAGCTTCATAAATGTTCTTATTTTGTTCTAATTAATATCTAAGTTATTCAATAGTGTCAATCAGGTTGTATTTTGAGTCTGTAACTGAATCAAAAGTGAATCAAAACGTGAACATCGAAACCACATGTTGTATACATGTGGATAACTTTAACCATAAATAGTTTGAATATAATAAATGGAAAAAAAAGAGAGCTTAACAGGAAGATGTATTTGTGGTCAGGTTAAATATAGAATTACTGAGAAGCCTCTATTCACCCAAGCTTGCCATTGCAAAGATTGTAAAATTATAACTGGGTCTTCTTATGTTATTAATACTAGCGTTCTAGACAATACATTAATTATAGAGGGTGATATTTCGTCAACTGAACTTAAAACAGGTAGTGGAGCTACCTCAAGAGCTTATTTTTGTAACAAATGTGGTACTTATATTTATACAGATTATGCTACGGCAGTTGGTCGATCAACAGTTAGAACTAAAACTTTAGATAATTCCGAAAACTTTCCTCCTGAAGCGCATATATTTACAAAAGATAAAGATCCATGGTTGAAACTTACAGATGATGCAAATTGTTTTGATAAAATGTATGATTTAAAAAATACTTGGCCAAAAGAAAG
>CACFIL010000022.1 GCA_902566315.1 uncultured Pelagibacteraceae bacterium
TATCTCTAAAGGTTGTGCCACAAAATCTCTAGGATTTTTTTTAATTTTCTTTATAACTTCTTCTTTCTCTTTTTTGGGGGCCTTAGGTCCTATCATTATTCCATAACCTCCAGAAGCATTTGCAGGTTTAACTACTAATTTAGAAATATTTTCAATTACATGCTGTCGATGAACCTTATTTTCGCAAAGAAATGTTTCAACTTGGTTTAATATTGGTTGTTCACCCAAATAATAGACGATCATTTTATTCACATAAGAGTAAACCGCCTTATCATCCGCTACACCGGTTCCAAGTGCATTAATTATTCCGACGTTCCCTTTTTTCCAACATTTAAACAAACCAGGGACACCGATTAACGAATTTTTATTAAATACCTTAGGGTCAAGAAACGTGTCATCTAATCTTCTGTAAATACAATCAACTTTTAATTTTCCTTTAACTGTTTTCATATAAACATAATCATTTTCAACGAATAAATCTTTACCCTCAACTAAAGCTATGCCCATCTGCTCAGCTAAAAAGGAATGTTCAAAGTATGCCGAATTATAAATTCCAGGGGTTAAAACTACCATATGAGGGTTATCAGTTTTTTTTGGTATACACTCGATCATGCTTTGATAAAGTTTATTTGAATATTGATGAACGGATGCAACCTTATATCTTGTAAATAATTCTGGAAATACATCACGCATCACCATTCTGTTCTCTAACATATAAGAAACTCCAGATGGAACACGTAAATTATCTTCAAGAACTAAATATTCTCCATTTATATTCCTAATTAAATCTACACCTGAGATATTAGCCCACGCTTTAAACTTTGGAGAAATTCCATCACATTCTTTAAGATAATATGGTGAGTTAAAAATTAAGTCTTTTGGTACCACTTTATCTTTAAAAATTTTTTTCTTATTATATACATCATCAATAAACAAGTTTAATGCTTTTACCCTTTGAACTAAGCCTCTAGAAATTTTATTCCATTGTGTCTTAGGAATTATTCGAGGAATAATATCTAATGGCCATTTTTTTTCCTCAGCTCTATTGTTTGCTGCATAAACTCTAAAATTTATTCCCCTAGCACTTATCGTACTTTGACAATTTTTTTCAATTTCTTGGAGTTTTTTAGTTCCATGTCTTTCTAAAATACCAGACATTATTCTTGCGTGTTTTCTAAGCTTATTATCCTCTGTTAAATATCCATCATAAGCGGATTTAGCATCGTAGTTTTTCCAAAACGAAGTAACCATATTTAGGATTTTTTATTAAATAAATTTGCAAAACAAATGCTAAAATTAAATATCAGCTATGACATAAAAGGTTTGAAAAATATGGCTTTTTTAAATAAGAATTGGACATGACATATTGTATAGGAATTAAAACAAACGAAGGATTAGTATTTGCATCAGACTCCAGGACTAACGCAGGTTTAGATGACGTAAATATATATTCTAAAATGTTTACACATGATGTTGGGGATAGAACAATAGTAATTGTTACATCAGGAAATTTAGGAACATCACAGGCAGTCTATAAATCAATCGAAAAAGATTTAGGTAGTTCATCTGGAATAATGAATTTAAATACTTGCAAAGATTTTGAACAAATAGCTTCTTATGTAGGTTCATTAAATATAGAACATTCATCTCCTCAGGGAATTAACACTGATAATGTTCTTCTAGGTTCTACTTTTATAATTGGTGGGCAAATTAAAGGTCAAAGGCCAGAGTTGTATTTAATTTACCCACAAGGAAATTACATAAGACCAGCAGACAGTAAACCGTATCTTGTTATTGGAGAAGTTAAATATGGAAAACCAATACTTGATAGAGTTATAAAACCGAATGTTTCAATTGGAGATGCATCTAGATGTGCTTTGATATCAATGGACTCAACATTAAAAAGTGACCTTACTGTAGGCCCACCAATAGATTTTGCCATATATAAAAAAGATGAAAATAAATTAGCCTCTTTGAAATGTTTAAGTTTAAATGATGAGGATTATTCGAAAGTTTGTAATACCTGGTCTGAAGGGATTTTTAAAGTTTTTGATACATTTCCAAGGTTCGATTGGGAAAATTAATTATCTACTTTCCAATCTGTTTCAAAAGTAACATAATTTACTTGTAAACATCTTCTCTCTTTGATTATTTCTTTTTTTTCCATCCCATGCCAAGTATCAGGACCACTTGAAAAAAAATATCCATAATTATCTTTATAAGGCAGTGTTTTTATGAGTTTTAAATTATTATCATAAAAATCTGTTCCCAAATCCTCACTTTCATTGTGTTTATTTACAAATAGCAAACAAGACATAAGTTTCTCTTTGATATCACAATGCGGTTTTAACCAAAAACCTTCTCGATCACAAATAACTTCGACTCTTACATATGAACTTGATAAATCTTTATTGATTAATTCTGATATTTTTTGATAAGTTTTTTTTCTCTGAAGTTCTTTGATTAGATTGGTAAGTCCAGGGAATTCATTTGAATTTTCCTTAGTTACAAAGCATCTAAATTTTAAGGCCTTACCTCCATCTGAAATTCCTTCTCTAAATTTTCCTTCTCCTCCATCAATTGCTCTAGTGCCATCGTAATTAATATTATGTTTTGAAGGATCAGAAATATCTGCTGTTATTATCTCATTTATTTGAATATCAGTGAGGGGTTTATCTAATTCCCAATGTACAAATGGACTATCAAATTTTTTTGAATTATTAAGTATCGAATTTAAATAGGACATCAATTATTTATTTTCTCTTTAATAATTTTCGCAACTCTATTAGTTTCATCAAGTTTTTCATAGGTCCAAGTTTCTATTTCTTCTCCAAGGTTTCTAGTGATATTTAATTCTCTAAATAAATTTCTAAATCTTTGGAATCTTATATCATTTTTTCTGGGTAAAATGTTTGCAATATAAACAGGTTTTCCAGTTAAGGCAGCCTCAGAAATCATTGAACTTGAGTCGCAAGTTACTATTATATTCTCAGATATAGCTAACGCAGATAAGTAAGCTTTTTTATCAACATTCATTATAACTGTGTGATTTTCACCAAAAAATTCTTTTGCATAATGAATAGTATTTAATGGTGTTCTCATTGATGGGATAACAACAATTTGAAAATCATGTTTTTTTAAAAGTTTATAAAAAATTGAAAAAATATGTTTCATATTCTTAGTTGAATAGTCGTAGTATTTTGTTGGTCCACCCATTATTAAACACCAAATTTTTCTATGGTCTTTTTTTATGAAGGCGTTTAGATAATCCTTACTCTCAAATATTTCATTTTCTGAAAGGTAATGGAGAGCTCCTTTTGTAGTAATAACATTAGATCCATTAATTCCATCATGCTCTGGTGCAACTATATAATCAAAGTAATTAAAGTTTATTTTTGGGTCTTGAATATGAATATTAGAGACTTTTTTATTTGAAATACTTTTCAAATGAATAGATGGAATTATACTTTTTCTTCCGCAAGATATAATTAAATCATAATCTGATTGATTAATTTTTTTATAAACTCTTTGAGAAATTGGCGTGAATTTTGGTGGAATTAACTTCCATAAATTATTTAGTTCAACCTTATGGTGAGTAAAATCTATATCCAAAGCTTTAGCTAAGCCTTCAACCTGGCTCAGCATTCCGTGCATACCCTCGGTCAATAAAATACCTTTTAATTTGCTCATTATTAACTATATAGACCTCTATGAGTGAAAAACCAACTAAACATACAAAAGTGTTAATAATTGGATCTGGTCCAGCGGGCTATACTGCTGCAGTTTATGCAGCAAGAGCTATGTTGAAACCAATGCTAGTTGCAGGTATGCAGCCAGGTGGTCAACTAACAATTACAACTGATGTTGAGAACTATCCAGGTTTTGCTGATGTTATACAAGGACCATGGTTAATGGAACAAATGAGAGAGCAAGCAAAAGCAGTAGGAACGGATTTAGTTGAAGATCATATTCAATCAGTAAATCTAAAATCTAAACCTTTTGAAGCAATCGGAGATGGTGGACAAAAATATACTGCAGACTCAATTATTATTTCAACAGGTGCACAAGCAAGATGGTTAAATATTGAGTCAGAAGAAAAATTTAAAGGATTTGGAGTTTCGGCATGTGCAACATGCGATGGTTTCTTTTTTAAAGATAAAACAGTTGCAGTAGTTGGTGGTGGTAACGCAGCAGTTGAGGAGGCAATGTTTCTAACAAAATTTGCATCAAAAGTACAATTAATTCACAGAAGAAATGAACTAAGAGCAGAAAAACTTTTACAAAAAAAATTAATGGAAAATAAAAAAATTGAGATTATTTGGGACTCTGTTGTTGAAGAAATAACAGGTGATAGTGAACCAAAAAATGTAAAAGGCTTGAAAATTAAAAATGTTAAAACTAATGAAACATCAGAATTAAAAATAGATGGTTTGTTTATAGCTATTGGCCACGACCCTGCAACTGCACTTTTTAAGGATCAATTAGAAATGGACAATACAGGATATTTAATTACTAAAAGTGATTCTACAGAAACAAATATTCCAGGTGTTTATGCTGCTGGAGATGTTAAAGATAAAATTTATCGGCAAGCTGTAACAGCAGCAGGAATGGGCTGTATGGCTGCATTAGAAGCTGAGAAATATTTGGCTTCAAATTAGTTAAATATCATCTATAAGAGTTAAATGGAAAATATTGTTAAGCAAATACAATTATTGGCGTTAGTAATAATTCTTATAGCTACAATAATTGCATTTGGTATAGAAGTTTATCAAATGATTGCCATTCAAAAAGTTACACTTGCTGATCTGTTACTACTCTTTCTATACTTAGAGGTATTGGCTATGGTTAGAGTATTTTGGGAAAGTCAATCAATTCAAATTACCTTACCATTATTTATTGCGATAACTGCCTTATCAAGATTTATTATTTTGCAAGGAAAATCAATAAATCCAGAAGTATTACTATATGAAGCCGGAGCAATTGTTTTAATTGCTATAGCAATACTTGTTTTAAGATTTAGAAATTCACC
>CACFIL010000023.1 GCA_902566315.1 uncultured Pelagibacteraceae bacterium
ATAAAGTAGAATTAGCAAAGGCGAAAAAAAATAAATTTTAAATTAATGAAGAAAAATATTTTGTTGACAGGGTCAGAAGGATTAATCGGATCGTTTTTGAAAGAGAAACTTAAAAATAGATATAATGTAATTTGCTATGATATAAAACTAAAAAAAAAATTAAATGATGAATTAATTTTTGATGAAATATTTTCCAAAAAAATATATGCTATAATTTTTTGCCATGGAAAAAATACAACTCCATTAAGTAAAAATAAAAGAGTAAAAAAAAAATTCCTTTTAGATGAAAATAAAATAAAGGAATTTTTAGAAACTAACTTATATTTAAATATTAAAATTATAAATAAATACCTAAAGACCTCTTCTTTTGGAAGAGTTATTAATTTTTCATCGATATATAGTCTCAGATCACCAAAACATTTTATTTATAAAAATTTTTCTAAAGAAATTGGTTATTCAATATCAAAAGCAGCTGCCAACATGTTGATAAAGTATATGGGAACTAAATTCGCAAAAAAATTTTTATTTAACAGTATAATTTTAGGTGGGGTTCATTCAAAAGATTTGAGTAATTTTTTTTTAAAAAATTATAATAACAATAATCCAACAGGCAGAATGATGAAGCTTAAAGAAGTTTTGCCAATTGTTAATTTTTTATTAGATGAAAATAATACATATACAAATGCGCAAGAAATAGTTGTAGACGGTGGCTGGCTATCTTGGTAATGTTTTAATGAAAAAATCTGTTTTAGTGATTGGATCAGGATCAATTGCAAAAAAGCACATTATCAATTTAATATCACTAAATTTCAAAGTATATATTCTAATTAAAGGCCTACATACAAAAAAAAATCTACAATCAATCAAAAGTGAAAAAATTTTTTTTATTAGGGCTTTAACAGATATTTCTAAGAAAGTAGATTTTGCTATAATTGCTAACTCATCAAATAAACACTTAAATTTTATAAGAAAATTGGCTTTTAGAAAAATTAATATTTTCTGTGAAAAACCAATTTTTTTAAGTTTAAAAAATATAAATAAAATTAGTGCTGTTATAAAAAAAAATAAAATTATTTTTGGTACTAATTATCAACTACAATCTCATGATCTATATAGATATATTAAAAAAAATATATCAAAAAAAAATATACTATCTGTTTCACTAAAAGTTGGACAAAATTTAAAATATTGGAGATCGATACGACCCTCAAATCAAAGTTATTATTTAGACCAAAAAAAGGGAGGAGGTGTAATATTTGAATTAATTCATGAGGTTAATTTAATTAACAATTTATTTGGTAAAATCACTTACATTAAAACGATAAAAAAACAATCTAAAAAGTTTAGTAAAATAGAGGATATGGCAATATCCGTTTTTAAAACAGATCATAATATCTATGGGATGTTATATCAAGATATGGTTTCTATAAAATCATTTCGTAAAATAGAAATTATTTGTAAAAATAAAAATTATTTATTTGATTTACTTTTAAATAAAGTAAAAATAAATTATCAAAACAAATCAAAAATAATTAATTATAAACGAAATAAAGCAAACCAAATGAATTTGTTAAAAAGAAATATTTTAAATTTTTGTTCGAAGATTAAAAATAAAGATTACTCTTTAACTGATTATGAGCAGTCAGTAGATGATTTAAAAGTTTGTTTGAATATGCATAAATAATTAAATGAATTATATTGACGATAGAAAAAAATTTAAGCTTCAGATGGAGCAAAATTCTTTTAAATTAGGAAAGAGCAAGATTAATTTAAAGAAATCGATAGAGATTTTAACTCGGTTTGATAGAAATTATTATAGCTATATTTGGTCTTGGCTTGGTATTCCAATTATACAGCAACCTTCAGAAATTTTAGTAAATCAGGAAATTATATTTAATTATAAACCAGATGTTGTAATTGAAACAGGTGTTGCAAGGGGTGGTTCAGTTATTTTTTATTCTTCAATTTTAAATTTATTTAAAAAAAAATTTAAAGTTATTGGCATAGATATAGATTTAAGAGATCACAATAGAAAAGCAATTTTTAATCATAAAATGTCAAAAAATATAAAAATTTTCGATGGTAGTTCTATCGATATAAAAATTTTCAAAAAAATTAAAAAATTGTGTAAAAATAAAAAAGTTATTGTTATTCTTGATAGTGACCATTCAAAAAAACATGTTCTAGAAGAATTAAATTTATATTCTAAATTGGTAAAAAAAAATGGTTATATTGTAGTTGCCGATACAATACTAGGATTTCTAAATAAAAAACAGACACCAAAAAAAGTTTCAAAAGTTTTATATAGAGGAAACGAACCCTATGCTGCTCTAAAAGAATTTTTAAAAAATAACAAAAATTTTGTAATAGATAAGAAATTAAATGGCAAGTTGTTAATTTCTCAAAATTTTAGTGGTTATATTAAAAAAATAAAATAGATTGAATATTTCAAGACACATTAAAAATGTTTTTTTTTCTGTTATTTTAGTTACTTATAACAGTTCCAGATATTTAGAAGAATCCATTAGTTCTGTTCTAGATCAAACATATAAAAATTTTGAATTAATAATTGTTGATGATGGATCAACCGATAAAACTAAAAGTATAATTGAAAAATTCAAAGATAAAAGAATTAAATATAAGTATCAAACGAACCAAGGACCTTCAAAAGCTAGAAATTTTGGAATTAAAATTTCAAAATATAAATGGATATGCTTTATAGATGCTGATGATTATTGGGATAAAAATAAGCTTAAAGTTGTTAGTAAATTTTTAACCGGTAACGATTTGATTTACCATAAGCTTCACAAAAAAGTTGAGTTTAAAAAACAAAATTTGCATATTAAGCAATCAAGATTACAGTATATATTATTTCAAAAATATATTGGTTCAAAAATAAAAAATCCAATTACCAAAAATCTTTTAATTTATGGAAATTCAATACCAACATCATCAGTAGTAATTAGAAAAAAAATTTTAAAAAAAATTAAACTTTTTGATGAAAAGCTACGTATTGGAGAGGATTATGATTTATGGTTACGTTTATCATTGATAACAGACAAATTTATTTTTATATCAGAAAATTTGGGTTTTCATAGGATCCATGTAAAAAGTGTTACAAAAAAAAGAAAGGACATAACACGACTAGTTATGGATATAGAAAAAAAATATCATTATATACTTAATGATAATGAAAAAGCTCTTAACCTATCAAGACAAGAATATTCAATTGGAAGAAAAAATTTTCATCTTCGGCAATATTCAAAAAGTATTAAGATTTTTAGAAAAACGTTTTACAATGGTACTTTTTATATAAAATTAAAATCATTAATTAGTATTTTTGTCATAATAGTTATAAAGTTAATAAAATGAATATTATCTGTGTAATTTCTGCCAGAGGTGGCAGCACTGGTTTACCAAATAAAAATATTAAATTACTTTGTGGAAAACCATTAATATATTGGTCAATAAAGCAAGCAAAAAAAGTTTCAGAATTAAATGGTATTTTTGTTTCAACAGACTCTCAATTAATTGCAAAATCTTCTATCTCCGCTGGTGCTTCTGTACCATTCTTAAGAAGCAAAAATATATCACGTAAATTTACTCCTAAATTTCAAGTGTGGAAAGATGCATTAATTAAAATTGAAAAATTTTTAAAAAAAAAAATTGATATATTTGTAGATTTAGATTGCACTAATCCTTTAAGGTCCTCTGAAGATATAAAAAAATCAATACAAAAATTATTAAAAAATTATAGGTCTTGTGATGGTGTAGTGTCTGTTAGCTTATCACGAAAAAATCCATATTTTAATATGATGGAAAAAGACAAAAACGGTTTTTTTGTGCTATCAAAAAAACTAAAAAAATGGCCTGCAGCAAGACAATTGGCTCCTCAAGTTTATGATCAGGTCGCTTCAATTTATTGTTTTAAAAGAGAATTTATCCTTAATAAAAAAAATATTTATGATGGACAGATATTAGGACATGAAATGAGTGGTTTAAAAAGTTTTGACATAGACAGCCAATTAGATTTTGAAATAATAGAGTTTTTATTTAAAAAATATAAATTTAACAAACAATGAGAAACTTACCTTTAGAATCGTTAAGAGGTATCTCTGCAGTGTTGATTGTTATGCTTCATTTTAAAAATGATTCTATTTGGCATAAAAATTACTTAATTTTAAATAGTGAAGTTTTCGTTGATTTTTTTTTTGTATTAAGTGGTTTTGTATTATGCTTGAAATATAAAGATAACATTAAAAGTCAAAGCAACTTTTTTATATTTGTTAAAAAAAGATTTTTAAGAATTTACCCTTTACATATATTAACATTATTTTTTTTTGTTATTTATAATATTATCAAAATTTACTTAATAAATAAATTAAATTTAATTCCAACCCACGATACTTATTCTCTAATAGATTTTTTTAAGAATATATTTTTAATACATGGCATATCTGGTGCATCATATAACCTACCAAGCTGGTCAATATCTGTGGAATTTGTTTGCTATCTTATTTTTGGTTTATTAGTGTTCAAAAAATTAT
>CACFIL010000024.1 GCA_902566315.1 uncultured Pelagibacteraceae bacterium
TTAACATGTAGTCATTGTGCAGATTTCCATAAAAATGTTTATCCTAGCTTAAAAACCGATTTTATAGATAAAGGTTTAATTTTAATCGAATTTAGAAATTTTCCATTAGATATGGCTGCATTTAATGCATCAAAAATAGCTCATTGTAAGAATGATGGAAATTCAGAAATACTTCATCATTTATATAAAAATCAAAGTAGCTGGGTAAGAGGAAGCACTATTGAAGATCTCAACAAAAATCTAAAGAAGGTAATTCAAGAATCAAATTTTAAATTAGATTTTGATAAATGTATAGCAGACTCAAAAATTGAAGATTTTATTTTAGAAGACCGAATCAACGGAGCTAAAAACTACAAAATAGAGGCAACACCAACACTTATAATCAATGGTGAAAAGTTCGAAAATACATCCAACTATAAAAAATTAAAAAAATATATAGAAAAACTGATATAAGTCATTGAATGGAGTTTAAAAAAATCCAATTAAATGGCTTTAAGTCTTTTGCAGAAAAAACTAACTTTTTAATTGAAAAAGGTCTCACAGGAATTGTTGGTCCCAATGGTTGTGGAAAGTCAAACATAGTTGAGTCTCTTAGATGGTGTATGGGAGAAACTTCTGCAAAAAGTATGAGAGGTTCTGGGATGGAGGATGTGATATTTTCAGGTACATCAAACAAACCCTCAAAAAATATTGCAGAAGTAGTTTTAAGCTTGAACAATGAAAATAAGGATGGACCACACCAATATAACGATCTAGAGGAAATAGAAATTCGAAGAAAGATTGAGAAAGATAAAGGATCAAAATTTTACATAAATAATAAAGAAGTTAGAGCAAAAGATGCACAAATGTTTTTTGCAGATCTGTCTACCGGGGCTCATTCACCATCATTAATAAGTCAAGGCAGAATTGGAGCGTTGGTTACGGCAAAACCTTCAGATAGAAGGGCTATACTTGAAGAAGCTGCTGGTATTGCAGGTTTGCATGTTAGAAGACATGAAGCAGAAATTAGATTAGGAGCAGCAGAAAATAATTTAAAGAGAGCTGACGAACTTAGAAGACAACAAGAAAAACAATTAGCAAATTTAGAAAAACAAGCTGAGGAAGCTGCAAAGTATAAATTAATTTCAGAGGAAATAAAAAAAGTTGAGGCAGGACTTTATTATTTAAGACTTAGAGAAATTGATAAAGAAATCACTTTAGAAAATGAAGTAAATAATGATGCTGATGGGAAAGTAGAAGAATTTAATAAACAAATTGAAGAACTAGAAACTAAAATTAAAAATGAGCTTGAAAGAGTAGAGCCAATAAGACAAAAAAATATTGAAAATTTGTCTAAGATTCAGAGATTAAACCTTGAGCTGAAAGCTTTAGATGAGGAAAGTACTAGAATAAATGAGGAAATAGATACAATAAAAAGTTCTATAAAAGTTATAGATGAGGACATAGATAGAGAAAAAAGCATTGTAATTGATGCAAATTCAAACGAAAAAAGATTAAAAGAGGAAAGAAATATCTTAATTGATACAGACTCAAAATATTATGAAACAGAAAAACTTTCTAATCAAGACCTAGAAAACTCTAAATCAAAATTAAAAAGTGAACAAGATAGAATGGATTCATTATTAGAGAGTTTTAATGCTGAAACTTTGCAAAAAAATAATGAAATTATTAGCAACATAAAAAGTCAAATCGAAGAAGTTAAAAAACTAATTTCAGATAATAGAAATCATCAGACAATAAAAATTTTAGATGAATGTATAATAAACTTGTCCTATTTGACTATGAAAGTTAAAGAAGTTGAGAATGATGATGCGATTTCAAATCTTACATCAAAAAATGATCAAATAAAAAAATTACAGGATGATTATGCTGAAACTTATAGTAAAAACCAAAGTATAAAAAAAGAGTCTGTTAAAAGAAAAGAACGAATAAGTATAATTGATCAAGAGTTTGAAAGCTGGCAAAATCTTTTAACAAATTCTGAAAAAATGGCAAATGAACTCAATACTAGAAAAAATAAACTTGTAGAAAAATTGAATGCTCTGGAAAAACAACCTCAGTCTCAAGCAGAAAAAAAAGGAAAGATTTCCGAAAATCTAAGAATTTCAGAAAATGAAAAAAATGAAAATGAAATTTTAGTCGAAAAAATTGATAACAATATTGCTGAAATTAGAGTTTTGTTAAATGATACAAAAGAAAGTTCAATAGAAATTAGAGAAAAGAAAGCTAGCTCAGGAGCTACAATTGAAGGTTTAAATAAAAGAAGAAGTGATCTTTTGGAAAGAGTAATGACAGAGTTGAATATAGAAGAAGACAACATACTTAATTATTCAAATCTTGATAAAGATGCTGAATTTCCTGACTTAGTTACTCAAGAAGAGTTACTAGATGAAAAAAAGTGGGAAAGAGAGAAGCTTGGATCTGTTAACTTAAGAGCAGATGATGAAACTGAAAAATATAAAACTGAAATAAAAAAAATGGAACAAGATAGACAAGATCTTGTTACAGCAATATTAAAATTGAAGGAAAGCATAACAGAACTTAATCAAAAAGGTCGAGAAAGATTGTTAGATGCTTTTGAAAGAGTGAATAGAAAATTTAATGAGGTGTACACTAAATTGTTTAATGGAGGAAGCGCAAAATTAGAACTCGTGGACTCTGATGATCCACTAGATGCTGGTTTAGAAATGCTGGTCAGTCCTCCAGGAAAAAGACTGCAGTCGATTACTCTGCTTTCAGGTGGTGAACAAGCTTTGACAGCATTATCTCTTATATTTGCGGTATTTCTTACTAACCCATCCCCTATTTGCGTTCTGGACGAAGTCGATGCACCACTAGATGATGCAAATGTAACAAGATTTTGTAATCTTTTAAATGAACTTACAAAGATTACTTCTACAAGATTTATAATAGTAACCCACCATGCGTTAACTATGTCAAAAATGGATAGATTATATGGGGTTACGATGCCAGAGAAAGGGATAAGTCAACTAGTTGCTGTTGACCTTCAAAAAGCTGAGAGCATGGTAGCTTAGGCTAATGAAAGAGGAAGATTTTAAAACTCGCCTTAAAAGTGCAAAAAATAGAGCAAAATCCAAATATTCTGAGAGTAAAGAGCCGTCAACATCTGGAATGGGTCATGCTTTTAAAATGAGCACTGAATTAGTTGCAGCAGTAGCTGTTGGGACAATTATTGGGTTTATTTTAGACAACTGGTTTGGTACTAAGCCCTGGTTAATTTTAATATTTTTTTTTGTAGGAGTAATTGCAGGAATTATGAATGTGATTAAATCAGCAAAAAAAATGCAAAAAAAATAAGAGAATATAATGGCATCAAATCCAATGTACCAATTCAATGTTTATAGGATTGGTCCAGAAATTAAATTAGGCTCAGTTGATATCTCTTTCACTAATGCAAGTTTATTTATGGTCATTAGTTCTTTAGCTATTTTGATAATTTTTAATCTAGGAGCGAAGAAAAAAACTCTAATACCTGATAAACTACAATTATTATCAGAACTAAGTTATTCCTTTGTCGCCAAAATGATTAGCGATACAGCAGGATCAAAAGCAAAACCCTACTTTTCATTTATTTTCTCATTATTTATGTTTGTACTTTTTTGTAACATGTTTGGAATGATACCTTACGCATTTACAGTCACAAGCCATATTATAGTTACATTTGTGCTTGCAGCATTTATTTTTGTCGGAGTTACAATTATTGGATTTATGAAACATGGATTGGGATATTTGAAGTTGTTTGTACCAAGTGGAGTTCCAATGGTTCTACTTCCATTAATAGTAGTTATTGAGATTATATCATATTTAAGCAGACCTATTAGTTTATCGGTCAGACTATTTGCAAATATGATGGCAGGTCACACGATGATGAAGGTATTTGGAGGCTTTGTTATAAGCTTAGGGATTGTAGGTGGATGGCTTCCACTTAGTTTTTCGGTTGCACTTACAGGTTTGGAGATATTAGTTGCTTTTCTTCAAGCTTATGTATTTGCAATTTTAACATGCATTTATTTAAATGATGCATTAAATCTACACCATTAATAAAAAAAAGGAGGAAAAATGGAATTAGAAGCAGCAAAAATGATAGGAGCAGGTTTAGCAGCTATTGCACTAGCAGGTGCAGGAGTTGGTATAGGAATTATCTTTGGTAATTACTTATCTGGTGCTATGAGAAATCCATCTGCAGCTCAAAAACAATTCCCTAACTTGTTATTAGGATTTGCTTTAGCTGAAGCGACAGGATTATTCGGACTAGTAGTTGCGTTGATTATTTTATTTGCATTTTAGTCAATGTTAAAAAAAATAGTTATTTTATTATTCGTTACATGCTTTGCATGTTTTAATACAGTATTTGCCGCTGAAAGTGGTGGTATGCCTCAACTTAATCCAGAATTTTGGATTTCTCAAATCTTCTGGCTTATCAT
>CACFIL010000025.1 GCA_902566315.1 uncultured Pelagibacteraceae bacterium
ATGATTTCACTCATTTTTTTATGATTATTATTTAGCAAATGACAAACTTGAATAGCTGAATTTATACCATCATCGTATCCGTAACCTAAAGGTTTGTTGAAAAAGAAATGACCACTTTTTTCAAACCCCGCAAGTGCTTTTTCATTATTTACTTTTCTTTTGATATGGGAATGTCCTGTTTTCCAATATAGTGTTTCACACGAGTTATTTTTTAAAACATCATCTGTTGAATATAGTCCAGTTGATTTAACGTCTACAACAAATTTAGATCCTTTGTGTTTTGAAGATAAATTTCTTGCAATCAATAATCCAATTTTATCTGAAAAAATTTCATTACCATTATCATCTATTACACCTACACGATCACCATCTCCATCAAATCCAAATCCAATATCAGCATTATTTTCTTTTACAGATTTACTTATTGCATGTAACATTTGAAGATCCTCAGGATTAGGATTATACTTTGGAAAAGTATAGTCCAAATTGCAATCTAGCTCTATTACATCACATCCGATTCCTCTTAAAATGTCTGGTGCAAATATTCCTGCTGTTCCATTGCCACAGGCAACTACAGCTTTAATTTTTTTTTTAATTTTATTTTTATTTATAAGATCATCTTTATAAACACTTTGAAAATCACTAATTTCTTTTTCATTTCCTGCTCCTTCAATAAACTTGTTATTTAACGTTATATCTTTTAATTCTTTCATTTCCTCTGGTGCATGAGTTAATCCTTTCTCGATTCCCATCTTTACACCTGTCCAACCATTTTCATTATGACTTGCTGTCACCATTGCGACAGCATCACTTTCTAAATTGAATTGTGCAAAATAAACCATTGGTGATAATGCTAATCCTACATCTTCAACGTAACAACCTGTAGAGATAAGTCCTTTTTTCAAAGCTGATTTTATTTCTTCACTATAAGATCTGTAATCATGGCCAACTATGATTCTTGGATTACTTTTATTTGTATGATTAATAATCTGTGTTCCTAAACCTTTTCCCAAATTTGTCACACCCTTTAAATTGATATTATCAGGGTACAACCATCGCGCGTCGTACTCTCTAAAGCCAAAAGGATCAATTTTTATTGAATTATTCATGTTAATATTTTTATATTTTGTTTATTTTTTTATTGATAATTTTTTTCTTAAGTTCTATAAATGTTCTATTGATTTGTTGGTCATATAGTATATTTACCAAACCATCATACAACATCTAGTTGTTTTACTTAATTAAGTATAGTACAAAAAAGGAGCTAAATGAACAAGATTTTATCACAAGCTATTAGGAAAGCTGTCTCTGATTATACACCAAATGTGAATCAAGATCCTAAAGATAAAAGATTAGATTTATTTTCTCTCAATAGCGAAACAGAACTATTTCAAAATTCAAAAGGCATAACAATTAAAATTGATAGAAGCAGAGATGATAATTTAACTGACTTTGGAAAAGCTACTCTTAAAGACAGATATTTGGGTGCTAACGAATCTTTTCAAGATTTGTTTGCTAGAGTTGCAAGTCATTATGCTGATGACAACTTGCACGCTCAAAGATTATATAATTACATTAGTAATCTTTGGTTCATGCCAGCAACACCAGTTTTATCAAATGGAGGAACTACAAGAGGATTGCCAATATCTTGTTTTCTAAATGAAGCTAGCGATAGTCTAAATGGTATTCTTGATCTATGGAGTGAGAACGTTTGGCTTGCAGCACGCGGAGGTGGTATTGGAAGTTACTGGGGAAATCTTAGATCAATAGGTGAGAAAATTGGAAGAGTTGGTAAAACTTCAGGCATAATTCCATTTATTAAAGTGATGGACTCTTTGACTATGGCGATTAGCCAAGGTTCATTAAGAAGAGGTTCTGCTGCTTGTTATATTCCTATAGATCATCCAGAAATTGAAGAATTCATTGAGATGAGAAGACCAACTGGAGGAGATCCTAATAGAAAATCATTAAATTTACATCATGGTGTCTTAGTTTCAGATGCGTTCATGAGAGCTGTCGAATTGGACGAGCAATGGGGACTAAAAAGTCCAAAAGATGGAGCTGTTCAAGCAACTGTATCTGCAAGAAATTTATGGATAAGATTATTAACAGCAAGAATTGAGACAGGTGAACCATATATTGTTTTTATAGATACTGTTAATAGACAAATTCCTCAACATCATAAGCTTGCTGGTCTAACTGTTAAAACTTCAAATCTCTGTAGCGAGATTACACTTCCAACAGGAATTGATAAAGATGGTAGAGATAGAACTGCCGTATGTTGTTTATCATCATTAAATGTAGAAAAATACGATGAGTGGAAAGATGATGAAAACTTTATACAAGATGTCATGAGATTTCTAGATAATGTTATGACTGACTTCATAGAAAATGCACCTGAACAATTTAGCGATGCCACATATTCAGCAATGAGAGAGCGAAGTGTAGGATTGGGTGTAATGGGATTACATTCTTATTACCAAAAAAAGATGATCCCAATAGAATCTGTAATGAGCAAAACTTGGAATAAAAAGATTTTCGAGCATATTCATAAAAATGTGGATAAGGCATCAAAAGATTTGGCTGATGAAAGAGGTTCATGCCCTGACGCTGCAGATTATGGTATAATGGAAAGATTTTCTAATAAAACTGCGATAGCCCCTACAGCTTCTATCTCAATAATATGTGGCGGAACATCTCCAGGTGTTGAACCAATAGCTGCTAATAGCTTTACTCACAAAACATTGTCCGGTTCATTTAATGTTCGAAATAAATATTTAAGACAACTATTAGAAAAATATGGAAAAGATACAGATGAAGTTTGGTCAAGTATTACGACTAACCAAGGATCAGTATCACATTTAGATTTTTTAACTCAAGATGAAAAAGACGTTTTTAAAACAGCTTTTGAGTTAGATCAAAGATGGCTTGTTGATTTGAGCGCAGACAGAACACCTCATATTTCTCAAGCTCAATCTATTAACTTATTTTTACCTGCAGACGTACATAAAAGAGATTTGCATCAAATTCACTTCCAAGCATGGAAGAAAGGTTTGAAGAGTCTTTATTACTGCAGGTCTAAATCAATACAGCGTGCTGAAAATGTTAATGACGCAAACGCAACAGACATTGCAGCAAACGTCTATAAATCCAAAGAAGAAAATAATAGCCAACAAGATTATGAGGAGTGTTTATCGTGTCAGTAGCAGAAAAAATAAATAAAGAAATAATTCAACCAAAAAAAATGGGTTTATTAGTTGAGAACCCTGTTTACAAACCTTTTAGATATCCATGGTGTTATGATGCTTGGTTAACCCAACAGAGAATTCATTGGTTGCCTGAAGAAGTTCCATTAGGAGATGATGTAAGAGATTGGCAAAAAAATTTATCACAACCAGAAAAAAATTTATTAACTCAAATTTTTAGATTTTTTACTCAAGCTGATGTTGAAGTAAATAATTGTTACTTAAGACATTATACAACTGTATTTAAACCAACTGAAGTTTTAATGATGATGACTGCATTTGCTTCAATGGAAACAGTTCATGTTGCAGCTTATTCACATCTTTTAGATACAATTGGAATGCCTGAGTCTGAATACTCAGCGTTTATGAAGTATAAAGAGATGAAAGATAAATACGATTACATGCAAAATTTCAATGTAAATTCAAAAGAAGATATTGCAAAAACCGTCGCAGTTTTTAGTGCATTTACAGAAGGTCTTCAGTTATTTGCAAGTTTTGCTATTTTACTTAATTTTCCAAGACACAATAAAATGAAAGGAATGGGCCAAATTGTTACTTGGTCAGTAAGAGATGAAACACTTCACTGTAATTCAATGATTAGAATCTTTAAGGAGTTTATTAAAGAAAATCCTGAAATTTGGACACCTAAACTTAAAAAAGAACTTTATGAAGCGTGCAGAACTATTGTCGAGCACGAAGATTCGTTTATTGATTTAGCTTTTGAAATGGGACCTATGGAAGGTTTAACAGCGAAAGAAGTTAAGGAATATATAAGATTCATTGCAAATAGAAGGCTTGATCAGTTAGGTTTGGAACCTATTTATGATGTCCAAAAAAATCCATTAACATGGCTTGATACTATGTTGAATGCTGTTGAACACATGAACTTCTTTGAAGGTAGAGCGACTGAATATTCTAAAGCATCTACAAGAGGATCTTGGACAGAAGCGTTTAGTTAAAAAAACCACACG
>CACFIL010000026.1 GCA_902566315.1 uncultured Pelagibacteraceae bacterium
CAGGATCAACACTATCTATATGTTTCTCGTCTAAGTTTGTCCCTGTGTTAGCTTTATGAAAATACCACCAAGGTAAGCCATTCACAGCAGATATTATAGTTGTATTTTTTCCAATTAAGCTTTGAAGAGAATCAACTATATTTGAAATTGCATGAGCTTTTACTGAAATAAAAATATAATCTTGAATTCCAAGTTCTTTGGGATCATCTGTTACTTTTAATTTAAAGTTTTCTGTTTTATCTTTTTTAATTAATGTTAAACCATTTTCCTCTATAGCTTTTTTGTGAGGACCTCTAGCTATAAGTGATAAATCAATATTATTTTTACTCAAACATGCAGCTAAATATCCCCCAATTGATCCTGCACCAAATATACAAACTTTTGTCATTAATTATTTAAACCAAATTTTTTTGCTAAAACATTTCTTTGTAGTTTTCCTGTTGCTCCTTTTGGAATTTCTTCAACAAAAAAAATTTTTTTTGGTATTTTAAATTTAGCAAGTTTTTCTTGAGCATATTCTAAAACATCATTTTCTGAACATGTCTCACCACTTTTTATTATAATTGCACTAGCAATATTTTCTCCAAGCATTTTATCTTCATACCCAAAACAAACTGCTTGATCTATAAATGGATGGTCCATTAATACATTATCAACTTCTAATGGAGATATTTTTTCTCCACCTTTATTAATTATTTCTTTCAATCTTCCTGAAATCTTTAAATAACCCTCATTATCGAAATAACCTTGATCGCCAGTTCTAAACCAACCATTGGTAAAACTTGTTTTATTTGCTTCTTCATTATTATCGTATCCAAGAGTTACATTTTCACCTTTTATACACACTTCTCCTTCATCACCTTGTTTTAGCACTTCCCCATTTTCATTCATAATACATACTTCCGGACCTGCTGGAAGGCCTACAAATCCTGCTTTTTGTTGCTTAGGTGGCAATGGATTAGAAGTCATTTGGTGAGTAGCTTCTGTCATACCGTATGCTTCAATCACTGGGCAACTAAAAACATCATTTAAATCTTTGAATACCGCTGGTGGTAAAGATGCAGATGATGATCTAATTAATCTTAGCTTTAGTACCTTAGCGATTTCTAAATTTCTACGTGCTCTTAATAAAATCGCCTGATGCATTGTAGGCACCCCTGAGTACCAAGTTATTTTTTCTGATTTAGCCATATCTAAAAACTTGATAGCATTAAAACCATTTGATGCACATACAGATGCTCCAGCTTTCATGGATGAAGCTAAAATAGCTATAAGACCATGTATATGAAAAAGTGGCATAATATTAAGACAATGGTCATTTTTAGAAAGATTTAAACTTTTAGAAATATTTTCTGCAGAAGAAAAAATATTTTTATTTGTTAAAGGAACAATTTTTGGTCTTGATGTAGTACCAGAAGTGTGTAGCACTAATGCTTCATCATTTTCATCAGGTAAAGAATATTCACTTTCTTTTTCATAAATATTAAATATTCCTGAAGGTCCATCCTTTTCTGGATTAATCTCACATAATTCTATTTTTAATTTTTTTGCTACATCGACAACTGGATTTTCAGAATTTTTCTCAACCAAAACAATTTTTGGATTTAAATCTTTTAAATAAAATTCATACTCCTCAGATTTATATGATGGATTTAAAGGTGCAGCAGACATATAGCTTGAAATAGCTAAAAAACTTGAAGCCATATATGGCCCATTTGGTAAAACTATCGCTGCTCTATCTTTGTTTGATAATCCATTTCCAGCCAGCTGTTTAGAAATTTTATCTATAAATGACTTTAAATCTTTGTAATTTAGTTTTGTACTGATTTCAGAGGTTAGAGCAATATTTTCATCATTCACATTTTCAAAAATGTTTCTAACAATTCTTTTTGACATTATTTAGTACCCTTTTGCGTAACCATCTTTTCTAGGATCAGATCCTCCTAAAAGATCCCCTTCTGTACGATTTATTTTAATAGCTTGACCTCCACCATGAGTGCCATCAATATACTCAACATTATGACCGATTTCTTTCAATTCGTTAAAAATTTGATTATCAACTGATTTTTCAAGCTTATAAATATTGTTAAAATGAAAGGCTCTTGGAAAACTTAAAGCCTCTTGAGGACCCATGCCGTAATCAATCATATTATTTAAAACATGCACCTGTCCTACTGGTTGATATTGCCCTCCCATAACTCCATAGCTCAAAGTTGTATTGTTATCTTTGTCAATGACCATACCTGGAATTATAGTGTGTAATGGTCTTTTTAAGCCCTCAATACAGTTTGGATGTCCATGCTCTACTCTGAAATTTGTACCCCTGTTATGTAAAAGTATTCCACTTTTATTTGTAGTGATACCTGATCCAAATACGTAACAAACTGAATTAATGATGGACACACTATTTAAGTCTTTATCTACAACTGTTAGATAAATAGTTTCTGGGTGAGCTGGAATATTTAAGTCACCAACATCACTGCATGAATTGAGCTTAATTTTATTAAAAATATCCTCAATATTTTTATCACTTAAAATTTCATCTAAATCAAAATTTACAAAATTTGGATCGCCTAAGCTTGTTTCTTTAACTTTATAAGATTGTTTTGTAACTTCGGCTTCAAGATGAAATCTTTCAGTACTATTGAATTTATAGTTATGAATATTTAGTTTTTCTAACAATTTCATCATAATCAAAACAGTTACGCCAGGTCCATTTGGAGGACATTGATGAATAAAATCATCCTTATAACTAGATTTTATTGTTTCTGATCTTATTGTGTTCTGTTTAGAAAAATCCTCAAAAGTATGCACACCCCCTAATTCACTTAAACTTTCAATTATATCTTTTGCAGTTTCACCTTCATAAAATTCTTTACTTCCTTTTTTACTAATTGCCTCTAATGTTTTTCCTAATGGGATATTTTTCATTAATTCATTTTCTTGATAAGTACGACCTTCTTTCAAAAAAATTTTTTTAGAATTTTCATTTCCATTAATTTTATTTAAGCTATTATGCCAAGCATTTGACACTACTTTAGAAATCTTGTGACCATTTTTTGCAATCTCAATTGCACCTGTAAATAATTGTTCAAAATCTAATTTTCCAAATTCTTTATGAATAGTTTCCCAAGCATGAACTGCACCAGGAATCGTTACTGAATGAGGACTTGTTAATCCAATTTTATCTATATTTTTTTCCTTGAAGAAATCATAACTTAATTTCTCTGGTGCTATCCCAGATCCATTAAAAGATACTGCATTTTTATTATTCATTTTGACAATTGCAAAACAGTCTCCACCAATACTTGTTGCATTAGGCTCAACCACAGATAAAACAATTGAAGCTGCTATAGAAGCATCTACTGCATTTCCACCCATTTTTAGTATTTTTAAGGCCTCTTCGGTCGCTAATGGATGAGAAGTTGCAGCCATAGCATTTGATGAGCGTGCATCTTTATCTTTTGTTGATTGATTATTCATAGTACAGATTAAATCTCAAAAATTTATAAATGATTACTAAAGTAAATAAAAGCATTATCATATTTTGTATTTTTGCCTTTGGTTTTTTATTATCAAATCTTGTTAGATCTATTACTGCAACATTAACACCAGTCCTGACATATGAATTCGATTTAACAGCAGGAAATTTAGGACTGTTAGCAGGAGGCTATTTTATTGGCTTTTCAATTATGCAAGTCCCAATAGGACTACTACTTGATAAATTTGGACCAAAAAAGGTTGTTGGGTATTTTTTAATAATTGCATTGGTAGGAACCGTATCATTTGCATTAGCAAAAAGTTTTTCTGGGTTGCTTATTTCAAGAATATTTATTGGGATCGGAGTTAGTGCTTGTATGATGGGACCTCTAACAGGATACAGAGTTTGGTTTGCTGA
>CACFIL010000027.1 GCA_902566315.1 uncultured Pelagibacteraceae bacterium
TTACCCTCGTTTACAAAGAAAATACTTAATAGTATTAAATAAATTAATGAAAAAAATTGCAATCATTGGTGGAGGTATATCAGGGTTATATTTTGCAAATCTTTTAAATAATCAAAAAGATTTTGAATATAAAATATTTGAAAAAAAAAATAATTTTAATTTCCTTGAAGGTTATGGAATTCAATTATCAGTAAATAGTATAAAATTATTAAATAATATAGGATTTAAAAATCTACCTGCATCTGATGTTAACTTTCCTTCAAAAGTTAATTTTATACAAGCAAATAATTCAAAAAAAATCTGTGACATAGATCTTACACAATTTAATGATTATTCAAATCGATACACAACACTAAAAAGATCAACATTATTAAAATTGTTATTTCAAAACGTACCAAAAGAAAAAATTAAATTTAATTCAAATATAACTAAAATAGAAAATTCAAGCGGCCTTTCAGTTACTTTTGGAGATAATAAAAATGAAGAATTTGATTACTTAATTATTTCTGATGGTATTTTTTCAAAAACAAGGTCTTTAATATTAAATGAAATTACAAGTCCAAAATATAATTTTAATGTTGCACTACGAGGTAAATTAACAGGTCATCATGGTAGTGATATTTCAATATACATGGGATCAAATAGTCACTATGTGACCTATCCTGTAGATCAAAATAATGAACATAATTTTGTAGCTATCATAAAAAAAAAATTATCATCAGATGAATTAAAAAATTATGATTTATTCAAATCTGAAGAATTTTTAGCATCTTTAGTATTAGGTTTGCAAAAAACATCTCAAATAAACGCAGAAAATTTAAGTGAATTGAAATCATTTCCTGTTTACGTTAGCAAAGACTTTCCAAGTCTTAATAAAAAAAATATATTTTTTTCAGGCGATGCTTTATTCACTTTCCCCCCATCATTTGCTCAAGGAGCTTCCCAAAGCATTGAAACTGCAAACGATATATTAAAAAGTATTTTGAGTGGTACAAATGAATTCTATCAAGAAAGGATTCGTTGTATTTCATCTATAAATAATAAATCAAAATTTAACCATTTTTCATTTCACTTATCAAATCCCATTAATATTTTTATTAGAAATAAAATTTTGAAATATCTTTCAAAAAATGAAACATTTCTTGAAAATTATTTGGGTAAAATTTACAGAGCCTAATTTGTAGGCCTTAATCTTTGTCTCAAATCGTCAATTGGTTTTAAAGAATTTCCAGATTTATAATGCCAAAAAGTCCATCCGTTACAACTTTCTGCGCCAATAATTTTTGCTGCAACTTTATGGATTGAACCCTCTGATTGTTGATATTTTATACTTCCATCTACCATAATTTTAGCATTTACTTTTTTCTTTTGATCATAAATTTCTGTTCCAGGTTTAATCAAACCCATTTCAACTAATGATCCAAAAGGAATTCTTGGTTTTGATCTATTATTTTGAAGTGTATCCAGATATTCATCTTTTATAACATTTGTATTGTCCAATCTTTTTCTTGTAGCATCAAAATAATTTTTTTCCTTTTCAATTCCAAAATACTTTCTACCTAATTTTTTAGAAACAACAGCCGTGGTACCTGATCCTAAAAATGGATCTAAAATAAAATCATTTTTATTTGATGAGGCTAATATTATTCTATGGAGTAACGCTTCTGGTTTTTGAGTAGAATGGACTTTTTTTCCATTATTTTTTAATCTTTCTTTGCCATTACAGATTGGAAGGTTCCATGTAGATCTCATTTGGAGGTCATCATTTAAGCATTTCAATGATTGATAATTGAAAGTGTATTTCGACCCCTCACTTTTTGATGCCCAAATAAGTGTTTCATGAGCGTTAGTAAACCTTGTTCCCCTAAAATTTGGCATTGGATTATTTTTATTCCAAATTACATCGTTTAGTATCCAAAAACCTAAATCTTGGATTGTAGCACCCATTCTAAAAATATTGTGATAACTACCAATTACCCAAATCGATCCATTCTTTTTTAAAATTCTCTTACATTCTTTTAACCAATCAAAAGTAAATTCATCATAACTTTTAAAACTTTTAAATTGATCCCATTTATCGTCTACAGCATCTACCTTAGATGTATCTGGTCTACTCAATTCTTTTTTTAATTGAAGATTGTAAGGGGGATCAGCAAAAATAAGATCAAAAGTTTCATCAGGAATTTTTTTTAATTCCTTTAAACTATCACCATTAATAATTTTGTTTTTTAAAGTTTGATTACTCATTTTTTAATTATTAATTAGACTCCAGAGTAGAGTCCCCGTCAACCTGAGATTGAATTATTTTGAGTCTACTTGTTACTATTTTTTTCTGTGACTCAATATGTTGTGTATAGGATTGAATGTTTTTCGATGAAATCTAGTTACTCCATATTTTCTAATAGCATTAATGTGATCTCTAGTTCCATAACCAGCATTTAAATCCCATTTATATTTTTTAAAACTTTCTGACATTTTGAGCATCAGTTCATCCCTTGAAACTTTTGCAATTATTGATGCTGCTGATATTTCTTTAATTTTTTGGTCTCCTTTAATTATTGTTTTAATAAGATAATTTCTTAATTCTGGTGATTTATTTCCGTCAATAAGTACTAAATTAGGTTTAACTTTTAGTTTTTTTATAGCTCTCTTCATAGCTAATAAACTAGCATTTAAAATATTTAGTTTTTCTATTTCCTTAAGTGAGGCAGATCCTATTGCCCAAGTAGAATTTTTTTTTATAAATATTGCTAATTTTTCCCTATCAATCTTAGTTAACTTCTTTGAATCTTTGATCTCTTTCTTTCTAATATTTTTTTTAAAAATAACAGCTGCAGCATACACTGGACCAATTAAACTTCCTCTACCAACTTCATCAACTCCAGCAATAATTTTTCTCATTAAGTAATAAAAAAATGATATAAAAGTACTCCAATTATCAAACCTTTAATAAAAGTAATCCATAATAATCCATAATTTGAAAGATTAAGTTTTTCTCTCCACCAATTTATATATTTTTTATGTATTTCTATCATTGTAAAGTTAGACTGATATTCTTAATTCATCAATTTTCTTCCTGATTTGTTTTAAATCAGCCCAAGAATATTTTTTTTGTTCAGCTTGCCTTAATAAATATGCTGGGTGAAATGTGATCATTGTCAAGTATGTTTTATTATGAATGATTAAATCTTTCCAAACACCTCTTTCTTTTGAAATTTTTATCTTAGATCCATAAAGTGATTCCATGGCTGTACTACCCATCAAAATTAAAATTTTAGGATCAATAATTGAGATATGTTTTCGAAGAAAATTTGAATATCTATTAATTTCTGAAGGCTCAGGCTTTCTGTTATTGGGTGGTCGATAGTTAACCACATTAGTAATATAAATATTACTTCTTTTTATTTGGATAGCCTCTAACATTTTATTTAATAATAGCCCCGCGTCTCCTACAAATGGCTTCCCTTGCTCGTCTTCTTTTTGGCCTGGACCTTCACCGATTATCATAATTTTACTTTCGCAGTTCCCATCAGCAAATACTAGTTGCGTAGAATTATTCTTCAGTTCACAATTATCTATATTTTCGATTTCATTCTTTAATTCTAAAAGAAGTTTTTTTTTATCTTCTAGCTGTGGTTTAGTTTTAAGTCTGTTAATTGGCTTATCGTTGAATATATATTCAATTTCATTTGAGTTAAGATTTTCAAGGTTTAATATGTCATTTTGATTTTTAAGATTTAAAGTCATA
>CACFIL010000028.1 GCA_902566315.1 uncultured Pelagibacteraceae bacterium
TTGTCAGATAAATCTTGGAGTTTATCTCCCCAGAAAACTTCTTTTTGGACTCTTTTAAAATCTGTATCAAAAACTGTAGACATAGCTGATGCATAGACAGATCTAGCATCAATTGTTGAATTTAAATCTCTTCCTTCAAATAATTCCTTTCGCTTAAGTCCTGGCCAGTCTGTATAAACTTGAGATTTTTTTAAAAGACCACCTGCCATAAAAATTGCAGATCCATAACCATGCTCTGTTCCACGTCCTCCATTTTGTTCGATTGTTCTACCAAATTCTGTTAGGGTTAAGACTAAAGTATTTTCAATTTCTGGTCCTAGACCTTTTTCTAAACTTTTAAAAATTGAGTCCATTTCAATTAAGCTATCTGAATGAGAACCATTTACTCCACCTTGTGCAGCATGTGTATCGAAACCATCAACTTCAAAAACAGCAACTCTTGGACCATTAATTTTTTTTAATTCTAAACCTGCTTTATAAGCTAAAGACGAATTTTTACGAGACATCGAAGTACCACCGCTACTCATCATAGATCTGTTAGCAATTATCTCCATCATATTTGCTAAGTCATGTTCGGATTTATCTGTGTAAACTGATTTTAAAAGTTGTAAAAGTTCTGTTCTTGGAAGTCTTTTTTTTGAAGGGTAAAAATTATCGTTACTAGGAATTCCTCTAAGAAGTAAAGGCATTGGTAAAGCTAATGCTAGACCATCACCTTTTAATTCTGCTAATTTCATTCCTCTTCCCAACCAACCAGATTTTATGGAGTAAGGTATATGACCTCCTGTTTCCATTAAATTTTGACCGTCAAAATGTGATCTTTTTGTATATGGAATATTGGTTGCATGAACTATTGCTCCCAGATTATTTTGCCACAAATTATGAAAATTCTTTAGTTTGGGATGAAGTGCGAAATCAGAATTTAACTTTATTGTTTCATCTAAAATCAAATCTTTTCTTCTTTTCGCAAAATTCTTATCTCCTATTATCGGAACAGCACATAAACCATCCATTCCACCTCTTAACATTATAACTACAAGATTTTTTTTCTTGTATGTATTTGCTAAAACTGGAAAATTAAAACCAGCTAAAAATAAAGTAGTGGCTGACCCTTTCAAAAAATTTCTTCTTGATATTTTCATGATCTAAGTGTCTCCGGTAAATTAAATAAAATAACATGTTTATGAACAAGCTCTTTATGCTTATTTATAATTTGTAAAATTTCAGTTGGATCATCATAATTTTTTTCAATCATTTCCTCATAAAATTCAGTTGTCTGTGACTTACCTGACTTTTTATAATAAGCCTCTCTTGCATAAACCAGCCTTCTAATTAGTAATTCTGGTGACATCCAATCCTCTGACATATCTGACCATCCATTTGGTTGTTTCGCTAAATAAGGATGTTGCCCAAGCTCATCCATCAATCTTTCTAAAGCTCTTTGATCCTTAATCGGTTTATTTCCAAGTTTATAAAGATCCATAAACGAAGGAGATGGGATTAAATCAACATCAGCCATTTTGCTCATTTGCAAAAGCCAGTTTTCTGGATTCTGAAATTTATTATATTTATCAGAATAATTGAAAGCAACTTCTACAGCGGCTTTGTGAACCTCTGGTAAAAAACCATCTGATTTTTCCCAAGCTTTTATAATTGGTTCCATCATTTCTTGAGTTGGGTTATCTGTAATTAAATATCTACAGAGTTTCATTGCAATAAATTTTCTACAAGAAGGGTGATTAACAAGATCTGTAATTGCAACTGATAAACTTTTTCTACCTCTTTTATATTTTTTACCTAAAACTGTTTTAGTACCAGGTTCATGAGCATCAGGGTTAAAGTGGACATCGCCTGTCTCAAGTCTTTTCTTTCCATATTTGGGTCTCCATCCACTCATTATATATGCCATCTGAATTACATCTTCTTGGGTGTACCCACAATCTGGAGAAACGGTGTGAAGTTCTAGAAGCTCTCTTGCATGATTTTCATTTACACCTTTTGTTTTTCCTTTCTCTCTTGCCCATCTAGCTTCCTGGCTCTTAGGTCCTATATTCTGTTCATTGTCTAAGTGATGTATCATAGACCAACCAATGGTTGCCTCTTGAGCCATTTTTTCAAAATTTTGATTCATGTTAGCTCTAATTATCTCTCTTTGGTAAGCACCAGTTGTATATTTTGCTAAAAAATCCTTTTCACTGATTGCGAAATGATTGCCCCAAAAGTACCAAAGTTTAGCTAAAACTGGTGTTTCACTTTTTAATGCTTCTGAATATCTTATGCAAAGTTCAAGGTTCCACCAAAATTTTTGTCCAGTCGCATGCCTTAACTTATTTTTTTCTCTTTTATAGCCATCTTTGTCGTTTTTAAATTTTTTTCTTAATACTTTTCTATCTCCATATACCCATTCTCCGTAAAACTTTCTAAGTTCTTTCTCTGGTAAGATTTTACCTTTCCAAGAAAATTCAGGGATTTCGTTCAATTGGTCTTTTGCCCATTCTAATGGATCTGAGGGTACTTTTTCATCAGGTCCTAAACCAAAAGCAACTTTACGATAAAAATTTTTCATTATTTATCTTTTTTTTCTATCAATTTTAAAAGTTTTTCTTTTGTTTTTGCAATAGCAACTGCATCAGCCCAAACTGTTGAGTCTTGGGAAGTATTTTTATCAATCGCCGTTTGAGCACCATTGATATAAAGTCCAGAGGCAATAAAACAATTTAACCTTTTTTTTGTAGCTGTTCGCCCTGTATAATCAACTGTTGGTTTCTCATTATCGTCAATCCAAACTCTAAATCTTCCTTTTTCACTTTTTGTAGAGTTTATCAAATGTATTGTGACACTTGTCCATTCATCTGCACCGTTATATTCATTAACTTTAAATTTTTTTAGTAACCAATGTTTTTCATATGGTTCTGAAAATTGTAAATTTGCTTTTAGTTGACCTTTTTTATAGGTAATCATAAAAGTTATAGTGTCACCTTTGGGATGACATTGCATTATATGGAAATTTCTTGATTTGTTGAATGGGAATAAAATATTTCTTACTGGTTTAGTTGCAAAATGTATCCAAGCTTCTCCACCATCTTTTGATAAAAGCTTAGTCCATTTTCGTTTATCTCTAGATTCATTATGTATTGAACCCATATGATGATCACACTCTCTAAATTCCCAGTATTGTGGATTACAATTTTCATATGAACCTGTAATTTGATAAAATTCTTCTCCATGCCACGCATGATTTTTTGATTTTATCAATCCCATTTCGCCATTCTCTATAATATCTCCTCCAATTACAGAAAAGGCAGCCTGGTTAAGTTTTTTCTTACCACTTTTCCAATTCCAATTTCCACCTACTTTAATTCCAAGAATTGGCATTTGTTTTTTTTTTATTCTTAAACCCTCAATTCCTGTATGGAATGAAGCTATATTGTGATAAAAATTTTTCTTGTCTTTGATCCAATATTTTTTATCAATCCAATCTTTACCGCTAACTCCATCCTTTTTCATTTGTTTAATTTCTTTATATTGCTTTTGCTCTTCTTTAGAATAATCACTTAAATTTATTGCC
>CACFIL010000029.1 GCA_902566315.1 uncultured Pelagibacteraceae bacterium
CATCGAGTTCCATACCTGCTGGTGGTTCATCATAGCCCATTAAGACTGAATAAATATAATTTGCCCCACCTTTTCTAGCTTTTACTAGAACTGACATATCTGGAGGATATGCTCCGCCATTTGCTGCAATTGCTTCTTGAACATTTGCATAAGGCATTACAAATTTATCTGACAATTTTGCTGGTCTTTCAAACATTTCTCCATCACTATTTGGTCCATCTGTTACTTCAAAATTTGAGGCAATTGCTTTGGCCTCAAGCTCTGTAAACTCTGGTCCACCCTTTTCTGCAAGATTTCTATAACTTAAATGTTTAAGTGAATGGCACGAAGCACAGACCTCTGTATAAACCTGGTAACCTCTTTGCAAAGATGCTCTATCGAATTTGCCAAAGAAGCTTTTAAAAGACCAGTCTACTTCTAATAGATCATGCTGTTCTCCAGCTGCATTTGCTTTTGTAAAAAATAAAGATGAAACTAAAATTAAAAAAAAAGATAATTTTATTAATTTTCTCACAGTTTTTCTTTATAGTTAGAATTATTTCTAGCCATTGCCATATCTGGCGATCCACCTAAAATTGGTTCAGTTATACTTAGAGGTAATGGAGTAGTTTTTTCCTTCAAACCTAAGAAAGGTAAGATTATTAAAAAATGTGCAAAGTAATATGCTGTTGCCACTCTTGCTATTAATAAGTATAAGCCCTCCGCTGGCATTGCTCCCACATAACCAAGTATTAATACATCGGCAACTAAAAACCAGTAGAACTGTTTGTATATAGGTCTGAAAACAGTTGATCTAACTTTGGAAGTATCTAACCAAGGTAAAATTACGAGCACAAATATTGCAGCAAACATTGCGATTACTCCAAGCAGTTTATCAGGGACTGATCTTAAGATTGCATAAAAAGGTAATAAGTACCACTCAGGCACAATGTGAGCAGGCGTGACTAGTGGGTTTGCCTCAATATAGTTGTCCGCATGACCCAGAATATTAGGTGAAAAGAATACAAAGAAAGCAAATATTAATAAAAATATCAAAAGTGCAAATGCATCTTTAATAACTATATACGGATGAAATGGAACAGTATCTTTAGATGGTTTTTTTATGTCTATTCCAATCGGGTTGTTGTTTCCAGGAACATGAAGTGCCCAAATGTGAAGAACTACTAAACCTAAAATTAAAAAAGGAAACAAATAGTGTAAACTAAAAAATCTAGTTAAAGTTGGATTGTCAACTGAATATCCTCCCCAAAGCCAATTCGTGATACTCTCCCCTACTAAAGGAATGGCACTAAATAAGTTAGTAATTACTGTTGCACCCCAGAAACTCATTTGTCCCCATGGAAGGACATATCCCATAAATGCAGTTGCCATCATAAGGAAATAAATCAACATACCTATGATCCAAATTACTTCTCTTGGCGATTTATAAGAACCATAATACAAAGATCTAAAGATATGGATATATACAGCTAAGAAAAACATTGATGCACCGTTCGCATGCACATATCTTATTAACCAGCCGTAATTTACATCTCTCATTATGTGTTCTACACTTTGAAAAGCTAAGTCAGCATGAGCTACATAATGCATGCCTAAAACAATCCCAGTAACTATTTGAGTAATTAAGCAAAAAGTAAGAATTCCTCCAAATGTCCACCAGTAATTTAAGTTTTTAGGAGTTGGATAATCTGTTAAATGGTTTGCAAGTGTTAATAATGGAAGTCTATCGTTAAACCATTTTCCAACTTTTGATTTAGGTGTATATTCGTGATCACTCATAAAATTTTTTATCCAATCTTTATAGTATTGCTGTTTACAAATTCATATTTTGGCACTTCCATATTAGTTGGTGCTGGCCCTTTTCTAATTCTTCCAGATGTATCGTAATGTGAACCGTGACATGGACAAAACCATGCACCATAGTCTCCTTTATCAGTTAAAGGTACACATCCAAGGTGAGTACATACCCCTAACATCACAAGCCACTCAGGATTTTTTGCTCTGTCCTCATCTTTTTCGGGATGTTTCAGTTCACTTAAATCAACTGCTCTTGCACTGTCGATTTCCTCTTTAGTTCTTCTTTTAATAAAAACCGGTTTACCTCTCCACAAAACTGTAATTGATTGACCAGGTTCTACAGCACTTATGTCTACTTCTGTGCTTGCTAATGCCTTTACAGATGCGTCAGGGTTCATTTGATCAACTAAAGGCCAAACAACAGCACCAACGCCTACTGCACCTGCAGCAGCTGTTGCTGTCACTATAAAATCTCTTCTATTTGGCTTCTTTTTTTCTGAGTCGGACATTTATTATTTTAATTTTTTCTTAATATATGATTTCATATATGAAGAAAAACGTTATTTTTCCATGGTAACAATGACACACAAAAAAACTAAATCGATGCCTAAAATAGCACTTTACGAGCCTGATATACCACAAAATACGGCTGCGATAGCTCGAACTTGTTCTTGCCTTGGAGCTGTTCTTGAGATTATAGAGCCTTGTGGGTTTTTACTGAATGACAAGCGTTTTAAAAGAGTTGTGATGGACTATCTGGATGAAAAATTGATGAGGATATACAAAAGTTCAGATGAATTTTTTGAAGCAAAAAAAAATGATAGAGTAGTTTTGATGACTACTAAGGCCAGTAAAATTTATACTGAATTTAAATTTAAAGGCAATGATACATTGCTTTTTGGAAGAGAGAGTGCCGGTGTACCAGATAAGGTTCATAAAAAATTAGAGAATAGGATAAAAATACCAATGATTGAAAAAAAAAGATCCTTGAACCTCGCATCTTCAGTTGCAATAGTATTGTCAGAAAATATAAGACAATCAAATATTTATGGATCAAGCAATTAAAAAAAAATTAGCGCGAAATTGGTTTAAGACTTTGCAAGAAGTAATTTGTCAAGAAATAGAGGAATTAGAATCAAAAAAAAATATCTTCAAAATTAAAAATTGGGAAAGAGGAAAGAATTCAAATGAAGGTGGAGGCCAATTTAGAATATTAGAAAATGGAAAAATTTTTGAAAAAGTGGGTGTAAATTTTTCAGAGGTTTATGGAAAATTTTCAAAAGAATTTAGAAATAGAATTCCTGGGGGAGATAAAAATCCAAAGTTTTGGGCAGCAGGTATATCAGTAGTAATGCATATGAAAAACCCTCATGTTCCTGCTATGCATTTTAACACTAGATATATTTATACTTCTCA
>CACFIL010000030.1 GCA_902566315.1 uncultured Pelagibacteraceae bacterium
TTGCAAATTCTTTTGATAGAAGAGCAGGTGTTCTTAAATTAGTTCTTAAGTGATACCCCCAACTATCAGTTGTAAAATTCTCTAATTTATCGTTTTCAAAAAGTGATGCATTATTTATCAGACAGTCAAAATATTTAAGTTTATTTTTTGCAAACTTAATAATTTTATTTACATCTTTTTCTATACTTAGATCCCCTTTGACTAAATAAACTTTTGTACCATTTTGCGATAGTTCTTTTTTAAGATTTTCTGCCTTTATTTTCGATTTATTAAAATGAATAACAATTTCTATTCCTTTGCCAGAAAGTTTTCTAGCTATAGCAGCTCCAATTCTAGTAGCTCCACCTGTAATAATTATTTTATTTGCTTCCATTTTTTCTTACCTTTTTGAGCTCTTGTACCTGGCATGCCCATAGTAGATCTTCCTTTTGGATAGATTTTATTTTTTAAATTGTATTGTTTTACTTTTGGGTTAAGTGTAACCTCTAGCTCAGTACTTTCAAGTTTTCTAATTTCATCTCTTATTTTGGCGGCTTCTTCAAATTCAAGGTTTGTAGCTGACTCTTTCATTTTCCTGTTAAGTGCTTTGATATGTTTCTTTAAATTACCACCAACATTTGCTCCTGTACCAATTGTAACATAATCTTTTTCATAGACGCTCTCTAGTACATCGCTAATCTCTTTTTTAACAGTAGAAGCGCTAATTTTATTTTTTTTATTGTATTCAAGTTGAATATTTCTTCTTCTTTCAGTTTCTTTTATTGCCTTTTTTATACTTTTGGTCTCTTTGTCAGCATACAAAATAACTTTACCATCTAAGTTTCTAGCTGCTCTCCCTATTGTTTGAATTAAGGATGTTTCAGATCGAAGAAATCCTTCTTTATCAGCATCTAATATTCCAACTAAGGCACATTCAGGGATATCAAGTCCTTCCCTTAATAGGTTAATACCAACTAAAACATCAAAAACACCTAGCCTTAAGTCTCTCATAATTTCTATTCTCTCAAGTGTATCTATGTCTGAGTGCAAATATCTTACTTTGATGCCATTTTCATGCAGGTATTCTGTCAGATCTTCAGCCATTTTTTTAGTTAATGTCGTGACTAATACTCTATAATTTTTCTCGATAGTCTTTTTGCATTCATGCATTAGATCATCGACTTGATTTTTAGCAGGTTTGATTTCAACTGGTGGATCAATTAGTCCAGTAGGTCTTATAACCTGATCTATAAATTTTCCTTTTGTTTGTTCTAATTCCCATGGACCAGGTGTGGCAGATACAAAAACTGTTTGAGTTCTCATCATGTCCCATTCCTCAAATTTTAATGGTCTATTATCCATACATGACGGAAGTCTAAATCCGTACTCTGCCAAAGTACTTTTCCTTGATCTGTCACCTTTAAACATACCATTTAATTGAGGTACCGTGACGTGACACTCATCAACAAATATTAATGTATTGTCAGGAAAATATTCAAACAAAGTGGGGGGGGGGCTCGCCAGGTTTTCTTCCTGATAAAAATCTCGAATAGTTTTCAATGCCAGCACATGAACCTGTTGCTTCTATCATTTCAAGATCAAATTTTGTTCTCTCTTCTAATCTTTGAGCCTCAAGCAATTTATTTTGCTCTTTATGTTTTTTAAGTGTTATTTCTAACTCTTTTCTTATATTAATTACTGCCTGTTCGATTGTAGGTTTTGGAGTTATATAGTGACTGTTTGCGTAAACTTTAACTAAATTTAATTCTCTCACAAGATCACCTGTTAAAGGATCAAATTCCTCAATTTTCTCTAGTTTATCTGCAAATAAACTTAGTCTCCAAGCTCTATCCTCCAAGTGAGAAGGGAAAATTTCTAAATATTCACCTCTAGCCCTAAATGTTCCTCTATAAAAATTCTGGTCATTCCTTTTATATTGAAGCGCAATTAAGGATTTGATTATTTGTTCTCTATTATAATCATAATTTTTTTGAAGAGTTAAAGTCATTTTACTATAAGCTTCAACTGATCCTAATCCATAAATGCAGGATACACTTGCAACAATTAGCACATCATCCCTTTCTAGAAGTGATCTAGTAGCTGAGTGTCTCATCCTATCTATTTGTTCATTTATAGATGCTTCCTTTTCTATATATGTGTCTGACCTTGGTACATATGCTTCTGGAGTATAATAATCATAATAGGACACAAAATATTCAACAGCATTATCTGGAAAAAACCCTTTCATCTCACCATAGAGTTGGGCAGCAAGGGTTTTATTTGGTGCAAGTATTAGGGCAGGCCTGTTTGTTTCTTCAATAACTTTAGCCATAGTGAAGGTTTTACCTGATCCCGTAACACCTAATAAAACTTGATTAAACTCGTTCTTCTTAGCGCCTTTTACTAAATTTTTAATAGCTTCTGGTTGGTCACCAGCTGGCTTAAAATCTGATTTAATTTTGAATTTCTTTCCACCTTCAAGTTTTCCACCAATTTTTGGATTTTTACTTTGAATATCTGTAATTAAATCTTGATAAGTATTTTCCATATATTAAATAAAGTAATAGAATATAAACTATTTTCAATGAGCATAATATCAAACAGTTTAAAAAGAATTAAACCTTCACCAACGATAGCAGTCACTCAGAAAGCAAGAGAATTGAAAGCTGCAGGCAAAGATGTAATTGCTTTAGGCGCAGGCGAACCTGATTTTGACACACCTAATAATATAAAAAAGGCAGCAGTTAAAGCAATTAGAATAGGGGATACTAAATATACGCCAGTTGATGGAACAACTGCAATTAAAAATGCAGTAATTAAAAAGTTTAAAAGGGAAAATAACTTAACTTATACCTCAGACCAGATAACAGTAGGTACTGGTGGAAAACAAGTTTTGTATAATGCTTTTGTAGCAACATTAAATAAAGGTGATGAAGTTATTATTCCAGCCCCGTTTTGGGTATCTTACCCAGATATGGTTTTGCTTGCTGGGGGGAAACCAAAATTTATAAAATGTGGAGAAGAAGATGGATTTAAATTAACGCCCACCAAACTAAAAAAAGCTATTACAAAAAAAACCAAATGGATAATTTTAAATTCTCCTTCAAACCCAACTGGTGCGGCTTATACAAAAAAAGAAATAATTAATTTAGGGAATATATTATTAAAAAATAAGAATATTTTAATTTTGAGTGACGACATTTATGAACATGTAAAATTTGATAATTTTAAA
>CACFIL010000031.1 GCA_902566315.1 uncultured Pelagibacteraceae bacterium
AAGTAGAAAATTTACAGGTAGCAAAAAAAGGACCAAGAGATTATGTAACTAAAACCGATAAGAGAGTTGAGAAAATTCTTATAGAAGAATTGACTAAAGTTAAAAAAAATTACTCTTTCTTAACAGAGGAAAGTGGTAAAATTGAAAATAAAGATAAAAATAAAATATGGATAATTGATCCAATTGACGGCACAACCAATTTTTTGCATGGAATACCTCATTTTGCAATTTCAATTGCTCTTAAAATAGACGGGGAGATAAAGTCAGCATTGATTCACGATCCAATAAAAAACGAAACTTTTTTCGCAGAAAAAAATAGTGGATCATATTTCAACAATCATAGAATAAGAGTTTCAAATAAAAATGATATTGAGGATTGCTTATTTTCATCTGATCAACACGGATTAAAATTTGTATTTCCAAGATTAAATATGAGATCTTCAGGGTGTTCTGCTCTTGATTTAGCTTATGTGGGATCTGGTAGATTAGACGGTGTTTTTTATAACAAAATTAATTTGTGGGATATAGCTGCTGGAATTTTAATTGTACAAGAAGCAGGAGGATCCATAAATGATTACAGCAAATATGATGATAGAAGTATCGATATTAGAGCAGCAAGTAGTAGTATTTATAATAAAATGATGAAAAAATTAGTTAACTTTTAATTGTTTTTGCTAAACTTTTTGCTATAAAAACCGCTATGAAAAAAAACTTACATCCTAACTATCACAAGATAAATGTAGAAATGACTGATGGAAGTAGATTCGAAACAAGATCTACATGGGGATCTGAGGGAGATACTTTAAAACTAGAGATAGACCCTAAATCTCATTCTGCCTGGACTGGTGGTAAACAGAAAATACTTGATAAGGGTAGAGTAAGTAAATTTAATAAGAAATTTCAAAACTTTAGATCTGAGAATAAGTAATGAGTGAAGCACCACTAATGCCAATGGCAACTGCTGTATGGTTAGTTGAAAATACATCACTTACATTTAAACAAATTTCAGACTTTTGTAAGTTGCATGAAGTTGAAATTCAGGGAATTGCAGATGGAGAGGTGGCAAAAGGTATAGTTGGATATAATCCAATAATTGCCGGTCAATTGACCAGAGAAGAAATTGATCTATCATCCAAGGATACTGACCGACCTTTAAAGTTAAAAGTAAATGAAATCAAAATAGAGGGTAATGAAAAAAAATTAAAGAAATATATTCCTTTATCTAAGCGGCAAGACAAGCCAGATTCTGCTTTATGGTTAATTAAACAACACTCAAGCCTAAAAGACTCTCAAATAGCAAAATTAGTTGGCATAACAAAAAACTCTGCCACAGCAATAAGAAATAAAAGTTATTGGAATTTTAATAATTTAAATGCTAAAGATCCAGTAGCTATGGGTCTATTTACTCAAAAAGAATTAATAGATGCTTTAGAAAAAGCTGAAAGAAGAATTAAAAGAGAAAAAAAAGAAAAAGAAAATTCAAAAAATTAAGATAAAATGAATTATATTGGACAAATAATTAATAAAGTGTTAACAGACTTTCTTTCTGGAGGTAATTATTAAAATAGAGGTAAAAGATAATAATATTGAACAGGCTTTGCGAGTTTTAAAAAGAAAACTCCAAAGGGATGGTTTCTTTAAAATTATAAAATTAAAGAATACTTACGAAAAACCCTCTGAAAAGAAAAAAAGAATACTCCAAGAAAATATTAAAAGAGTTAAGAAACTAAATAAGTTAAAAAATAGAATTTAATTACCGCGGGGTGGAGCAGCCTGGTAGCTCGCAAGGCTCATAACCTTGAGGTCGGCGGTTCAAATCCGTCCCCCGCAACCAATTACTAAATTTTGAAATTTGACTTTTTTGAGTCAGATAAAAAACCTTTTACAGTATCCTTAGTAAGTCTATTAAAAGTTTTTCCAAATTTTTCAATTTTTTCGATAATTGATGGTGGTGTTGTTATCAAATGACATTTTAATGATTTTGCCTGTAGATAATTATATGGTTCCCTTGTGCTGGCCCATAATATTTCGACATTTGTAAATTTTTTTGCTAGTTTTATACTTTTGTAAATCTCTGGTACTGGATCTTTACCAGCGTCTCCCATTCTTCCAGCAAAAATTGAAATTATTACATTTGTTTTTTTATTAATTTTTTTTAAGATCATCTTCGTTTGCACATGTGAATAAACTGCTGTTATATTTAATTTTATATTATTTTCATTTAGTTTTTGTATGACTCCACCCATGAACTTTCCTTTAGAGTTAAAAACAGGGACTTTCACAAAAACATTTCTTCCCCATTTGCTTATTCTACTTCCTTGATGAAACATACCATCTTCATCGTCAGAAAAAACTTCAAATGAAATAGGTTTATTTGTTAATTTTAGAATTTCCTTACAATAAAGGCTATAGTTTTTTGCTCCAGCTTTTCTTATTAAGCTAGGATTTGTTGTAAATCCTTTTACAATTTTTTTTTTTGAAAATTTCTTAATTAGTTTTTTATCAGCGATATCACAATAAATTTTAGTCAATTTATAAGCTTTTTACAATTTCCTCTGTCATTTTTTTTGCGTCAGCAAATAACATTAAAGTATTATCTCTATAAAATAGATCATTATCTATACCTGCGTAGCCTGGTGATAAACTTCTTTTAACAAATAACACAGATTTACTTTTTTCAACATCTAAAACTGGCATACCATAGATAGGACTTTGCGGGTCTGATTTAGCAACAGGATTCGTTACATCATTTGCTCCAATAACATATGCAACATCACAATTTGCAAAATCATTATTTATTTCCTCTAGTTCAAAAACTTCATCATAGGGAACATTTGCTTCTGCTAGCAAGACATTCATATGTCCTGGCATTCTGCCAGCAACTGGATGAATTGCATAAGATACTTTTACTCCATTTTTTTTTAATGCATCTACCATTTCCCTTAGTGCGTGTTGAGCTTGTGCAACAGCCATTCCGTACCCTGGAACAATAATTACTGAGGAAGCATTTTTCATTAAAAAAGCGGCATCATCTGCATTACCGTTTTTTACTGGTTTTTGTTCTTTGCTTTGACTGCTTGAAGTTTGATCATTAGCACCCCAACCCCCTAAAATCA
>CACFIL010000032.1 GCA_902566315.1 uncultured Pelagibacteraceae bacterium
AAACTGGATTTAAAACACCAGTAATCGAGTCAACTGGTACAGGTGGTGGTGCAAAATTATTTTGTGCAGGTGTAGGAGAAGCTCACCCTGATATAACAAATGCATCAAGAGCAATGAAAGATAAAGAAAAAGCTCTTTGCAAAAAAAATGGTGTTAATGAAATTGTTGAAGTTATTATCGGTAACGATGGTATTACTTTAGCATACAGTGTTGACGCTGAACCAGTAAACTTCACTAAAGAACAACTTTGGAAAGCTTTAGCAAAACACTCAGTTGTTGATGGTAAATTAGTAGACAACATATACAAAACATGGGATCAAATAGATCCAAGTTTACCAAAACAAAAGATTTCCCCCAGGAACATCCGGAACAAGAGATGCTTGGAATTCGTTAGTAATGAAAAAAGGTATGCCTAAAGAGGCTAAAGCATTATACAAAGCAGGTTTCGAAGCTGGAAATAAAAAATATAAAAAACCACAAAAACTTTACAGAGAAGATGGTGCTGCTATTGAAGTTGGAGAGAATGATAGTTTAATTATTCAAAAATTATCGGAAGACAAAGAAATGTTTGGTTTCTTTGGATTTAGTTACTTCTTAGCCGCAAGAGATAAATTGCAAGCTGCAAGTATAGAAGGTGGTCAACCATCACTAGAGTCTATCCAAGACTATAGTTATGCTGTTGCTAGACCATTATTCTTTTACGTAAAAAAAGCTCATGTTGGTGTAATTCCAGGATTACATGAATTTGTAAAAGAATTCACTACAACTAAAGCTATTGGTAAAAGAGGTTACTTAGCGGAAATAGGACTTGTTCCACTTGATAAAGCAACTTACAGAACAGTTAGAGATAATTCGAAAGCTCTTACTGCAATGTCAATGGAGTAATATAATATTTGTTAACAAACTCAAAAGGGGCCCTATTAATTGGGCCCTTTTTTTTGTATAAATCTAAAGGAGCCAATAATTGAATTCAGTAATATTTTTAACAATCGTTCTTTTAGCTTTATCCAGTTACTTCTTTGGAAGAAAAAAAGCTATTTTAATTCAATCTAACAAACGGTTAACAGCTCTTCCAAAATTTTATGGGTACTATCTTGCTATATGGTGTGGCGCACCGGCTTTTCTTTTGTATGCTTTATGGTCGATATTTGAACCTAGCATAGTAAGATTTTTTATACTTAGTGATTATTCTTCGCAAGGACTTCTAGAAGGAGAGTTGAATTTATTTTATGAAAAAGTAAAATCACTTTCTCGAAACCAGTATTCAGGAGAACTTACTGCAGAGTTACAAAAATCAGCAGAAAAATATTTAAACTTTAGAGACATAGCAAAGTGGTCTAAGGTCGTTATAGTTTTATCATTATTAATTGCATCAACAGGTTATGCGTATACAAAGATTTCAAACAACACTAAAACAAGAGAACCAGTTGAAATATTTCTTAAAGGAGTATTTTTTTTATCATCACTGGCAGCGATATTAACAACCATTGGTATTATTTTTTCCCTTTTGTTTCAAACAATAGAATTTTTTCAAGTTATCCCACTATTTGATTTTGTATTTGGAATGCACTGGTATCCTGCAAAAGCTTTTGTTCGAGATGCAAGTGAAGCACTTGATCCATCAATGTATAGTGATACTTTTGGTGCGGTTCCGATATTTGCAGGCACCTTTTTTATAGCTTTGATTGCAATGTGTGTTGCAATACCAATTGGTTTGTTAAGTGGTATATATATGGCGGAATATGCGAGCAAACGTTTAAGACAATATGCCAAACCTGTCATTGAAATTTTAGCAGGAATTCCAACTGTTGTTTATGGTTTTTTTTGCTGCTTTAACAGTTGGACCTTTTTTAAAAGACCTTGGATTATCATTAGGACTAGAGGTGTCAGCAGAAAGCGCACTGGCAGCCGGTGGTGTTATGGGAATTATGATTATTCCGTTTATATCAAGCTTAAGTGACGACGTAATTACAAGTGTTCCTCAAAATCTTAGAGATGGTAGCTATGCCATGGGAGCAACAAAATCTGAAACAATAAAAAGAGTAATTATTCCAGCTGCTTTACCTGGAATTGTTGGATCTATTTTATTAGGTGTTTCTAGAGCTATTGGTGAAACAATGATTGTTGTAATGGCATCAGGGTTGGCAGCAAACCTAACTCTTAATCCATTAGAGTCCACTTCAACAATAACTGCTCAAATTGTTGTTATCTTAATTGGTGATCAACAATTTGGGGATCCGAAAACCCAAGCAGCTTTTGCATTGGGATTAAGTTTATTTATAGTTACTTTAGTTTTAAATATTGTTGCCTTATCTGTTGTGAAAAAATATAGAGAGAAATATGAATAAAGAAGAACGTTTAATTAAAAGATACAAAGCTGAAAAAAGATTTCAATTTTACGGTAAAGCTGCAATATTTATGGCTTTAT
>CACFIL010000033.1 GCA_902566315.1 uncultured Pelagibacteraceae bacterium
TAGCATTGATATTACAACTGGCATATCTGCACCTCCTATTGGAATTATTAATAAAACTCCAACAATAAAAGATATTAGAACAAGAGACCAAAAAATGTTTGATGATTGAGATATACATAAGTAATAAATAAGAAACAGTATTGCTAGCCCTAATATTAAATTAATTAAGTGTTGTCCTTTAAATGTAATTGGCGAACCAGACATTATTCCTCTAAGCTTTAAAAAAGCAATAATTGATCCTGAAAAAGTAATTGCACCAATTGCTGCACCAAGTGACATTTCAATTAAACTTGCAAGTTTGATATTGCCTGCAATTCCTAAATTGAAAGCGTCTGGTTTTAAGAAGGCAGATATAGCAACAAATACCGCGGCAAGACCTACAAGGCTATGGAAGCCTGCAACAAGCTCTGGCATTGCTGTCATTGGAATCCTGAAAGCGATAAATGCCCCAATTGATCCACCAATTATCAGGAAAATTAAAACATATACTAAACCTGTACCAAAATTTCCAACTGCAAGAAATGTAACAATTATTGAAATTACCATGCCTGCAATACCAAAATAGTTTCCTTGACGAGAAGTCTCTGGCGAAGATAAACCTCTTAATGCCAGTATAAATAATATTCCCGATATAAGATAAAAAGTTGCTGATAAATTTGCAGACATATTTACTTCTTTTTCTTTTTATACATTTGCAACATTCTTTGTGTCACAAGAAACCCACCAAAAATGTTCACTGCAGCTAATATAATCGCTAAAAATCCAAAAATATTTGATTTTTCAAAGATGTTGCTTGATGAACCAGCCAATGCAGCAATAATAGCGCCAACTATTATTACAGAGGATATCGCATTAGTTACAGACATCAACGGCGTATGTAATGAAGGTGTGACGCTCCATACAACATAGTAACCAATAAATATTGATAATATAAATATGCTTAATCTAAATATAAAAGGATCTATTTCCATTACTTTACAATTGTTTTCTCAATTATTTCATCTTCAAGATTAATCTCAAAAGATTTTTTTTCTATATCATACAGGTTACTGATAAAATTAAACATATTTTTTGAATATAAGTTCGAAGCTGAAACTGGTAACTTATTTAATATATTTGAATCACCCATAATTTTTACACCATTATTATCAACCACCTCGTTAACTTGAGTTAATTCTGAATTTCCACCTTGTGATGCTGCCAAATCATATATTACTGATCCAGACTTCATGACATCTATCATGTCTTTTTTTATAATTATGGGTGCTTTCTTGCCTGGTATCAAAGCTGTGCAAACAATTATATCTATTTTTTTTAGTGTTTCTTTAAGTAATTCCTCTTGTTTTTTTTTAAAATCGTCGCTGGCTTCTTTAGCATACCCGCCTTCAGTTTCTAAATTTTCAGAGCCCTCTACAGTTAAAAATTTTCCACCTAAACTTTCAACTTGCTCTTTTGATGCCATTCTTACATCTGTTGCAAAAACTATAGCTCCCATTCTCTTTGCAGTAGCTATAGCTTGTAAACCTGCTACACCTGCACCTACTACTAAAACTTTTGCTGCCGATATAGTTCCTGCAGCGGTCATCATCATTGGTATAGCTCTTTGGAAATATGCAAAAGCATCTATTACTGCTTTATATCCAGCTAAATTTGCTTGAGAAGAAAGAATATCCATAGATTGTGCCCTTGTAATTCTTGGTAACAATTCTAGAGAAAAACATTTTATATTTTTTGAAATTATTTTTTTTAGTATATCTTCATTTGTATAAGGGTTTAGTACTCCTACTAAAATTTGATCTTTCTTTAATTTTGATAAATGTTCACTATCTGGGATACTCATTTGTATTATTACATCTGAGTTTTCTATTACTTCATTATTTTCAGAAATAGTTGCTCCTTGAGCCTTATATTCATCATCACTTATCCCAAGATGAATTGCATAATTTTTGCTCAAACATATTTCTAAGCCCAAGGATTTATATTTTTTTATTATATCGGGGGTAACGGCAACTCTCTTTTCTAAATTTTTATTCTCTGAGATTGAACCAACTATCATAATTTATTATAGAAATGATCGAGAGATCATTTTTGTCTTGCTTTAAATTTTGGATTTTTTTTGTTTATAAT
>CACFIL010000034.1 GCA_902566315.1 uncultured Pelagibacteraceae bacterium
GATCTGTTTCATAGTTGTCGTGAGTTCCTTGAAGCAATGCAGCAATTCTCTCTAAACCCATACCAGTATCAACTGATGGTTTTGGCAGATTAATTCGTTTATCTTCTGAAATTTGCTCATACTGCATAAAGACTAAATTCCAAATTTCTATAAATCTATCACCATCCTCATTTTTCGTTCCTGGCAATCCACCTTCAAGATGGTCTCCATGATCATAAAATATTTCTGAACAAGGACCGCAAGGTCCTGTTTCACCCATAGACCAAAAATTATCAGATGTTGCTATCCTAATGATTTTATCTTCACTTAACCCAGCAATTTTTTTCCAGTAATTAAAGGCTTCGTCGTCATCATGGTAGACAGTTACATAAAGTCTGTTCTTATCTAAACCAAATTCTTTTGTTATTAAATTCCACGCAAGTTCAATAGCTCTTTCTTTAAAATAATCGCCAAAAGAAAAGTTTCCCAACATTTCAAAAAACGTATGGTGTCTTGGAGTATAGCCAACGTTTTCAAGATCGTTATGTTTGCCACCAGCTCTTACACATTTTTGAGATGTTGTGGCTCTTTGATAGTCTCTTTTTTCAAGTCCAGTAAACACATTTTTAAATTGAACCATTCCAGAATTGGCAAACATCAATGTTGGGTCGTTATTTGGAACTAAATTGCTAGACTCAACTATTTTATGATCATTTTTTTCAAAATAATCTAAGAATGCTGACCTAATTTCATTTAATGTTTTAGCCATATTTTACCAAAATACAGCATTTTTATATGATGTCTACACTTCTGAAGGGAAAAAAGGCGCCCAATAGAGCGCCTTTTTTTAATAACTAAAAGTTATCTGCTAATTCTTTTTGGTAGGAACTTCTTCCTCTTTCTTCTGTGCTTCAAGCTTTTCTTCGCTTAAAGGATTACCCTCAATCTTTTTTGAAATAACACCAGCTTTTTCTCTGATAGCCATTTCAATTTCAGCAGCAGCTTTTGGATTTTGCTCAAGGTAAAGTTTAGCATTCTCTCTACCTTGACCAATTTTTTCACCTTTGTAAGCGTACCAAGCTCCAGATTTTTCAACAATCTCAGCTTTGGCACCAAGGTCGATTAGTTCCCCTACTTTACTAATTCCTTTTCCATACATTAAGTCAAATTCAACAACTTTAAATGGTGGTGCAACTTTGTTTTTAACAACTTTTACTCTTGTTGTATTTCCAATAATTTGTTCTTTATCTTTTATTGCACCAATTCTTCTAATATCCATTCTTACCGAAGAATAAAATTTCAAAGAATTACCTCCAGAAGTTGTTTCTGGGCTTCCAAACATTACACCAATTTTCATTCTAATTTGGTTAATAAATATAACCATTGTATTAGTTCTTGAAATTGATCCTGTTAATTTTCTAAGAGCTTGAGACATTAGTCTTGCTTGAAGACCAACATGGTGATCCCCCATATCTCCTTCAATTTCTGCTCTTGGAGTTAATGCTGCAACTGAGTCGACTACTAAAACTGACATTGAGCCAGATTTAATTAAAGTATCTGTTATTTCCAATGCTTGTTCACCAGTATCTGGCTGTGAAATAAGTAACTCTTCAGTATTAACACCTAATTTCTTTGCATAAACTGGATCCAATGCATGTTCTGCATCTACAAATCCACAAATTCCACCTGCTTTTTGTGCTTCAGCAACAACTTGTAAAGCTAATGTAGTTTTACCAGATGACTCTGGTCCGTAAATTTCAACAATTCTACCTTTTGGCAAACCGCCTATTCCAAGTGCCAAGTCTAAACTCAAAGATCCAGTAGAAATGGACTCAATATCCATTGCTTTTTGTTCTCCAAGCTTCATCACGGAGCCCTTTCCAAAGCTGTCTGTTATCTGGCTGATTGCAGCATCTAGTGCTTTATTTTTTTCTTTATCTTCCAATTCTTTATCTTTTGTGGATTTCACCACTTTTAAGTTATTTTTAGTCATTTTTTGCCTCGTTTTTTTCATTTATTAACATTCGAATCATGAAAATAAATGTACACATTTTGTTCTCATTGGC